>JAHHTS010000077.1 GCA_020024475.1 Oscillospiraceae bacterium
GTCTAAGTTACCGCTCTTGGTCAAAGGACTTTTTCCGAGCGTGTTTTTGTTTGCACTGATGCTGAAACTGTCGGAGTTTTTCTCGGGCACTTTCTCTTTCAGGAGGACTTCTAGTCTGGCGTTCCCACTGAGAAAGGTTGTGATTATACTAATACATAACGGCTTCCTTATGGCGAAAGGTTCTCATAAAGGCCTACAAATCTGGGTAGTCTTCGGCTTTCAAAATATCCGAGAACTTCTCTAATTGCTAGTTGATTGATTGTTATACTTCTTAGATTTTTGCGGTAAGTGCTTTTCGTTTCTTTCCTTGAATATTTCATTGGTATCTGCCAGCTGCTGTTTCAGCCTAGGGAGTACCTTGTCATGCAAGTGTTTGAGTTTCTTTGCCTTGTTCTGCACCCGAATCATAAGATTTCGCATGGTTCGGAACTCAGTTATATCAATATCAAGGCTAGCTTCGGCGGCATGGTCTGCTACCGAAGTGTCGGCTTAAAATTTCCGTTTTTTTCTCGACCGTTATTTGGCTAACTCTAGTCTTAATGAAGCAAGGTCATTGTGATTCCTTCAACCGCCATTGTTCCCGAACAAATGTGATATTTTTCTCTGACTGATCTGCTTTTTGCGTTGGTATGCCATTCGTAGTGGCACTGATGTTCTCACTGGTATATTTTATTTGAAACGCAGCAGGTAATCCTGTCCTGGATAAGAGTGAGATTATTTTTTGATCACCAAGACACAAGCTCCGGATGTACTGTTGCAAAACTGTTGTCCATTCTTAATCCGCTCTTTCCTGTGCATTTCGTATAGAAAGGAAAAGGTCCACTTTTAAGTTTGTGAAATGTCCCTTAAGCTCTTATGATCTTTATCTGTTAGGATAATTGGAATAGTCATAACAGATCACTTTTCATTTTTACCATAGAGTTGATTCTCTATATATATCATCATTTTGTTATTTTGCCAAGCGTATTCAATAAGTCCAATTAACGGCATTATGGTTAAACACCAGATTTTACCCTTTATTATGATAAATACAATAGCAAATATATTGATAAGCGTTAACAAAACAAACATAGATATATGCTCTCTTTGCCATTTGTTAGTCCAAAATATTTTTTGTTCTTCAAAGGAAAATGAACTTTCTTTTATCTTGTTTACTAAATTATGATTTGCTTGTTCGTTCGAGTCATCTTTCAAAATATATTCACCTAAAAGTAATTCGTTAATGCTAACATTTAATATTTGACTCAGTAGCTGAAGCATTTCGATATTTGGCATATAGTTTCCGTTTTCCCAACGTGATATTGTTTTATTTGTAACGCCAAGAACTTCACCTAGTTGCTCCTGTGTCATATTATTATCTTTTCGAAGTTTTGCGATAAATTTTCCGATTTTAACCTGATCCATAAAATCACCTACCTATTAGCGTAATTATAAGCTATATTTCAAGAGAATTCTTCCCCATAAATAACGAATGAAGGAAATCATTATAAATACTGTATAATATTTGTGTCGATTGCTGGTATTGTTAGTTTATTACAATAATTTTGATGTTTTAATAATAATTTATTATATTTTTATTTTAAATTAAATTTCATATATTGCTACTCCATATTTGACAATTTTATAAAGCAAGCTGATTAATAACAATCAGCTTGCTTTTTCTAATAGTTATATAAGAATGTATATTCATCGTTTATATCATACTGCAATAAAGCATTATTCCATACTTTCGTTAAAACTGTTGTGTATAAGAGTTTTTATAACATATTGTTAGCTAAATATATTCATACATATAAAGGAATATATATTAAATAATTATTATAATAATATGCTAAACATATTTGAACTTATAATTATAATACACCTTATGCTTAATTTAATGATACACTTTGCTGCTAAGTGACATATGCGACAAAAATAATCATATTATCAAACCATTTAAAAATGAAATTAAGTTAGGACAAGAAGTCGATATTAGTCCCATTTTAAGGTAGAGATTAACTTATAAAATTAAATTATTTTTTTAGTGCAGTAAATACTGCAATTATGTCTAATATAAGTTTTGAAATTTTCCATTAACATTTATAGCCGTTTAAATATACCATTGCTTATTATGAGATAGTGATACATTTACCTCCACTATATTCATATAAACGGTGTGAAATTGACAGCATCGTTCTGTTGAGAGAAGCTGCTTGTAATGCCTCAAGTATTCTTTGCTCTGTGTCAGAATCCAGGTTTGCTGTGATTTCATCAAGTAAAAGAATTTTAGGATTAGATACGATAGCTCTTGCAATGGAAAGAAGTTGAATTTGTCCTTTGGAGAATAGAGACTCTTGATAAGGTGTATCTAAACCATCAGAGAACTTAGTTATAGTATCCCATAAGCCTACCGTTTGCAATGCTTTCTTAGCATGCTCTTTTGTGAATGTTGTGTCACCCAATGTGATTTGATCTAAAATACTTCCAGGTACAGCATGAAATGTCTGTTCTACATAACCGAATAATTTTCTTTTCTCTGTTTCTTGAATACTGCTTGCCTTTTTTCCGTAAATATCGACTGTACCGTTCCATGGTTCATATAGTCCCAACAGTAATTTGAACACAGTACTTTTTCCAGCACCCGTTCTTCCAATCAATGTAATATGTTCACCAGAATTTACATTTAAAGTAAGACCTCGTAAAATTTCCTTGTTCGTTTCATAACCAAAATGCAAGTTATTCAATCTAATAGCAGGGATATCATCTATTTGTATATTAGAAGTATTAGTAATAATAGATTTTTCTTTTTCATTCAAAAATGAATTGATTCTACGTACTCCTGCGGCAGCAGATTGAATGTTTTGTATCTCCATTCCAATGCTTTCTAAAGGCTCAAATATTTTACCAACATATGAAATCACAGCTACGGCTGTTCCAACTGACATACCGAAAAAAGTCATTAGCCAACCACCCCTCGCAGAAAGAGTCATCATTATAGCCACCAAAATCGTGCTGACAGTTATAATAATTGGAGAATAAATAGCATCATAAAAATTAGAGCGATTTACAGCGTTAAAACCTTCTTGAATATATATATCATATCGTTCTTCCATATATTTTTCTTTTTTTAAGTTATGGAGAGTGCGAATACTACGAATGGTGTCTGGAATATGATTGTTAGCTCTGCCTACTGCCTGTCGATTATCAAGTTGAGCTGCCAACATTCGTTTTTGGAAAGAACGAGTCAATAAATATAATAGAGGAAGAACTAAAAGCATTAGAATGCCAAGTCCAGGACTTTTTATAAAGATGATAGCCAAAATACTGAAAATACGACAAGCATCTGCTATCATACTAATAATTCCGGAAGTAAATAAAGTCTCTACAGTATCTACATCGCCTACAAATCTTGAAACGGTTGTTCCTGTATCTTGTCTTGTATAGTAGTCTGCTGGAAGATTTTTTAATTTACGGCACATGATACTTCTAATATGGTGCGTTACCTTTTGACCAAATACAGTAATCAAACTTTCTTTCCCTGCATCTAAAAAACCGGATAGGGAAAGGATTGCAAAGTATAGTATGATTGCCATTAAAGAAAGCTCGCTTTGATTTGTCAATGTGTTAATTATTTTTTCCAAAACTAAAGGTGGTATAAGACCTGCTGTTATACTTCCTACAACTGTTAAAACTAGTATAATTGTCAGCTTTTTATTATACGATATTGTTTCTTTTACAGCTTTTATTACTGTATTATTTCTCATACTCAACACCTCCTTTAACACTAGTGTTTCCTTTTGTTTGTGTTTGATACAGGCTGGCATACTGTTCGTTTTCTTTTAACAATCTTTCATGATTAGATACTGTAACTGTTCCGTTCGCCATCCAAATAATCTGCGTCATCTGTGGGAATAAGGAAAGGCGATGTGAAAACAAAAGTACCACACTATTTTTAGTAAGTTCTTTAAGAACTTCAAAAATTTTCCGCTCTGTATGTATATCTACTGCAGAGAATGGGTCGTCTAAAATTAAGACTTCTTTTCGGTGCCATAATGTTCTGGCTAATGCAATTCTAGCTTGTTGTCCACCGGATAGGGTAATGCCGCCATTACCGATTCGAGTATGTATTCCGTTTGGTAGCTGTTTTACTTCTTCATCCATTTGTACCCATGAAAGAGCCTTCCAAGCATCGCCATTATCTCCCAAAAGAATATTTTCCTCAATAGTTCCACTAATTAGTTCTGATTCGTGTCCCATATAAGTTACATTGCCATCTATATTTATAATTCCATCATGTTCCAACTCTCCTAGAAAAAGTTTTCCAAGAGTTGTTTTTCCACAGGCAACTGGTCCAGTTATTCCTATCATATCACCTGCTTTTGCCAAAAAAGAAACATTAGAAAAAAGATTTTTACTACCTTCATAGTGAAAAGACACATTATCTACTACAACTATATTTTGATTAGACATCTTTTGCGGTATACTATTTTGATATTCATTTTTTGTAGTGTTATTGGATTCCAAAAGTGGCTGGATACGTTTCCATGAAACAGATGCTTTTTGTACGGAATTAAATAGTTTTGCAGCTTTTGATGATTTAGATGCTAACTTTGTAAAGCATGATAAGTATGTTACAAAAGCGGCAATATCCCACTGTGTCCAGCCATGGCCAAGTACATTTTTTCCGCCGAACCAAAGAATACATATACAACCTGCCATTGATATGACTAGATAAATAGGTTGCATGACATTTTCCCAAATATTAGCTTTTACTGCATTGACCTCATAGTCACTCAGACATTCTTCATATATACTGTCTCTCATAGATTCATTTCCATAAATTCGGTATGTTAATGCATTACCTATTCTGTCATATGTGGCTCCGTTTAGTCGCCCAGCACTTTCTTTGTATTCTTTTGCACTATGAGCTACAGCCTTTTTTAATCTATTTGCAATATAGTAGGCGATAGGTGGAAAAATCATAGAAATTATTGTTAATCTCCAGTCGTAGCTGATAAGCATCACAAAATATGCAATCATAACTACGCCAGTATCAAATACTTCGGTAGTAAATTTGCGTATTCCCTCTACGCAAGCATCTACATCAGCAATAGCTTTTGTCATTAGTGAACCTACATCTTCTTTTTCAAGCTCACTTTTGCTTTTGAATACCATGTTGTGATAGAGATTCTCTTTCATATCTCGATTAATATGGTTTGCGAATTTGCGCACATACAATCGTTTTACGTATCGCATAGCTTGGACGAGAAGGATTACTGCTACATATATAACTGCCAGATTTACCATATCCCAAAAGTTCTTTGAACCATTAATTATGTCACATAAGTATTGAGCTAACATTCCTTCAAACCAAGGGCCAGCTGTCATACCTAAATTGTAAATTATACCAGATATAGTAACTATAGCTAAAATAGTTTTTACTGGTTTTAGGTAAACCAATAATTGTATGTTTTTATGATTTTTCATAGTGATTTATCTCCGTGTGATTTAGTATATTGTGTAGATGTGGAAAACCACTTCTGCTTTCTTGTTTTGAACGTTTATAAAGCTTTTCCAAAAGAGTGCAGAAAGTATTTTGATCTTCCGTAGATAATTCTTCTAATAACCAGGCATAGAAAGCAGTTTCTACTGCTACTTTAGAGTTTTTTAGAGAATCGGCTTTTGGTGTTGCATATAGTAATCGACTTCTAGCATCAATAGGGTTTTCTCTTCTTATCATATACCCCTTTTGCTCAAGACTAACAACACGACGAGCGACAGCACCTTTATCCATATTTAATTTTTGACCAGCATCTTTCTGTGAAATTCCAGGATTATGACGAACTAGATGAATCAAATCAAATTCTCCGCTTCCAATTCCTTCCTCTTTCATCATCTGTATTGTAAGTTTATTTGCTTCTCTGGCAATTTTGGTAATCTGTCGTTTGGTAAAATCCATTTTGTGTTCCTCCTACCAAAAAGGTTGATACTACAACTAGTTTGAATTATAGCATATTTATCATTGAATTTAAAGGTCAATTTTTATATGTAATAAAAATATTTACTTTGTTTTTTATTTTTTTATGCGTCACATAATAAATTTGCACATTATGAGTATTTTCATCTAATGGCAATTTAATAAAGTAGTTAGTATTTAATGAAAACTATAATATAATTATAATAATAATTAGAAATTTTTGTATTCGAAAAATCAAAGTAAAATAAATCCTTTGGTTGAATATATTCCAACCAAAGGACTTATTTTTAAATAGATAAACTGGAATTTTATCTCTATCCACATATAGCCATTATCAATGTGCCTATGAGCATAAACATTAATCCGATGAATGCTTTTTGACTAAGTTTTTCCTTAAATACAACATAAGAAAATAATATTGAAATCAAAATACTCATCTTGTCAATTGGAACTACCACACTTACAACACCATTTTGAATAGCATAATAATAGCACAACCAGGATGCTCCTGTTGCAAATCCAGACATAACTATAAATAACAATTCTTTTGTATCAAGGATTTTTAGTTCATTCTGTTTTCCTTTTGCAAATACAATTCCCCAAGCCATAACTAAAACAACAAAGGTTCTAATGGCTGTACCTAGGTTTGACTCCACATCATTAATTCCAACTTTTGCAAGAATTGAAGTGAGAGATGCGAATATAGCAGAGCCTATTGCATAAGGAAACCAAGTTTTCTTGCTATCTTTATGTGCAGTATATTTCTTTTCAATCATTAGAAAAACTCCGATAGCTAGTAGAAAAGTTGCTATAAGCTTTATTAGCAAATTTTTAGTTTCTCCTAAAAGAAATATAGCTAGAAGTACGCTCAAGATGGTACTTGACTTATCCACAGGGACAACCTTATTGATATCTCCAACTGATAGTGCCTTGAAATAGCATATCCATGATGCACCAGTTGCCAAACCAGATAGAATCAAGAATATAAGAGACTTTGTGTCAATATTATAGATTGTATCTGCTGATCCTACAATAAGTACTATAATCCACGAAAATACCAACACAATTATTGTTCGTAGTGCCGTAGCTACATCAGAGTCAGTTTTTTTAATACCGCATTTAGCTAAAATAGATGTTAGCCCTGCAAAGACTGCAGACAATAATGCCATTATAATCCATAACATAATTTATTTTTTCTCCCAATCAAAAAAGTTTTAGCTGATATAAACATTTTAACGATTATTGTTTTTATTATATAAAATTAAATTTTGCAGAAATTTGTTATGATAATATTTAAATTTAAATCAAAATAAAAATAAAAAGGATTTCTGTTAAATAAATATAATTTATCGCCATTGAAAAACTTAGTCAATTTACTTATGTTGAACGACCTACTGCCACAAGTAAAATTTTAATATATTCCTTTAATAAAAAAATGAATAGTCGCACTTCACACCATCAATTATTGTATAGATATTTTAGGCATGAAAATGAGAATGCATCAGTTTTTGATTAGTATTTGAAATAACAGGAAAAGTCAATGATTACCAAAAAATATTTATTGATATATAGTGAATGTTAAAAAGATAAGTTTTGAGAAAGACACGTTGCAATGGTAAAAATTTCAAATGTAAAAGATTAGCTAATTGAAATAGTTGATAATAACTGTTGAACAACAAAATCATTTTTTGAAATGGCATTGCATGATGATTTTATTAGAAATATATCAACATGAAATTATATCAATAACGGACAATCCTTTATGAAAAGGCATTACAATATGTTATGAGATGTTCCAGCATCGCCATCAGTATAAATATTATTAATTTATATTGTCCTTTACCAATTTTTTTGATTTTATCTTTTTGAATCAAGCTTTTTAAAGCTCTTTGAATTTGGCTTCTGCTACATTTAAGATAAAAAGCCATTGCTTCTATACCGTTTAAACTATGATTAGGTGATTGTTCTAAATAATGAAGTATCTGAGTTTCGACAGTTGTGTGATGATATATAGAAATATTTTGAAAGTCGGAATATCTTTGTGATATTTGATTCAATAAATATCTTAAAAATTTTTTATCATCAAGAAGAGTTTCTTTTATAGGAGGTAAAAACAGTTCTATACTATGTAGTGTAGTCAAAGCCTCATGATACTGTTTGTTATCATTATTTATCAAAAATTCAAAATCGCCAATAAGTCCCTGGTCATTTCCTTGATAAATTACAAACATATTACCATCTTCTCTCAAATAATAAACTCTTATACTTCCTTTTACCATGAATTTTAGATAATTTTTTGAAGAATGAAGAAAACTTATAATTTCACCTGTTTCATATTCATAAAGTCTGAAGTCTAGGTTCGGTGTGTCAAAATAATCATATACTTTAAATTTATTTAAATAATATGATAATAAATTTTTATCTCTAATTTCTTTCATATATACTCCTTGTTTATAAATAATGTAGCATATGCTACATTAAAAATCAATATATTGTGTTATTATATTAGACGTTTTGTTTATAAATTTGAAGGAGATGTGAATATGGAAACTAAGAGTAACAAATTAGGCGTTATGCCTATTCCTAAATTACTTGCCACAATGGCTTTTCCACTTATAATTTCGATGCTTGTTCAAGCTTTGTATGGTATCGTAGATAGTATTTTTGTATCAAAAATAAATGAGAATGCATTAACAGCTGTATCACTCGCTTATCCAGCACAGAATATTCTTATTGCATTTGCAGTTGGTACAGGTGTAGGTGTTAGTGCATTTCTGTCAAGATCACTAGGTGAGGAAAATTATAAAAGAGCAAATGAAACTGCTAATCATGCTATTTTTATTTGGATTACAATGTCTTTAATATTTGCTATTATAGGTCGTACGTGTGGGGAGTTATACTTTTCATTACAAACTAGTAATCCAGAGATTATTGATTATGGTACAAAATATTTTAATATATGTGTAGGTTTATCATTTGGTGTTTTTGGACAAATAACATTTGAACAACTTTTACAGTCCACAGGCAGAACAGTAGATACAATGATAATGCAGACTACAGGTGCAATTATAAATATTATTTTTGATCCTATATTTATTTTTGTACTTGATATGGGTGTAGCTGGTGCGGCATATGCTACGGTTTTGGGGCAAGTTTCTGCTGCATTACTTGGTATCTATATAAATCATAGAAAAAATGTTGATATACATATAAGCATGAAAAACTTCAAAGTTAATTTTGAGGTTTTGAAAGGAATATATAAGGTTGCCGTTCCTGTAATTGTAATGATTTCGCTAGGTAGTGTAATGGTATTTTGCATGAATCTTATTTTAATTAGATTCTCATCAACTGCACCTGCTGTATTTGGAGTATATTACAAATTACAAGGATTTTTCTTCATGCCACTTTATGGTACAAAAAATGCACTTATTCCAATTGTAGCCTATAACTATGGGGCACAAAGAAAAGACCGTATAAAAGAAGTATTTTTTCTATCGGTAAAATTTACATTGACACTTATGTTGACTGGGGTAATAGTATTTTGTTTAATGCCTACAACATTGTTACAGATGTTTGATGCAAGTGAAAATATGCTAGGAATGGGTGTTATAGCTTTAAGAATAATTAGCCTTAGTTTCCCGTTTGCAGGTTTAACTATAATTTTTTCAGCATTTTTTGAATCAACTGGAATGGGCGCATATAGTTTGGTTGGCTCTATTGCACGTCAAATAGTGGTATTGTTGCCATGTGCATATATATTGGCTTCTTTTGGAAATGTAAATAGAGTTTGGTTTGCACTACCGATAGCTGAAGTATGTGGATTTTTAATATCATCATTGCTTTTAAAAGTATTATTTTCAAAAATAGATTTATAAAACAAAAAGCTGCCTTATAGGCAGTTTTTTGTTTTATAAAATACCAAATAGAATAAATCCAACTGTATTAATGCCGAAGTTAGCAAACATATGTACAAGCCAAGATGGATATATACTATTAAATTTCTCGTTAAGATAATCGAAGATGCAACCACCTATAAATAATCCCAATAGTTGTACCAAAAATAAAATAATGTTAAACCATCCAGAAGTTATTCCAGTATGATATAAGGCAAACATCAAAGAGCTGAAAATATATGCATTTAATTTATTCGTGTGATTTTTAAGTGTCATAAAAGCAAACCCCCTGAAAAAGAATTCTTCTATAAGGGAATTTATGAATGCAATATATAATGATATGTATATAAAATTATATTTTGTAACACCGAAGTTTTCTGAAAGTTTTTCGGTTATATTTGAAAAGTCTATAAACGAATTTATTAATAAATATCCAACAACTATAAACACATATATTAATATAGCTAATG
>JAHHTS010000078.1 GCA_020024475.1 Oscillospiraceae bacterium
AAATTTCACAGTTGGTTGCAAAAACAAGATTTGGTGTACGGATTTTATTTATATGCGCCAACCAAACGGGAAGTTCCGATATAACTGTACAATTATTGATTTGTATGACCGATCAGTAGGAGCATCTATGAATAGTAATTACATAAATACAGAATTAGCAAAAAACACTCTTAAAAAAACTTTGGATCAGTAAAAGAATCCTCAGGTAATTCTGCATTCAGACAATAAAGTACAATTTACTTATTGGGAGTTTGTTAGATTCTGCAAAGATAATCGTGTAACGCAAAGCATGAGTAAGGCAGGTTGTCCTTATGACAATGTGCCTATGGAGAGATTTTATAACACTTTCAAGAGTAATTTTTATAATATTACTTCATTTTCAAGTATTGAAATGATTGACGAGCTTACAATGAAATATATCAATTGGCACAATTATGTTCGACCTCATTCATACAATAATTATTTAACACCTATGCAGGCACGTTACAGTTAGATATTTATCCAACAAAGTGTTACAAAAATGCTTGACCACTACACAGCTCCTTGAGGGTAGTCGGTTCCTTGCTGCCCAGGAAGATGGAGGTATCCATGTTGCCGATGATGGTATCGGCGTTGTCCTTGTAGATGGCTTTCAGCTGGGACTGTGCTTGCAGCACCAGACAGGCGGAGATCTCACGGCTGCGGATGGTGGCGACCAGCTTTTCCAGCTTGGGAATCTGACCGATGTTGGCACACTCGTCAATGAGGCACCGAACATGGACCGGCAGCCGCCCGCCGTACACATCGTCCGCTTTTTCGCAGAGCAGATTGAACAGCTGGGTATAGCACATGGATATCAGAAAGTTAAAGCTATCGTCCGTGTCGCTCATAATGAGGAACAGGGCGGTCCGCCGGTCTCCCAGGGTGTCCAGCTCCAGCTCGTCGTAGGAAGTGACCTCCCGAAGCTCGGCAATGTCGAACACGGCGAGGCGCGCACCGCAGGAAATCAGAATGGATTTTGCGGTTTTGCCTGAAACAAATTGTCAAGGACTTTTTTATCATTTTTCAAAAAAACAGCCCTGCAATAAACCCCAGAGGTTCATAAGGCAGTAATTTAGAACAACCTCAAATCGGGAATTGTAAGGCAAAAGAAATTACCGAAGATAGCGAAACAAAGCTGTCTTCGGTATTTTTGTTATAGATTTCAAATTTGCATATTCGTGTTTCGTATAATTGTTGAGCGATTTCCTACTATACACCCACTGCAAATTTATCTAAAGCATTTTTGCCAAAAGTCAACGATTATATTGACAATATAAACAAATACATTTATAATATATCCTGTAAGTATTGATTTAGGAGGATGAGATTTTGACGATTTCTGAACAGATTAAAGTTTTATGTGTACGTTCTAATATTAGTGTTGCTGAACTGGCCAGACGGTTAGGAACTTCTCCTCAAGCATTTAACGCAAAATTGAAAAGAGAAAGTTTTACAATTGAAGAACTTGAAATTATTGCTGATGCTGTTAACGCAAAATTCTCACGTTCATTTGAACTTATGTCAGGTGATATTGTATGAACAGAAAAAATGACAGCATTTCAAACGATAATGTAATTATTTTTGAAGGAAGCAATGCTACTATTGGATATACTGCACGCACAGTCACACTTGGTAAAGAATTTGATATGGTTGAGAAGTACATTACACATATCAAAGAAAAGTACTCAAAATTAAAATCTAAAAAAGCAGCAATCTTTATCGAACCCCAAATAGATACCGGATATCCAGATATTGTTATAATAGAATATTACACATTGCAAGAAAAATCATGGAATATGGATAGGGAATCATTAAACAATACTGATTATAAAATACTTTTTTATGTTCAACTTCATAAAAATTTGTCTATTCAAGAGATATGTAGCACGCTTGGATTCTCATATGAAGTTACATTAAATTCACTCTTAAAATTAGACAGATGTTCTCTAGTTCATATGTCTACAAGCAAAAATTATGTAAGGAATGTAGTACTTAATACTTATTTTCGTATTAGTAAGATTATTGCAGTAGAAGCAAAGATTGATAAATGGCAGGAAGCAATACGACAAGCTAATAATAACATTTGGTTTTCAAGTGAGTCATATATTATGATGAATCGTGGTTCTTGTTCAGAACACATATTAGAGACATGCAAACAATTGGGAATTGGTATCATTTTAGTTAATGGCAAAAATGAAACTATTCTTAAAAGTGATAAACGAAAACTCCCTGTCTCATATGCATCTTTGCAATTTAATGAGTGGTTACTTCGATATTTATATAGAAAAGGTGATAATAATGACCATTAAAGAACTTCAATCACGATTTCATAAAATAGAAAAAATTAAAAAAGGTGGACAAAAAATAGTGTATAAGGCACTAGATTGTAACGATAACACTGTTGCACTCAAAATTATCTCTGACGAATCTGACCCTCGTGTGCTACAAGAAATCGAAATTGTCCAAAAGCTCTCTATCGATAATGTCCCTAAGATTTTGGAAACCGGATTGGCATTTGACGAGAGCATCAATGAAAATGTGCTGTATATTATAGAAGAATATATTGATGGAATTTCATTAAGAGACTGGCTCAATCTAAATAATACTGCTAATCTTAGTTTTGCTTACACTTTACTTTATACTCTTGTTTCTATTGAAATTATACTTGAAGAAAACAAGATTCTCCACCGAGATATTAATCCTAACAACATTATTTTAGAATCAAGTGGAAAGATTTATTTGATTGACTTCGGTTTAGCAAAGAACCTCAGCGGAGCCTCTCTTACTCAGACTGCTGCGTTGCATGGTCCGTTTACTCCGGGATACGCTCCTCACGAACAGTTTGCTAATTTAAAATTACAGCAGGATGTTAGAACCGATTTATTTCAAATTGGTGTTACTATATACGAATGTTGCACTGGAAAAAATCCTTTTATTATACCCAATGATACCCTTATGGATATTATGAATAAGACGATGACTCTTGTCCTGCCACCACTAAACTTGGAAGGAGATACTAAAGGAGCTTTTGCTCAACTTATCGGAATGCTTGTAGCTAAAAACCAATCACAGCGCCCTGACACCGCTTCAGATGCCATGCGCTATTTGAAAGCTATCACGCCAATGTTAATTATGAAGGAGTGAATTGTATGGAATTATATCTTCAATTGGGACACGGGATGATGAAGTTGTCATTAGATTTAATAAAATCATGGGGAACAGGAAATGTCATCTTAAGCCCTGTAAATATGAAACAAGATCGAATAGAATCCTTTTCACATCAAATCCAGTCTGTTGGGGGAGAAGTACTTTTTGATCCTCAAATGTTCTATCCCAAAGAGGGTCATAGTAAGTTACAGGCATATGATTATTGGCCTGATCCGACCACATCAATAACCACAGAAAGTACCCATAGAAATATAGATAAAGAAATTTTACGCTTAAACAAAAAAATCAATAGTTCGCAAATTATATTGCCAGGTGTTGAATTTGCGGAAGATCAATTTTTCAGTAAAATAAAATGGATGGATGAAAGTGCCCAATATTTTAGTTCAAGAACAGACAAACCAATATTAGGGACGCTGTGTCTATATCCTGAAACAATTAGAAATAGCAACTCTATTGAACTTTTGGTGGAAAAATTAAAAAACATCCCTGTTTCAGGATTTTATATTATTCCCCATCCATCTAATGGCGAATATATTGTTTCCGATCTAAATTGGATGATAGGGATATTAAAATTAATCACATGCTTAAAGCTTAATCATAAAACTGTAATTTTAGGTTATTCGAACCATCAAGGATTAATATATTCTTTAGCTCATGCTGATGCAATTGCGTCTGGCACATATATGAATACACGATCCTTTATGCCAGAAAAATTTAAGTCACATAAAGACGATGATATCAAACACAAAAGCACATGGTATTATCTCCCAACTGCTTTTAGTGAATACAAAGCAGCACTTCTTGATGTTGCAATGCAGAGAGGATTTCTTGATATTTTTGAACCACAAGGAGAATTCAAAAATCCGTATTCAGAAATGCTTTTTAAAGGTGCTCAGCCTTCTAGTACAAACTATAATGAAACTAACTCTTTCAAGCATTATTTGCATTGCCTAAGAATTCAATGCGAGATGCTGTCAGGCTTAGGATATCAGGAAACTCTTGCTGCTTATGAATTTATGCTGAATAATGCTGAAAACCAAATTGATGTACTTAAAAAGCATGGAATGTCAGGCCAAAACAGAGGATTTGCTCCTGCAATTGAAGCTAACCGTGTTGCAATGTGTGCAAATGATGAAGATTACGGCTTTAAACTAAATTTAGAATGGAATAGTTTGTAAGTTAATATTTTAACTTATTTAAAACTCTTTACCAAACTGTCCATTTGCTTTGTCATATAAACCTATTCTAGCAATGTTCGTTAAGTATAGTTTACTGAAATTAGAACAACGAGCATTGCAACAGGATAAGAAAATTGCCGAGAAGAACTGATAAAAAGGTTTTTCTCGGCTTTTTAGTTCGCACATTCGTATTTTCTAAAAGACTTCTGTAAAATGAAAGTACAATAAAATTACAGGAGGTCAAGACTATGGCAAAGACATTATTTGAACAGAACGGTGGTGCTTACACCCAGCAGGGCGATTATTTATTGCCGGACATCAAACTTCCGGAGCAGCCTGAATATGAGATCGGCGTATGGGGTCAGCGTCGCAGACGGTATCTCAAGGAACATCATCGTGTGCTTTACTACAATATGCTGACTCAGTTCAGACTCTATCCCCATCTTGCTGACATTGAACAGCAGGCACAAAATATGTTTGATAGCCTTGTGGATGAGCTTTTAGAACAGGAAGGTATCTCAGAGCAACTCAAGGCAAAAAATCAAATGCTGTGGGTTCAGCAGATGAACAATATACGAAGTATAGCAACGGAAATCGTCAATACCGAATTTATTTATGTATAACCTTTTATCAGAGATATTTTTCAAGATTGCCCCGATTTTGATATATCCGTTAATAGTATAATTGTAACAAAACACTATAAATCACAAACTCTTAAAAATATTAGAGAATTCAACAGGATATGATATAATAAAAAATACAATGTTAACTATATCAAAATATTTCTAACAGTAGCAACACCGTCTGCACTGCGTGGTCGGCAGATTCCTTTAATTGGAATGTACTTTATAACTTAATAACTTAATTTTTGAATTTTTGTTACTTTTTTTATAAAACTGCATCTACATATATGAAAGTAGGCTTTTTGGTGGATGAATTTGAAACGTTATTTATGTGTTATCAAAAAGATGTAATGAATTTTTTACTTGCGTTTACAAAACACCCCAGTTTAGCTGAAGACTTGATCCAAGATACTTTTTTGCATGCATATTTAGGCTTTGATCGATTTCGCAAAGAATGCAGTCCTAAATCTTGGCTGTTACAAATTGCAAAGAATGAGTTTTTTTCATATTTACGACGAAACAAAAAGAATCCGGAGCTTGTTACCTATGATCCATTTATACTTGAAATAACGGATATAAATCAAACGAGCATAGAAGATAAATTTTATCAACAAGAGTTAATCCAATCGATTATGGACTATATATTTTCATTAGATGAGCCTTCCAAAACAATTTTAATTGATAGGATATGGCTTGGAAAAAGCTATAAACTTATTTCAGCTGAATTAAATATATCAGAGGCATCCGCTAAAATGATCTTCTCTCGGAGTAGAAAAGCAATCAAAACAAAATTTAAGGAGGAATTTAATTGTGAAGAATGAATGTGCTGTTGTTCAGGATTTAGCATTGTTATACTATGATAAAGCACTTTCTCCTGAAACCGTTGATTCGGTTGAAGAACATTTGGCCAATTGTGCTATATGCAGGGATTTTTATGAGGAATTTAAAGAAGAACAATCAAACGAACAGTCTTTTGAGGATCGCCAGCTAGAAGAAAAAGAGAAAGTGATCTCTGCATATGATAAAATCAAGAAGTATCGTTTTTTTCAGGTCTGCCTTTTCGGCGGAACTATCATTTTCCTTTTGTCTTTGATGTTTACCTGGTTTGGCTACCCTGGCGTATCTGAAATCAAGGGAACGGTTCTACTGTCGCATCCTTTGGCAATTATAGGTCTTGGGTTGCTTGAGTTTTCAATTTGGTATTCATTTGTTAACAAGACAAGAAGAAAGATTTGTGGATATATAGGTGCTGCTGCGCTGGTTATTTCTGAATTTCTTGTCCTCGGACTTGTAGCTAGCGGTAGTACTATTGGAATTAATATTGGATTTACTCATTTTGAGTTATTAAATCCGATGCTGTGGAAATGGGATTGGCCGTTGATGCACCTGGGATTCTATATTACTGTGATTATCACAATTGTTGAGACTCTTGGCTTTAGATGGTTTTGTAATAACATCACCACTTAAAAATTTTCTTACTGCTTGTTTCCTGTCAAACCTATTCCAATATTTCTAACACTTAGGAGATCAGAATTCACAGTCACAAGTGTAACAAATATGGAAGTTGATAGCTAAGAAAGCAGAGAAAGATTTTAGGGAAAAAGTGTCTGCATTATCTTAGCGAGCAGTCTGTTTATACTCCCAAAAGTCGTAAAACAGTATAATCGTTAGGAGCTGGCTCCTAAGACCTCTCTAAGAAAAGCACATAAAAAGATCAGCGGGTGTCGGAATTTTCCGGCACCCGCTTTTTCTGTTTGCAAAGGAATATTTTTTGATGTGGGTATTAGGTCCAGCCCTAAAAAATCCCCCCTTTGGCAGCCGTGGCTATCCAAAGGGGATGCTCGCTTAGATGATACAGGATATTTGTTATCGCTTCTGTCTCACAAAGCCCGGCACAAATTTCGGATGCGCAATTCGATTGTAATCCTTCTTAAATTCGGCAAAAAGATGTAGTGATAAATTAAATTTGTAACACCATGTTTGAATAATATAGTATATTATTTCAACAAGGTGTTACAAATTTAATTTATCACTACACCGAGTGCATGCCCGGATAACTCCGCCGGAGCCGTGTGTCCAGGGCAAGATGAATGGCTCCGCACCCTTGACCTTCAGCTTCTTCGCCTTATGTTGTTAATAAGGCGGCAGCCGGATCAACCAGCTGCCGCCATAAATAAATTTTGCACTATTCGAACTTTAAATGGAGTTTACACAGAATTTGAGATTGACCCGAGAATCCATACAAACATGAGCAAAGTAATAACCATAACGACGATTTATTCGATCATTACCTCGCCGGATTCCTTTTTATATGCTTAAGCACTGCGGATACCTTCTTTGTGTAATATAGTTTGTCCTTATCTAAATTATGTAAAGTATAAAACAACAGCGACAATAATAAAGACAAGGGGCCAATTGATAACAACAGGGCTTAATGCTCCAGCAACAGTTGCTTTGGCAGGATTCTTCACAAAATACAGTTTAAGTGTAGATGGTGGGTTATCTGCCCAGTACTTATATTTATAACTTTTGCCTTTATACTCGTATTTGTAGTATCCAATGCTACTCCAAAATTCGTGTGTGCCAGGAATCTTTCTTCTCGTTGCTCTTCGCTTAACCAAGACTGCCCTCACTGTCCTTCCAGCTTTAATTGCATTCTCTAAGGCAGCTTCTCTTTTTTTGGGAGTATCATTAATAGCATGAGAAATCAAATATGCTATGAATACATAAAAATATGCGGTAACAAGACTATTAAATATCTTCATATTAACTCCTTTGCTCTTTCATCAAAAAACTTTAACTAAATAAGGACATGGTTCGCTATTTCCCCAAATTTTATTATACCACAACAAGAAACTGGGGGTCTCAACGTATTTTTCTTATTATAATACAAGTCACTATGAATCAGTTTGACTCAAATCTACACCTGTTTCATCATACCAGCCCACAAACGTAGGTCTTTCATTGACAGGGTCGGGATTGGGCTTTGTGAGTATCTGACCAGACTTTGCTATTATGGTTGTTGCAGGGTCTCCTTTGCCTGCTTCAAAGGTTACTGTGAAATCAGCTAAAACGACTCGTAGGCTAACATCTAATAGTATTTTTTCATGATTCATTCTCTTTATATCATAGAGCGGTAGTTTGTAAAATCGGTTCTAACTACACACCTTTACAGATTCGTTTATCTAAACCCCATCGCCACAATTAAATTGCCATAAGAGTGAAACAATCTCTTACATCACTGGTCCGTGGGAGTCATTCTTTTATACCATTTCCTTTTTGTAATAATACAAATATACTTCTAAAATGTCAATAATTTTCTGTACAACGGGGGATGTTTTTTATACTAACCCAGGGCACAATAGATTTTTATGTACACCTGTGAGTTGAAAGAGAATGCTGTAGAACCTTACATCGAGTAGGAGAACCGTGTCACAGCGATATAATGTTAGCTTGATGGATCAAAAATCTCTTAACGCAAATTTCGGTAAATACAGGACGGAAAAGACGTGCCTTAAATTGTAGCCTGATATTTGCGAAATGGACGGCTTTATGGTACACTGGACACAAATAAATTTTGAAAGGTGAGGCGAATGGAAAAAGTACACATAAGGCAGGCAACGCAAGCAGACCGGGAACAAATTGCGGCGGTATTTGTAGACGCTTTTTATATGCACTGGAAGCAACTTTCAACGGATCAGGCGAAAATAGCGAACGCTTTGAAAGACAGCCTTCGCTTGGAATATTTTATAGTGGCTGAGCGACAGGGAGAAATTCTTGGTTTTCTTGGCTATGCCCTCGGCCAGCAGCGTGCCATAAAACTTGTAATAAAGGATTTTCAACAAAACTTCGGATTTTTCAAAGGCTATATGGTTGCTATGGCTATTCGGGATGATTTTGAAAAAAATCTTAATTTGCCGGATTCCTGCTGCTATATCGATCAGCTCGGTGTTTCCTCCAAGCATAGCGGACAGGGAATTGCCACTGCGCTCATTCAGCACTTTTTTGACAAAGACGAATATACGGAATATCGCCTAAGTGTAATAGATATAAACGAAAGGGCTATATCCCTCTACAAAAGGCTGGGCTTCGAAGAAACAAGACGCGATCCGGTAAAATTTGCAAAGCAAAAAGGATATAACGCTCTTATTAACATGCAGTATTCAAAATAAGGAGCATTTCTGTAACTCGTAAACAGTACCAATTAAAATGAAAAGAACCTCACGGTAAAATTGAAGATTATTGGCAGGAATTCGGCCTCAGCTGGCTGCTCCCACGTATGGGAATTTGCCCTAACGCATATTATCAATATCTGAAACATGCAAAATCTAAACATCACCAGAGAAAAAACGAGTACATGCCAAAATCAAATATATATATCATGCGCTTGGCGATATTGTAGGGCATCGATCCATGAAGGTGTTTTTGGCAAGATAAAATATCTTTCTCGGCAAGACGATAGTTCACAAATATATGAATTGAGATCTAAAATTACATTGTGTATGCGGGAAACGTAAGTCCGGCTATAAAAAGGACATGCCTATAAAATCTTTCCAAACCTGCTTGGGCAGAAATTTCAACCAGACAAGAAAAATCAAATTTGGTGTACAGATTTCACCTATTTGTTTCTGACAAACTGATCCATACGCTTTAATTGTACAATTATTGACCTGTATGATCGTAGTGTTATTACAAGTAAAATGGAAAATACATAACCAGCGAACTTGCTATCCGTACACTTAATAAAGCAATTTATACCAGTAAATGTGATTTTTCACAGCTGATTTTGCATTATGATCATGGCAGCCAGTTTACGTATTTATAATTCACCAATTATTGCAGTAACCATTCCATCACTCAAAGCATGAGTCGAACTTTCTGTCTTTATGATAATGATCATATGAAGTGTTATTACAACACGATGCAAGCAGAGGTGATGAATCAATACAACTTTCAGACAGACGAAGAGTTATAAAGGATACATTTAGGAATTTGCTTGTCTTTCGTACAACCATATACAACCTGGTTCCATATAATCAGTCCATGACACCGTTTGAAAAATTATTCCACAAGCCAATTAGACAGTGTTGTTACAAAGATGCTTGACCACTACACACGACCTGGCCCATTGGGAACGCCAGACTGGCAAAACTGGCAGTCCTCCTGAAAAGGAAAGCGTCAGAGAAAAACTCCGGCAGCTTCAACAGCAGGGCAAACAAAAACATGCTCGGAAAAAGTCCTTTGACCAAGAGCGGTAACTTAGACAAAAAACCGCCGTG
>JAHHTS010000079.1 GCA_020024475.1 Oscillospiraceae bacterium
GTGGCAGACAAATAGTATTTTCTTCATCCATTGATTCCTCTTTGTATCTCTTTTGTCCCTATTTTATCTCATTAAACGAGATCTTTCAACGCTTACACAGAACGAAAGCAGAAAAACTTGATAGCGTACAAATGTGATCCGCTCCGCTGCCGCCACACTGGTTGTGCTCCTGTTTTTGGTTGACATCAGTATACAATGTTTTATGTCCAATTATTTAGATAATTTATGGGATATGGGGGCGTTGCCGAGTTAAGACAATATACACATAATATTTTCATTCTATATAGCATAAATCCGATAATCTTCTATTATCGTTTTGAAATATTAATGATTTTCCTAATTAATTGATAGCAGTATTTCATCTCATCTGTTCTAATGAATATGGCAAGATTAACAATCAAAGATAAAAGGCCACCAAACAAAGCAGTAATAAAAAGCTGTAAAATACCACCGAACTCGAAATATTTACCTATTATGAGTTTACACAGCAACATTTCGGTTATGGTAAGAATGAAAAAAATCAACCATTTACCATAATATTTCACTGGAGAATCATTAAAATAGTCCTTAAATAAAAGATGAATTTTCAGAACAATTTGAACAACGTACGTCGCAAAGGTTCCCCAAAAAATACCAGAAATCCCCATTTTCATTCCCAAAATAATCGAAATAATTAAATTAATTGTCGTTCCAATGATCGAAATATTCTTATCTTTCTTGAAAAGTCCAGACACTTCCAATGATTGCCATAATGGAATTTTACAGAAATCCAAAAAAAGGTTTACACAGCATATAAAAATAACTGAATTCGCTAATATCCAGTCTTTTCCTAACCACACTTCAATAAAAGGTGTAATACAGCAATACAAACACACACTTAAAGAACTTGCAATAATAAAAAAAATGAATGTGAGCCTGTCTAATACCATTATACAGTGATTGCTTTTTTCAGATGCAAATAAATTGCCTAGGCTTCCGGCCAAGGCCCCCGATATCTGCACAGAAAACTGTTTAACTGCATTTAGAATAATCGAGTAATTTGTGTAAATACCAACGCTTAATGTTCCAACTAAAGTAGATATAAGTATATTATCTGTAGAGTTTGTTACTTTAGCTGAAACATTTTTGATAAACAGATTCTTGATGTTTGAAAAAACATTTTTCGTTTCATCGGGTGATAGTTTACCATGGTCCTCTTTTAAATATGGATATTTCTTATCAACAACAATAGATGCTACAAAATTAGTCATTATATTAAAAAATATGACAGATATTAAGTAATAAACATAATTGTATGTTGTAAACAGGATACAAGCTGCAGCAAAAGTACCTATACCCTTAAAAGCCAGATGAATAATCGAATAAATATATTTTTGTTGATCCGCATTTAATAATGAAACTTTATATGAAAACAAATATGATACCGATGTCTGCAAAACAAACAAAAAATAAACAAGTCTGATATAGTTTTTGCTATAGTTCACTTGATTAACCAGCAAATGAATCACCGGCAATAAAGCAACTCCTATACAAAATGTGGCAAGCGCGATTATATTATACGCCGTTTTGAAAAGCCCCATCAGTTTGCAAACTTTTTCTTTGTTTCCCTCGGTCAAAGGCTTATACAAGTTATAAATGATAGCTGATCCAACCCCTAATTCCGTCAAGGAAAGCATAGAAATCACTTCCGTAAACAATCCATTCAGACTTACCGATTCGACTCCCAAGCTCGTAACTAGCAATGTTCTTGTTACAAAAGATAAAAGAACTGTAATTATCTGAACAACGATCGCAACAGCTATATTCTTTATGCTTTTTTGTGTTCGCTTTCCCGTCATATCAAATATGTCTCCTTATAAATAATTATATTCCTAATATTTTAGATGTGTATGGATATATCTGACACCATGATTCAAGCACAAAGAACTTATACCAAAATGCTGCCATACAAATTAAAATCAAAACCATCCAAAATAATCTATTCTTCGCTTTTCTTGTATATCTAAGCAGTTCCATAACAAATAGTGGAAGAAATATATTAAAATACAGACTGACTCTATATGTCTCAGCACTAATTTTTGCTGCTTGATACAAAATTAATCCCATAGCAGATAATGTAAATAGTACTCTAATTTCTCCATTGGCATGATCGTAGTATTTCTTATGTAGAAAATACTTGACAAAGATAGGCAACATCAAAGCAACATATTCAACAATGATAGGCGATCTTGATGACTGCAGTTGGTTGTAAAAATGTGAATAATCTTCAGCGCTAAATGAATATAAAATAGTAATAACTTTGGAAAACTGAGTCAACAAAAACATGGTTACCAGTATTATTATCCACGATATATATACACCGTACCTATTAGCTATTTTTACCCATAAGGAATTCTTATGCTTTTTGTACCAATTCCACGCGGTAAAATCAAGAGTATTGGCGTTCATTAAAATAACAATCGGATACACTACCACTCCAACAACCGCTGTCGTATGAAATAATGTTGATACAAACACCACAAACATATATTTGAGCAATTTTCTTTGTTCTATAAATTTAAATCCCCAGAACAAAAGTGCTATGGCGATGCTCTGTCTCATTAAATTAAGGGAATAAGGGAACAATACTAAATAGTAAATAGCCATTCCCACCCATGCGTATCTGCTAGACTCCCTCCTCTGTAATGTAGTATAAAACGGCACTATGGTTAGAGCTTGCAATACAAAATACTGGAATTGCAAGGTTCCAATTGAATGTGAACACAGATATACAACAAGCAAATACAGATAATCAGCTCCACGGTGAACGATAAAATCACTAAAATTCATTTCCAAAGATTTTTTAAATATTCTATCACCATATATCCCAACATCTGTACCTACTGAAGAATCTCTACATGCTGCTAATACACAAGGCAGAATTATTGCAATAACTGAAAAAAACCGGTATAGGATCTTATTTTTATGAAATTTACTAGCTAATCTTGTCGAACAGCACGAAAGCAAAAAGCATAATACATATGGCCACATTATTTTTCCTCCATCTTAAAGGGCAATTTTAGTTTCTGCTTTTTTTCATCACCAACGTTTTCAGAAATTTTTTTGCCGTTCGACTCGAAGGTTTTAATAAAAAGCAATGAAGTCTTTCTTTCTTTGAATCTCTACCTGTCTTTTCCTTTGCTAATGCTAAATATCTTGTTTGATAAAAATCCATCTGTTTATATCTTTTTATTATATCTGGATACTTTTGGAAAATATTATCCAAAGCAATATAAAGTTTTTCCCAATTTGTTGATATGGAATCGGTTTGCACATTCATATTAACTAATGCGCTTTTCAGAAAATAGAAATTATATTTTCCTGATAATCTGATGCATATATCATAATCCTGTAATCTTGGCATTTGCGGATCAAAGAGAATTTCTGAAAAACACTCCCTTTTCGCTAGAATCGTTTGTGTGCTTACAACAGATTCTATCAATAGATCACCTCTTGAAATAAACCCCTCGTCTATTTGAGGTAATACACTGTGCCCTTTAGAATCGAATCTATTGAATTGGCAAAAACTAATTTCTGCTTGGTTGTCCAGCATGGTCTTAAGCTGAGTTTCCAACTTATTTTCCATCCACTCATCATCACTGTCTTGAAACGCAATATAGTCTCCTTTTGCCATTGTGATTCCTTTATTGCGTGCAAAACATGCACCCATGTTTTTATCCAATGCACAGTACGTCAGTCTTTCATCCATTATGTGTTTTACAACATCGCCGGTATTATCAGTTGATCCATCATCAATCACAAGCACTTCAACATCGCTGTAAGTCTGATTCAGCACACTTCTTACAGCTCTTTCAATAGTCTTTTCTCTATTAAAAACAGGAATAATTACTGAAATCATTTCTACCTCACAAATCAAAATATTAAGTGCAGCAGGTACATCAAATCCTTAAAATTAACCAGCTGCTGTTTCTTATATATGCCTTCAACTGACATTGATTTTTTCCAGACCTGCAACAGTGCCCCCATCTTTCTGGTATTGTAGAAAGTAATTCTGGCATTGATATAATCAATGTTGTTCATAATCTGTTTTGTATTTTCATAATTGCAAGCAATACCGATTTCATAGCGGCTTTTCAATCTTTCCATACTTTGCAGCTGTTGTTCTGCATTTTTTGATTTTGCTGCGGATTTCACACCTATTGCATTATTTGAGTGAATTCTATAATCAATCAAAGGAGTATTTACATAATAAAATCCTCCATGAGCAGATGAAATAAGAGCAATCAGCCAATCATGCGCTATGGAATGCGCAAACTCAAACTGTAAATACTCTTTTGCAATCTCCCGCTTAAAACACATCGTACATCCCGGTGCAAAGTTTGTAGTACAAATGGAAAGGAAATCAATCTTCCTTATTTCATCTTGAGTTCCAACATTCATTTTCTTATACCAGTTAGGAATATACCCCGGCATCTTTTTGTTACTGTCCTGATCGATAAACTTTAAGGAACTAACCAAGGCCGATATATCATTGCGGCAAATAATATTTTCCATTTTCTCAATCTTATCATCGTGCCATTCATCGTCCTGATCACACAAAAAAATTAAGTCCCCAGATGTCATTCCAATAGCTTTTTTAAAGTTTGCCGCAAACCCCACATTTCGCTCATTAATAGTAAAAATCCAATTATGCAATTTATTGCGTTCTATATACTCCGCAACTAATGCAGCCGTGTTATCCGTTGATCCATCGTCGCAAATTATTACTTCATCCAATTCCCTCGTCTGGTTTTTCAGGGAATCTAGCTGGCGTATTATGTAACTTTCTCCATTATAGGTTGTCATAGCCAAAGAAATTTTTAACATAACTATATCTCCTGATTTTTAATTTTTCTTTCTGAATCTGAGGAGTACCTTCTTAACCTGAAAATCAAATTCAAGAACCGAACTTGCTAACTTCTTCATAAACGGCGTTAAATGCATGTAATTATTCACATAATATTTTCTCGAATCAAAAAAACATCTTATATCAAAAATTTTTTTATCATATGATATTAATGATTTATCTTTTTCTTGATGGTTATGATAAATAAACTTCGTTGGGATAACTCCATTTACATATCCAAAACGATTTAACCGCTTGGCAAGTATTTGTTCTTCACTATATAAAAATGTATTTTCATCAAATCCCCGTATGCTTTTTAATGCTTTAGTACCACACATAAAAAAACAGCCTTGAACTACATCCACATATCCTATTCCATTCGCATTTAATTCAAGGCATTCATATCTATTATGTTTTATTCGACGTCCAAACAGAATGCTGCTATTCATTAATAATCTTGCAAGTGAAAAATATTTCCATGCGCATTCATTTGGTTCATTTATTTTCCCATTGTATATAGTCTGTACTGTCACAGCCCCTAATTTTTGATCATTAACAATGGCATAATACATTTCTTTCAAGACATCTAAATCCGGAATTATAATATCTGGATTGCATATTACAATAGCTTTCACCTTATCCAGATTTTCCATAGCATAATTAATTCCAACATTATTTCCAGCAGCATATCCACCATTTCTGTCATTTGGAATAATTTGAATATTACCATAACTGCACAATTTATTATTTAGTTCAGCTACTGAATCATCGGTAGATTTATTATCTACAACAATTATATGTAATTTGTTAGATAGTTTCTTTATTTGTCTGATATTTTTGATTGTCAGTGAACTGCAATTAAAATTCAAAATCACAACTGCAATCTGTTCTTCCCAAATCCCTAAAGAGTCTTCCATGCTTTACTTCACCACCATTCTTAAGGTGTCATATACGCTTTCAATATTTTTTAGGGGTGTAAAATTATTTTGTGCAAAATTATATCCATTTTGGGCAATACGCATTCTTGTTTCTGGATTTCTAAAAACTTCCAATATTTTATCAGCCAAGTCCTGCTCATCTCCTTGCTGATATAAAATTCCCGTATCACCGTCAGAAATTATTTCAAGAGTCCCTCCTGTGTTTGCTCCAATTACAAGCAATCCACTTCTCATACCTTCCACAGTTACTCTTCCAAATGTCTCTTTAATAGCACACATAAGTTCAATGTCCATGTTTTTACGGACACTGACCATATCTTTTATTTCCCCAAGAAATACAACATTATCTTCGATATCAAGTTTATGTACCAAATCTTTTAACTGCTTTTCATACCATTCCATCCTCATTTTAGGAACAAGACTTCCTGCAAAATAAAGTCGGATATTTTTGTGGCCTTGATTAACTAATATTTTTGTGGCTTTTATAGCCTCAATTTGTCCTTTGTCTGGTACTAATCTACCGGTAAGGAGCATACGGAATTCACCATCATTACGATTCTTTGGAAAAGTCAAGTCTAATGGGCTGTCAATCCCATTAGGTATAGCTACCAGCTTATCTTTACTAATGTGTTTTGCATATTCATTGTATAACGCATTTGATATAAGAATTATCTTGCTAGAGAGCTTTTCCATTTTTTTATAGTTCCAAAATCCAAATAACGGCTTTTCCGCCCCAAACTCTCTAACATGAACAACATGAGGAATACCTAAATGCTGTGCTATCTTTGCCCCTATGATTGGACCTCGAGTATTTGTATAAACAAGATCGTAACCCCTGTTTTTTAACACAGTAAGCATTTTTCTTGCTTGAAATAATTCTAGAAAATACCCAACATAAACCTTCCCTATTCGTTTCCAATCCTGCCCGTCTTTTCTAATACTCGATGTTACGCCGAAATATACACAGCTGAACCATTTTATATTTCTTTTATCAAGTTCCGTATTCATTTCGCCCCTTTTATTAGGCAGAAGGACTTCAACTTCAACATTTCTCGAGATTAGCCCATCAATTACCATTAAAAGCGATCTATTAGCCCCTCCAGTTATATTTGCATCATGTGCGCATACTAATATTTTCACAATTATCGTCCTTTTGTTCATTAGATGATTTTATAATACGTCCAGGAATTCCAACAACAGTGCAATTTGAGGAAATATCATTGACAACAACCGTATTCGCTCCGATTTTAACGTTATCACCTATTGTTATATCCTCAAGTATACAAGCCCTCCAATATCACAATTCGCACCAACTTTCGGCGGGCCAAAACTATTTCTACATCCTATGGTTACATTTTGATATATTTTTGTGTTTTCTCCAATAATTGCTCTTGGATGCACAACTATCCCTAAACCATAATGGCAATATTTAACGCCAGCTGGGCACGGAACGCTTGATGAGATGTGGCAGAAAAAACAATTCCAACCAGAAAGTCCAAAATTCTCGCAATTATCTTCATATTATGAAGGTAAATCCATCTATTAAATCGTAGAACAGATGAAAATTTGCTTTCGTGTTTCACCTCTTACGATCTCCTTTATAAAGCGAAATATAGTAATTTTCTAAATCCCTTGCAGCAGTTTTTATTTCATATCCTGCTTTTACCAAATCCTCATGCCTGCTTTTTCGTCCATATCCATCACTGTATCTCAAAATATGCTCGGCCCAAACATCAGGATTCTCGTTAAGTGGCACATAGTCAACAAGTTCAGTCAATTTCACTTCTCTTGGAACTGCATCAGAAACAACACAGCGCAACCCTACAGCTTGTGCTTCAGTAATAACATTTCCCAAGCCTTCATACAACGAAGGAAAAAGGAACACATCCATTCCCTGCAATAATTCATTCACATCAAATCTCACACCGAGAAACTGAACTGAATCAATTATTCCCATCTCTTTTGCTCTTTCTTGTATGACTCCCGTAAGGTGCCCATCTCCAACAAATACAAGCACGGCATTAGAGCATTTTTTCTTTATCTCAAAAAATATATCAAGCATGAGTTTATGGTTTTTTTGCTCAGTAAACCTTCCTGCATGACCTATTACGAACTTGTCACTCCAGCCATTCTCATCGCGTACTTTTTGTCTTGTACAATCTGAATAATCAAATTTGCTAAGGTCAATAGCATTATGTATTATTTTAATTTGACCATTCTCTAAAGCGCGTTTTCCAAAGCACCACTTTCCTGCATATTCAGAGCAAGCAGCATAGTTCGTGGCTAGCAATCCTGATGTTGGTCGGATAAGATATTTCACAATGCTCTTTTTAAATTCATACTTCAAATTAGCCGTAGAATGGTTTGCTGCAATTCTTATTTTAGCTCCACCCAGGTACGCGCCTAATAAGGGAAAAAAATTCAACGCATTTAGTTGAGCGTGAACAATATCATAATTTCCTTTCTTTACTGCATCTCTTATTTCCTTAATACTTCCTATTAAATTGTGCGTATAGTCTACTACATTTATAACGCAATCACCATTTTCGTGTAATGCTTCATCAAATCTCGGAAGGCTGTCTCCATAAAACAAGAAATCCATAGAAATGGCATTATGATTTAGATTTTTATAGTAATTAAGTGCAATTGTTTCTGTTCCCCCTGTTTTGCACTCTCCAATAATACGCAAAACTCGTAATTGTTTCATAACTCCAGTTCACCTTTCCTACTTGCTTATGGCCAGCTAAAACTTAAATATATCTTTCAAGCCAAGCCACTTCTGATCTTTATCGCTCAAATTGAGTGCAGTACCGTCTTCTAGCATATAGCCTTCTGCACTGGCACTGCCCTTGTATTCTCCCTTTACCTGCGGCCACTGGACACCGATCTCAGGATCGTTCCATGCCAGACCACCTTCGTCGTTGGCATGGTAGAAATCATCGCACTTATAGCAGAACTCAGCCGTGTCCGTCAGCACCAGAAAACCATGGGCAAATCCCTTGGGAATTAGAAACTGCTTTTTATTCTCCTCAGTCAGCTCCACACCGTACCACTTGCCGTAGGTTTTGCTTCCAGAGCGCAGATCCACAGCTACATCAAAAACACTTCCCTTGATGGCACGAACCAGCTTGGTCTGGGGGAACTGCTTCTGGAAATGCAGACCTCTTAAAACGCCCTTGGTGGACATGGACTGGTTGTCCTGCACGAACACAATATCAATTCCGGCTTCTTCCATATCGCGCT
This sequence comes from Oscillospiraceae bacterium, assembly GCA_020024475.1. Classification (GTDB taxonomy): domain Bacteria; phylum Bacillota; class Clostridia; order Oscillospirales; family Ruminococcaceae; genus RGIG3102. The sequence continues at coordinate 9,067 of JAHHTS010000079.1, forward strand.
GACTGTAAGTCTCCATGAAATAGCCTCTGTTATCTCCATGAACGGCGGGAGTAATCACACACAGTCCCTCAATACCGCCAACATTCTTTTCTACTGTAATCTGTCCCATATATTTCTAACTCCTTCACACATTTCTACTGTGTTTCAGTACGCAATCTCTTTCAAATAACGGCTCAATGCATCCTGCCAAGTAGGCAGGGGTTCAAAACCGTTCTCAACCAGCTTGCTCTTGTCCAGACGGCTGTTAAACGGACGAGCCGCCTTGCTCAGACCATACTCTTCCGTAGTCACAGGCAGGACTTCCGTCTTATAACCAGCCTGACGGTAGATTTCCTTCGTAAAATCGTACCAACTGATATAGCCGCCCTCATTGGTCGCATGGTAGTAACCATACTTTTCGGTTTCGTTCATATCAACAAGCAATCGAGCCAGATCGTATGTATAGGTCGGCGTACCGATTTGGTCATTGACCACACGGACAGTGTCATGGGTCTTGCCGACATTCAGCATGGTCTTGATAAAATTCTTACCGTTCAGACCAAACACCCACGCAATACGGACGATGAAATACTTCTCCAGCGTCTGGCTCACTGCCAGCTCGCCTTCTAGTTTTGTCTGACCGTAGACATTCAAAGGTTTGTAGTCCTTGCAATCCGGCTGCCAAGGCTCTGAGCCCTGGCCATCGAACACATAGTCCGTACTGATATAGGTCATCTTACAGTCCAGTTTCTTGCAGATATCGGCAATATTCTGTGTGCCTCCTGCATTGATGGCACGAACTTTCGCCACTTTATCATCATCCTCTGCCATATCCACAGCAGTCCATGCTGCACAGTGAAGCACTGCGTCCGCATTCACTTCTGTAATGACTTTCTCAACTGCGTCTTTGTCGGTGATATCCAGTGCCACATACGGGGCCATGGTCACAGCAGAACCATCTGCCACGCCGCTATAGTTTTCCTGAATGTCTGAACCTACACCCTCATGACCGCGCTTCAGCAACTCGTTCATCACATCATGTCCAAGCTGACCGCCAACACCTGTTACAAAAAACTTCATACCAATTCCTCCCCAGGATATTTAGCGGTTGCTGTACATTTTCTCATAGTAGTTCTGATACTCGCCGGAGATGATGGTCTCCC
>JAHHTS010000008.1 GCA_020024475.1 Oscillospiraceae bacterium
CTTACAATGAATAAATCTTTTCTACAAATTTAATGTATAAATATTCATGTAAAATAGTTAATAACCCCTATTTCAAGCATATATTTTTTGTTCTACTATATTTATTATTTCTCATAAAAAATTTTATTATATAACTAGTAATTTATTGTTGTATAAAATATTATATACTCTTATGAAATAACATTGAAAATATTACACCAATGATAAAAATTGCAATTTGAACTATCATTAATATAATAAAAAATAGGCAGTAGCAGAATTAGTTTCTGTACCGCCTATTTATTTATAAACTCATCCTATAAAACCGTAATATCAGTAGCATATTAAGCTTTTGACATACAAATTACTTTTGAATTCTGCAGTTTGGAACATTGATTGCATTAACTGGACATTCTTCAGCACATTGCATACATGCAATACAAAGGTCCTGATTTATTGAAGCTAAGTTGTTTGTAACTGTGATAGCACTTGTAGGACAAACTTTTGTACATTTCATACAACCAATACAACCTGTTGAACAAACCTTTCTAGTCTGAGCTCCTTTATCAATATTTTTACAAAGAACAATAGGGTTAACATCATCTGGAATAAGAGAAATGATAGATTTTGGGCAAGCTTTTGTACATGCACCACAACCTGTACATTTTTCATGATCAACCAAAGCAACACCATTCACAATGTGAATTGCATCAAACTGACAAACAGCAACACAGTCGCCGAATCCAAGACAACCGTAAGCACATGCTGATGGACCTGCAAACATTTTAGAAGCAGCAGCACAAGTTGTAACACCCTGGTAGTCATATTTTTTGCTTGTATTACAATCAAAGCCTTGGCAAGCAACAGCTGCTTTTTTAGCAACAACATCACCAGCAGATGTACCCATAACTTTAGCAACAGCTGCTGCTGTATCTTTACCACCAGGAACACAGCAGTTTGGTTCAGCTTTTCCTTCTACAACAGCTTTTGCATAGTCAGCACAACCAGCAAAACCACATGCGCCACAGTTTGCACCAGGAAGACATTCCTGAACTTTACCAATTCTTTCGTCTTCAGGAACATACATGAATTTAGCAGCAAGTACAAGAACAACAGCTGCAAGAATACCAATAGCAGTGATAATAAACACTGCAGGCATAATATTACTCATTTTATACTCCTCCTTAGAATTTGCCGAAGATGCCTTCGATGATACCGCCGAAGCCCATAAATGACATCGCTGTCAATGAAGCTGCAACAAGTGTGATTGGAAGACCTTCGAATGATTTTGGTGGTTTAGCATATTCAAGAGTAGTTCTTACGCCTGTAAACAGCACCATAGCAATGAGGAAGCCAAGACCAGCACCCAATGAAGCTACAAGACTTTCTACAAATGTATAGCCACTTTCAACATTTAAGAGTGTAACACCCAAAATAGCACAGTTAGTTGTAATAAGTGGAAGATATATACCCAATGAGCGGTGAAGTGCTGGGATAAATTTCTTTAGGATAATTTCAACCAACTGTACCAAAGCAGCAATAACAAGAATAAAGCTAATTGTATTCATGTATTCTAGTTCTGCTGGAACGAGAAGGTATGTATAAATTGGCCATGTAACAGCTGTTGCCATAATCATAACAAATGTAACAGCTACAGACATACCAACTGAAGAGTCTAACTTCTTGGAAACACCAAGGAAAGGACAGATACCCATAAATTTAACGAGAACATAGTTATTTACGAGCATCATACTGAAAAGAATTGAAGCAAGTTTAGCCATTATGCTTTACCTCCCTGTTCTACTTCTGGTTTAGCGCCGTTTGCGTAAGGACAGCCAAGGCAACCGCCTGCACAACCATTACCATCACCCAATTTTGAAGGGTTAGCAAGTTCCAGTTTAACTGCAGCAGCCATAAGACAACCAAATACAAAGAATCCGCCTGGTGCACTTGTCATGATTGACATTGGAGGGAACAGATTTTTAGTTAGTACCATACCGAAGATTGTACCAGCACCGAGCAATTCACGGATTGAACCCATCAATGTAAGTGTAAGTGTAAAACCGAGACCCATTCCAAGACCATCAAGTGCAGAATCTAAAACACTATTTTTAGAAGCAAAAGCTTCAGCGCGTCCAAGAATAATGCAGTTAACAGTAATAAGTGGAAGGAAAACGCCCAAAGCTGAGTCCAAAGCAGGAGCAAAAGCTTTAACGAGCATCTGAACAACAGTTACAAAACCTGCAATAACTGTAATATAAGCAGGAATTCTAACTTTATCTGGAATAACTTTTCGAAGTGAAGAAATAGCTATATTTGAACAGATAAGAACAAATGTAGCTGCTAAACCCATTCCTACACCATTAGAAGCCATTGTAGTAACAGCAAGAGTAGGACACGTGCCAAGTACCAGCCTTAAAACTGGGTTTTCTTTCAAAAGGCCCTTGGTAACCAAATTTAATTTATTTTCTTTAGCCATTGTTTCCCAAATCCTTTCATATTATATAGCTGCAAAAGCTACACAAGCTTTATTTACAGCTTCAATAGCTGCATTAGAAGAGTATGTGCTACCAGCAATTATATCAATACCATCTGCATTTGATTTACCTGCGAACAACGAAGTAAATGTTTCTTCTTCAATCTTTGTAGCAATACCAGGGGTATCATTTGAAGAATCGAAAAGAACACCTGCAATTGTACCGTCTTCATTAAAGGCAACATAAGCTTTGATTGGCTCACCGCCCTGGTTTTTAGCGCTGAATCCGTCGCCTGTTGAACAAATAATAACACCTTTATCAGTTGTATAGAAAGCAACTGCATTTTCGTTTGAGTATTCTTCCGTAAGAACAGCTGCTGGTGTTCCTTCTCCGAATAGAAGTCCAAGTTTTTCTTCAAGAGTCTGTTCAACTATAACGATGCCTTTAGCATACTGGTTGAATGCTTTTCTTGCATTGTTAACAGCTGTAAGAGATGCATTTGAAGAAATTGTAGCACCTGAAATCATATCAATATCAGCTGCTGTAAGTTCTTTGTTGCTACCTTTAAATGATTCTATAAATTCAGGATTTTCGATTTTTGAACCAAGGCCTGCTGTTTCAGAATGTGAAAGAACCTTAAGATTAACAATAACACCTTCAGAGTCAAAAGCAACCATATATGTAACATCGCCGCCGTAACCTTTACCAAATGCTGTAACTGTATATCCTGAACCATTTTTAGCTTTATATACTTCTGTAACGCCAGCCATATCAACATCTTCAATCTTATCAAAGCCATCAGTAGCTTCTGGAAGAAGTTCGATACGAGCTGCGTCAGCTGCTAAAGCAGCATTTTTCTCTATAATAGGAGTTGTTATTCCGTTTACAACTGCAAGAAGGCCAGAAACAACAACACAAATTGCTGTAAGAACAACAACTGGTTTGATCATATCATTCCATGTAGGATTTTTCTTTTTCATTATTTAGCCTCCTTAACTTTTTTAGGAGCACCCAAAGGTTTTTGTCTTGAAAGTTTGTTGATATAAGGAACAACAAGATTCATTAGAAGGATAGCGTATGAAACGCCTTCTGTCATTGTACCAAAGCGACGAATCATAACTGTGATGATACCAAGTCCGATACCAAATATAATTTTACCTTTTTTTGTATAAGGACTTGTTACATAGTCAGTTGCCATAAATATTGCGCCGAGAAGCAAACCACCACCAAGTACATAAACAACTGGGTCAACACCAAGGAGCATTGCGAAAATTGCAACTGTTGCAACATATGTAACAGGAATAATTGGACTAATAACTTTTTTAGCAACAAGATATACAAAACCGATGATAAGAGCCAAAGCACTTGTTTCACCTAGTGTGCCACCTGTTCTACCGATGAACATATCTATAATTTCAGGAGCTGTACCTGTGCCATTTGCATAAAGAGCAAGTGGTGTAGCAGTTGCTGTTGCATCTGGAAAAATCCAATCTGTCATATAGCTTGTAAATGAAAGGCCAAGAACAATTCTTGCCACGATAGCTGGGTTAGCAAAGTTAAAGCCTATACCACCGAATAGCTGTTTAACAACAATAATAGCGATTGCTGCGCCTAAAATAGCCATTGGCAGTGGGAGTGAAGCTGGGAAGTTAAATGCAAGTAAAATACCAGTTACAACCGCTGATAAGTCGCCAGTTGTAATTGGCTTTTTCATTATTTTTTCCCATAGAAGTTCAAAAACTAAACAAGCTCCAACTGTAACAGATATTAGAGTAAGAGCTCGAATACCAAAGAATAATACTGAAGCAACAATTGCAGGAACTGTTGCAATGATAACATCACGCATAAGTGAAGCAGTAGTATCTTTGCCTGTAATATGTGGAGCTGATGATACTGTAAGTTTCATTATTTTTTGTCCACCTTTCTCAAGAATTCTTTTGCTTCTTTCATTGTCTGTGCAACAGGACGTTTAGCTGGACATACAAATGAACAGCTGCCACATTCCATACACAAGTCAGTATTAAGAGCAGTAAGTTCTTCACCGTCTTTTATTGAAAGAGCAAGTGCAATTTCAACAGGTGCGAGTCCCATTGGACATGCGTTAATACATCTGCCACAACGGATACATGCACTAGGTGATGGCAAAGTTGCTTTTTCCTGTCCAAATACAAGGATAGCATTGTTCTGTTTTATGATAGGCATTTCATCACTGGTAAGTGCTGTACCCATCATTGGACCACCATAAATTATTTTTCCCGGTTCCTGTGTGTAACCACCACAGAATTCAACAAGGTCTTTAACCGATGTACCAATTACTACCTCAACATTTTGAGCTTTAGCTACAGCATCACCATCAACTGTAACTCTCTTTGTTGTAAGAGGCATACCTGTTTTAAGGTATCTATTAATGAAGCCAACTGATGCTACATTCATAACGATAACACCAACTGATGCTGGCAAAGCACCTTTAGGAACTTCTTTGCCTGTAACAGTTTCAATAATAATTTTTTCAGCACCTTGTGGATAAACACTAGGCAATGTAACTACTTCAAAACCTGAAATACCAGAAATAAGTGATTTCATTTTTTCAATAGCTTGTGGTTTGTTAGCTTCAATACCAATATAAACTTTAGAAAGGCCTAAATATTCTTTAACTGCTTTTGCACCTTCAATTACATCTTCGCCACATTCCATCATTTCACGGTAATCAGAAGTGATATATGGTTCACATTCTGCTGCATTAATAACAAGTGTATCAACTTCACTAATGTTCTGTGGGTCGAGTTTAACACCTGTTGGGAACCCTGCTCCACCAAGGCCTACAAGACCACTATCTTTAATTGCTTGAACAAAACTTGCATGATCTGTAACAACAGGAGCTTTAACACTTTCACTTACTGTCTGCAATCCATCTGTGTCAATAACTACTGTCTGTACTTTACCAGTTGGAAACATGATTTCTTCAATACCAAATACTTTACCACTAACTGGTGAATGTACTGCTGCTGAAATAATACCATCGGCTGTGCCGATAACATCGCCAACTTTAACTTCAGTACCTTTTTTTACACAAGCTTTTGCTGGTGCACCAATATGCTGTTGCATTGATACATATACTCTAGCTGGAACCGTCATCTTAACAGTTTCACAGTTCTCAGTGTTTTTGTAATGAGGTACTTTTGCGCCTTCAGCACTGCGAACCAGTTTTTTAAATACTGCCACCTATATAATCCTCCTTCAAGACTTTTAAATATCCTTTTGCTAAAAGTCACTTTTTCAAATATAGATTGTAACATTATTGTTAACTTTTTTCAATAGTTATTTGAGAGATAAATTACCAATAATAATATAAAAATCAGTTAATTATGAGAAAATACTCAAATTTTTGTTAAAAAATTGTTAAACAATCCAAAATATATATACTATTTTATACTTATATGTTACAATTAAAATAATTTAGGAATAATATATAAAGGTAGGCTTTTTGTGCAAAACATTATTTATAAATCACAATCTATTTTACCATGGGATACTCAAAGTGCATTTAAGATGACAAGCTATAATGTATCAAAAGAAGACCACATGATTTTTTGTTATCTTAAAACTTATGTTCATGGTAATGATTTAGTATTATGTTGTTATAATTTTTTAGAAAATCCAAGTGGGAACGACAACATTGAATTTTATTTAAATATATCAGAAGAAAAAAACAGTATACTTAAAGTAACTTTCGGATACGATGGCATAAAAGAAGCTATTCATAATGGAACCGAATATACTAACTTACTCAAATATAGCACATTCAAGGCTAATGATGAACAAGGCTTTTATTGGTGTGGAGAAATAACTTTATCAAAATCACTTATCAACAAACTTTGGAACACGACTCTTGCAGAAAAAAGCATTTTAACATTTAACATGGTGCAAAAATTTCCAAATGGAGATTTTAGTGTATTAAATGGAAACTCATTGGAAAAAAATTATAACGCAGAAAGTAATATGAATGTTTTTGTAATATTAAACTATTAAATGAATTAATATATTATTGGAGGACAGAATATGAAAATTTTAAAATGGGTACTTTGTTTTCTAACATTTATTCTTGCTTTGGGTGGAATAATAAGCATTTTAATTGATTCAACCAAAGAAAAATATGTTATAATTGATGAAAATCAAGACAGATACTACTGATACTAACAATTATGTGTAATTACACAACAAATAAGGAGATTATATTATGGCAATCAGAAGATTTGAATCAAACGGTAGATACTCAAAAGTAGTAGAGAACAACGGTATACTTTACATCTCAGGTCAGGTTTGCAATGACCCTACCGGTGATATCAAAGAACAAACAGCTGAGACACTAGCAAAAATTGAAGAAATTCTCATAAAATATGGAAGCGACAGAGAGCATATGCTCTCTGCTAATGTATATATTAAAGATATGTCATTATTTAAAGAGATGAACAGCATTTATGATGCATGGGTAGTTAAAGATAATGAGCCTGCAAGGGTTTGTGTTGAAGCAAAACTTGCGAATCCAAGTCTTTTGGTTGAAATTTCTTGTGTAGCTGCGATGAAATAATTAAATAATAAAAAAATGGGAGAACTTGTTCTCCCATTTTTTATGATACAATATAGGTAAAATTTAACATAATAAGGGAGTGCCATTATGAAAAAACGCAAACTGTTTTGTGAAATTTCACCTTTTACATATAAAATTTCAACACAAAAAGAAATACTAAAGCGAAAAATTAACGATACAATAAGCAATACAGAATTTTCATACGAAAAAAGTACCATTCCTTTACCAGTAAAAGTATACAAACATAAATCTCTTATTAGAAGGCAACTCGGAAATGTTGATAATGAACTGCAAGAAAATAAAGCAGTTAATTTATCTATTGCTGCGCCTAAAGTAAATGGAATTTTAATAAAGCCTGGTGAAACTTTTTCTTTTTGGAAATTAGTAGGAAGTGTAAACGAAAAAAAAGGATATAAAACTGGTATTACTATAAAAAGCGGAAGTCCATCAAGTGATATTGGTGGAGGAATGTGTCAATTCACAAATCTAATTCACTGGTTGATACTACACTCACCTCTCACAATAGTTGAACATCATCACCACGATGGTATTGATTTATTTCCAGATTTTGGTCGTGTTGTGCCATTTGGAACAGGAACAAGTATTTTGTATAACTATAAAGATTATCGTGTTAAAAACAATACACCATATACATTTCAATTACTTATACACTGTGATGAGAAATATCTTGTTGGCAGCCTTATGGCAAACCAAAATATACCTAATTCTTATCATATTTATGTTGAGAACGAATATTTCAGTCGTGAAAACGGAATCGTATATCGCAACAACAAAATTTTCCGTAAGGTAATAAATGTTATTACTGGAAATGAAGTCAAAAGCGAACTTATTAAAGTAAATCACGCAAAAGTTATGTATGACACGTCTAATCTTATTGTAAAAGAATAATTTCAAATAAAAAATCTCGATATGTTAAAAACATACCGAGATTTTATTTTTATTTAGCTTCTTTCTCAATAAGAACAGAAACACCTGCTGGCAAACAAACAGCATATTCATATTCGTGACTTATATAACCAAAACCCTCACAAATATGATCAGGGCATTTACTATTTATAAACCGTATTTCTCCATCTTTAACATCAAGTGTAACATCGAATTTACCTTCTGTAAATGTATAAGTATCATCAACAGTTAAATCAACTTGATACCTCGTATCACTATTGTCAAATATAACCGTTGCTACACCACCTTTAGTTTTATTAATTTGCTGCCAACAAAAAAAGGTAAGCGCAACTAATAGCACTCCTCCAATTAAAATTACATTTATATTTAACTTCTTTTTCATTTTCGTACTCCTTATTTATCAGTTAATTTAGTATTATACACTATAAGTAAAGTTTTTTCTAGAGTACATTTCTGAAAATTGTGTGATATAATGATATACATAATAATAAATACGGAGGATTCATATGATTAACGCAGAATTTAGAAAAAAAGTTCAACAATTTGTTAAAGACAATAGAGAGAATATAATTGCTGATATAAAAGAAATTGTTGCTGTTCCAAGTGTTGCGGGCGAACCTAGCGAAGGTATGCCTTTTGGTCCAGGTCCTAAGAACGCATTGAATAAAGGTTTGGAAATGGCTAGCAGAATGGGTCTTAAAACCACTAATCTTGATAATTATATCGGATATGCACAGCTTGATGGTGAAAGAGAAGAGTATCTTGCAACAATATGTCATCTTGATGTTGTTCCTGTTGGTAATGGCTGGAAAGCAGACCCATTTATCGTTAGAGAAATAGAAGGTTGGCTTATTGGTCGTGGTGTATGTGATAACAAAGGTGCAGCAATTCTCACAATGTATATGCTTAAATTCTTCAAAGAGCAAGGTGTTAAGCTTCCATATACGATTCGTGCATTATTCGGTGCTGATGAAGAAACAGGCATGACAGATGTTGAACATTATCTTGAAAAAGAAAAAGCACCACTTTTCATTTTTACTCCTGATGCGAACTTTCCTGTATGCTGTGGTGAAAAAGGTATTGTATCATTTAATCTTTTCAGTAAAAAAATAGATAACAGCAATGTGTTAAAGTTCGATTCAGGTGTTGCAGGTAATGTTATTCCCGACCTAGCTGAAATAACTTTTAAAAATTGCGATGGTAACTTCCCTGTTATCGATGGTTTTGAAGTTGAAAAAACACAAGAAGGTATAAAAGTTACAGCTCATGGCATAGGTGGTCATGCTGCTTCACCTGAAGGTACCAAAAATGCTATTGGTATGATTGTAAATTATGCTCTTGATAACAACTTGTTCAGCGAAGAAGAAAAGCCTTACTTCTTATTATTGAAAAAATTACATGACGTTTCAGATGGCTCAGGACTTGGAATTGATGCTGATGACAAGCTTTTTGACCCTCTTACATGTATAGGAGGTATTATTAGTTTCAAAGATGGTATTTTCTGTCAAAACATCAACATCAGATACCCAACAAACACAAATCCTGAAAAAATTCATAAAATCTTGGATTCACTTTTCAAAACTGTTGGTGGATATGTTCCTGAAAGCAAAGGTGCAGAACCATTCTACATTGACCCTAAAGATCCAATTGTTATGGCTATGATGAACACCTATAATGAAGTTACTGGCCTTCACACTGAACCTTATACAATCGGTGGTGGAACATATGCTAGACACTTCCCTCGTGGTGTTGCATTTGGCACCGAACCTCAAGGTGACGAACTTCCAGATTTTGTTGGTTCAGCACATATGGCTGAAGAAGGATACTCAATCGATGGATTTATGAGTGCTTTAGAAATAATCATTATCGCGATGAGCGAACTTCAAAAACTTGAATACTAATAAAAAGGGCAGCTTATTCTGCCTTTTTTATTATATGAAAGATACAAAATATGTTTATACAGCGGATTAGTAAAAAAGCGGAATCTGTCAATATTGGCAAATTCCGCTTTATTCTATAGTTATAAAATTAAACCAGTAATTATAGATTTTTTTATAAAAATCAATCAGATTATTTAAACGCTTCTTAAGAATAGTTCAACACTTTACTGTTTACAATAAAATCACAATCATAGGAAATATATGCTACTAATTTACATCTCCCGCTTTTTCATTCACTATAATATATTTATTTTTCTCTATGTCAGTATTATTGGAAACATCTTTTCACTTTTAAGCTTTCCAATAGCCTAAGAAACTATTATACAGTAACTATCATAATAGTCTTTGGTCTTTTAAATAATAGTTCATCTATACCTAATTTTTCATAATTGATGCTTTTTAGATAGTTTAACGTTTCTAATATAACAATATGTCACTTAAATTTTAAATTGCTGTAATGATATTTGCTGATATAAGAAAACCGTTAAATTTATTTTTTTTAAACATAAAATAATATCTTTATAATCTTATTTTTGCTCAACTGTAACATCTATTCCTAGTTCCTTAGGAAGGAATCGTGGGCATACATTTTCAGATGAAGTTATAACAGATGCTGCAAGAAAAGAACCTATTTCCATAGCTTCAGGCAAAGTTTTTCCATAAGTAAGCGCAGCGGAAACACCAGCGCAAAAAGCGTCTCCTGCACCAGAAGTGTCCTTTACTGCAACCTTTTTAGCTGGACAAACTCCTTTATTTCCTTTTATATCCGCATAAACTGAACCTTTTGCCCCCATAGTCACAACCATAGATTTTATATTGGCCCGTCTAATTTTTTCACTTAAAATATCCCGCATTTCTTGTGGGGTTTTGTCATCATAGTCATCAAGAAATAAAACACCAGCTTCTTGCAAATTGCAAATAAAACATTCGAATTTTTGCAGATAATCTCGTCGTTCAGTTGCGATACTCATGTTAGAAACCATACCATACAATGGAACATTATACTTTTCAGCAAGTTTAACCGCAAGTTTTAAAATTTCCTTTTCAATATCAACTTCAATAATTAAGCTATCAGCTTTAGAAAATATTTCATCACCTTTTTCCTCCAATAAATTCACTAAAGGAAGCAAATTTGGTCTTTTAGATATAGAACCAGCAACATCACCTGTGTTGTCAAAAACAACCATCCAAGTACCCATTCCATCTGGTTCTGTAATTATATAATCAGTATTTACCTTATGTTTGCGAAGTTTTTCTTTAACAGCTGTTCCAAGTGGTGTATCGTCTACAATTCCTATATACGCAGGACGGAGTTCCATATTAGCAATATCTTCAACAATATTTCTTGCAACTCCTCCATGAACATATTCAATTTTGCCAGAATTACGACCTTTTGCTACATATGTATCAAAAGGGAACCCTTTTATATCCACAAATGTTGCACCCATTACTGTGATACTCATAACTGCTCTCCTAATTAAAATTTTGTTGTATTATAACATATTTTATCGAGCAAAAACAAGTTAACGAAAAACTATTATATAAATTTATACAATATGTAGTTTATAAGTATTTTTTATATAATCGTTGAATATTTTAAAAATTTAATTTTTTTATTGTACATTTTAGTTTATATTTGTAATTTATTGTACAAATATTACATTATGTATATTATTTAGGGGCGTTTTTATATAGTTAGGAACAAAAAGCGGTTTTATAAACAACACAAATTTTGAATAACTATTTTTACTTTTTAATTATAATTAAAGAATTATTCCACCATCTACCACAAGATTTTGACCAGTAATAAATGCCGCATCATCGCTTATTAAAAATTTTACTGCATTTGCAACATCTTTTGTCGTTCCTATTCTTCCTAGTGGTGTTTCATCAGATAAAGCTTTTAAATCATCTTCAGAATAACAATTCAACATTTTTGTATTTATAACCCCTGGGCTTACACAGTTTACTCTTATTCCCGAAGGTCCAAGTTCTTTTGCTAGCGCTTTTGAAAATGTGATAACGCCGCCTTTTGCAGCTGAATAAACAGACTCACAAGATGCTCCAACAACTCCCCATATAGAAGAAATATTTATAATGACACCACTATGATTTTTTACCATATAATCAGACGCAAAACGACAAGAATAAATCACACCATTTAGATCAGTTGATATTAAATTTACAATTTGACTTTCATTCATATCCTGTAAAAGACCAGTAAAGGCCGAACCAGCATTATTGATAACAATATCTATTTTCCCAAAATTTTTTATAATATTCTCATATAAACTTTTTATACTTTCAAAGTTTGAAACATCACATTGGAAAGCTTTTGCACTTGACAGTTCATTACAAAGTATTTCAGCACTTTCTTTGTTTTTATTATATGTCACAGCTATAGCATATCCCGATTTATCTAGCACCCTGGCAATTTCAGCACCTATATCACCAGACGCTCCTGTTATTAAAACTGTTTTCATAATCTTCTCCATATAAGAAAAGGCGAAATATAAAATTTCGCCTTTTTATTATTTAATTAAGCTTGCCATACATTGTATGTAAATGAACCTTCTTTTGGTTTTGTATCATTTTTGATTTCTTCTTTAATAACTTCTTTAAGTTTAAGACGATATGTATCATCATAATTATCCCAAACAGGTATAACTTTACTAGCTTCGTCAAGAAAGTGAATAATATCTCTACCTTTGGCACGACCTTTTACTGTATGAACGTCATATGCATAATCAGGAATTTCTGGAACATATCCTTGCTCAAATTTTTTGATAACAATGTTTTTAAGACAATCCGTGGATCGTTCTTTAGGCTGTTCACAAAGGAAACGAATTGCATGAATAAAGAAAAAAGGTCTATCTCCATCTTGATAAGGAAATTTCTTCCTAGCTTGATCAAGATTTCTAATAAGTTCTATCGCTCTAGGGTTGCCAAAACCGATATCTTCACAAGCTATAACATTAAGGCGTCTCCAAAGTTTATCCTCTAGAAATTCGCTTGTTATGTAAAGTTCATAAGCCATATCAACGGCTATTTCATAGTCTGCACGTCTGATAGCTTTCTGCACTCCTGCAATAAGTTCATCGCAAGGGATACCATTTCTGCTTTTTAGTCCACCCCATGGGTCAAAAGGCATATTTGACATATTTTATTTCCTCCCTTAATCTCTTGTATAAACAAATGAACCTTCTTTTGGCTGAATGTTATTTTCTAGTTCATTTTTGATAACTTCTTTAAGTTTAAGGCGATATGTATCATCATATCCTTCCATCAATGGAACAACCTTACTCGCTTCATCGAGAAAGTGAATAATATCTCTGCCTTTTGCGCGTCCTTGAGCTGTATGAACATCATAAGCATAATCTGGAACAGTTGGAACATAACCCTGTTCAAATTTCTTAATAACAAGATTTTTAAGACAATCAGTTGAGCGTTCTTTTGGCTGAGCACATAGATAACGAATAGCGAACATAAAGAATAATGGTCTATCACCATCAGTATATGGGAACAGTTTTCTTGCTTCATCAAGTTTGTTTATTACCATAATGGCATATGGATTACCAAAACCAATATCTTCACAAGCTATGATGGTAAGACGACGCCAAAGTTTGTCTTCAAATTGCTCACTTGTTATGTACATTTCGTAAGCAATATCAACAGCGATTTCATAATCTGCGCGCCTAATAGATTTTTGAAGTCCTGCAACTAACTCGTCACCAGGTACACCATTTCTGCTAGTAATTCCAGCCCATGGATCATAAGACATAAAAGCCATAATTTTCTCCTTTGTAATGCTATATTATATAAAAATTAGTAAGCTTTACCCCAAACAACTCTATGATGAGCTGCTTTACCACACACTGGGCAAACTCCATCTATATTGTCCTGTTCACCAAATGGCATACATCTGCTTGAAAGGCCAGCTTGTTCCTTCATTGCTGCTTCGCATTCTGCATCACCACACCAAAGTGTTTTGATAAAACCATCTTTTGCATTTGAAGAAGCAATTATTTCTTCCATAGTATCAAGTGTTTCTGTTCTTGATTCAAGGTTTTCTTTAGCTTTATTATAAATTGACTGTTCAAGTTCTTTAGTAAGGCGGATAATTTCTTCTTCAAGATTATCTAGTGAAACAAATGTTTTTTCTCTGTTATCACGACGAACAATAACACACTGATTATTTTCAATATCTTTAGGGCCTATTTCAAGGCGAAGAGGTACACCTTTCATTTCATACTGATTAAATTTCCAACCAGCTGAATAATCGCTATCGTCAACTTTTACTCTAAATGACTTTTCAAGGCGTGTTTTAAGTTCATTTGCTTTTTCAAGTACACCTTCTTTATGCTGTGCAATAGGAATAATAACAATCTGAATAGGTGCAACTGCTGGTGGAATTATAAGGCCATAATCATCGCCATGGCTCATTATAAGAGCACCGATAATTCTTGTTGAAATACCCCAGCTGGTCTGGAATGGGTAAGAAATTGTGTTGTTTCTATCAGCAAAATTAACTTCATAAGCTTTTGCAAATCCATCACCAAAGTAGTGTGATGTACCGCTTTGCAATGCCTTACCATCATGCATCATAGCTTCTATTGTATATGTTGCTTCGGCACCTGCAAATTTTTCACTCTCGGTTTTTTTGCCTTTAATAACAGGCATCATAAGTTCTTTTTCAGCAAAATCTGCATACATATCTAAAATTGACAATGTTTCATTTTTTGCTTCTTCAGCTGTTTCATGAATTGTATGGCCTTCCTGCCAAAAAAATTCACGGCCACGAAGGAAAGGTCTTGTTGTTTTTTCCCATCTAACAACACTGCACCATTGATTATATTTCATAGGCAACTGACGATATGTCTGCAAAGTGTGTGCCCAGTGATCACAGAATAAAGTTTCACTTGTAGGGCGAACACAAAGACGTTCTTCAAGTTTTTCATTACCGCCATGTGTAACCCATGCAACTTCAGGAGCAAAGCCTACAACATGGTCTTTTTCTTTTTGCAAAAGACTTTCAGGAATAAGCATTGGCATAGCTACATTTTCATGTCCTGTTGCCTTGAATTTTGCGTCAAGGCTCTTCTGAATATTTTCCCATAAAGCTTGACCATATGGACGCATAATTGTAAAGCCTTTAATTGATGAATAGTCGATAAGCTCAGCTTTTACAACTACATCTGTGAACCACTGTGCAAAATCTTCATCTCGTGATGTGATTTCACTAACAAATTTTTTATCTTTCGCCATTTTTTCCTCTTTTCAAAATTTTACCCTTATATTGTTATATAAGGGCTAAAATTTATACACTTACTTATTTTTTAATATATATTCCACAACATCATTTACTGTAATAAGGTCATCAAGAGCTTCATTTGGAACTTCCACATTAAGTTCATCTTCGATATCCATGATAATGTCAATCATATCAAGGCTATCAGCTTCGAAATCTTCTCTGATGTTAGCATCAAGTGAAATATTTTCAGGTTCAATTCCTAATTCCTCGTTAATTATATCAAATAACTTTTTTACAATTTCATCTTTATTCATGAGATTTCTCCTTATTTATGATTACTTATAATTTTACTGTTTTTACCCTTTTTGTCAAGGATAAATTAATCAAAGTCAATATTAAGACTTGCTATACCATTAAGCTCAATATTCCCTCTGCGGCCATTTATAAATTCATAGTATCCCCGAGAGGCAATCATTGCTGCATTGTCACCACAAAGTTCCATATATGGTGCAAAGAATTCTCTATTTTCGATTTTTTCCTCAATGAGTTGTCTAAGTCTTTTATTTGCCGAAACGCCTCCTGCTATTGCAACCTTATCGTAACCGAATTCTTTGGCGGCATTTGAAAGATTTTCACTAAGAATTTGAGCAATTTTTTCTTGGAATGAAGCAGCGAGACTATTTATATCTGTTTTTTCACCTTTCATATTGTTTGTATTATATATATTAATAACCGCAGTTTTAAGCCCTGAAAAACTTACATCATACTTATTTTCTGTATGAGGTGTAGGCAATTTATATTTTTTATCATCCCCAGATAAAGCAGCTTTGGCAATAGCTGGTCCACCTGGATAACCAAGTCCAAGAGTACGACTTACTTTATCAAAAGCTTCTCCTGCAGCGTCATCTATTGTATGGCCTATAACACGAAACTTTGTATAGTCGTCGACTGCCACAATATGACTGTGTCCACCAGACGCAACTAAGCAAATAAACGGCGGCTTTAGTTCAGGATATGTGAGATATAGAGCTGCAATATGTCCACGAAGATGATGAACAGGAACAAGTGGCTTTCCACTTGCATAAGAAAGTCCTTTTGCAAAATTAAGTCCGACTAAAAGTGCACCTATAAGACCAGGGGCGAATGTGCAAGCAATTGCATCGACATCATTTACTGTCATTTTAGCTTCATCAAAACATTTTTGCACCACTTCGCTAATTGCATCTATGTGGCGGCGTGAAGCAATTTCTGGTACAACTCCGCCATATAATCCATGTTCCTCAACCTGTGAATATACAATATTTGAAGCAATTATTCTGCCATTTTCAACTATTGAAGCTGCTGTTTCATCACAACTACTTTCTATACCCAATATATACATATATTTTCTCTTTTCTTAATCTGTTAAACTAATCTAGTTCTTTTACTCCGCCTTTTGTGTACTCCATAACAACTGCATCATCAGCAGGCGTAGTATAAAATCCACGGCGAACGCATAGTTCCTTGAACCCTAACTTTTCATAAAGACGTCTAGCACCATCGTTTTTGCTTCTAACTTCAAGAACTATATTGTTTATATGCTCTGGTAGCATCCCCATTGATTCTTTTAATAATTTAGTAGCTATTCCATGTCCTCTGTATGATGGATGTGTGCATACAAATAATAACTCTGCATCGTCTGTAACAAGATATGAACAGAAAGCAAAAGCCCTCCCATCATACTCAGCAACATAGCTCATTGTAGAAGTATTTGCAATATCGCTTATAAGACTTTTCATGCTCCAACCATCTAGAACCTGAAAGTGAATTTCACTTACATCTTCAATATGATGAATAGTAAAATTAGTAGTTTTAATTCTTTTTAAAAGTGTGTTTTCCATTTTACATTATCCTTTGGCTATATACCAGTTTTCACCGCTGTTAACATCTGCTTTTAAAGGTATAGATAGCTGTGCCGCATTTGTCATTTCCTCACCAAGAATATATCCAGCTTTTTCCATTTCATCAATAGGTGCTTCAACAATAAGTTCGTCGTGTACTTGCAAAACCAATCGGCTTTTCATATTTTCACTTTTAAGTCTGTTATACACTTTAACCATTGCAATTTTAATTATATCAGCACTAGTACCTTGAATTGGTGTATTCATAGCCATTCTTGCGCCAATCGCTTGAATGTTTTTGTTTGGATTGTTTATTTCAGGTAAAATCCTACGACGGCCATACAATGTTGCAACATATCCATTTTCCTTTGCAAAATTTTTAGTATCATCCATATATTTAGAAACACCGCTAAAATGTTTCAGATAATCTTTGATAAAAGCATCCGCCTCTTTAACACTCATACCTGTATCCTTTGAAAGGCCAAATGAACTTATACCATAAACTATGCCAAAATTAACAGCTTTTGCTCTACTACGAAGCTGAGGAGTAACCATTTCTATAGGTAGTTTAAGAACCTGTGATGCAGTTCTCGCATGAATATCCTCTCCGTTTATAAAGGCGTTTTTCATAACCTCATCTCCACTAATATGAGCTAGAATTCTAAGTTCAATTTGCGAATAATCAGCATCAAGAAGCATACAGCCATCTTTAGCTATAAAAAACTTTCTCAACTCACTTCCAAGCTTTGTTCTTACTGGAATATTCTGCAAATTAGGTTCACTTGACGAAATACGACCAGTTCTTGTTTCAGTTTGATTAAATGTAGAATAAATTCTTCCGTCGTCTTGAATTTTATCTAAAAGTCCTTCAACATAAGTTGAATTTAACTTTTGATATGTCCTATAATTCAAAATCACATCTATAACTGGATGATATTTTCTAAGGCCTTCAAGTGTTTCTGCGTTAGTAGAGTATCCTGATTTTGTTTTTTTACCAGTTGGTAATCCCAAAACATCGAAAAGCGCATGAGCTAGTTGCTTAGGGCTATTTAGATTGAACTTCTCACCAACCATTTCATAAACTATTTGCCGGTCTTTTTCAATCTGTTCTTTAAGCTGAATACCAAAATCAATAACACCCTGTTTATCGACTGCAAATCCAATATGTTCCATATTAGCAAGAACTTCAGCAAGCGGCATTTCTATTTCATACAGAAGTTGTTGCTGATTGTTTTTATCTATATTATCTTTTAAAATTGTGTAACAATTCTGTGCAAATGAAGCAAATTTATTTTCACATTCAAATTCTTTTTCAGCGCCTATGGACACAGGCATAACTTCTTTTGCGTAGCTATTTGCGAGAGGATTTACTATATAGGCTGCTAGTGTGAGGCAAAATGAAATATTCTTTACTTTTATATTTTTTTCAAAGCAAAACTTATACATAGCTTTGCTATCATAAGCAATTTTTTCTTTTGTTTCATCTTCTAGATATTCTTTCAAAGCAGGACTATCTAATGATAATTTTTCAACTATCTTGTTCCAAACAAATATAAATTCATCATTATCTTCATAAATAACAGCTTTTTCTAATCCCGAAAACTCTCTAATTTGAACATTTTCCAACTTTTTTTCAACCTTTTTAAGTTGAATTTGATTTTCTCCACAAAATTTTTCTGCCATTGAATACATTTCAAGCTTATTGAATATTTCAACAGCTCTAGAAAAATTGCCAGTTTGCTTTCTATAGAAATTGATATCAGTTTCAATAGGTGCTGTCGTACAAATAGTTCCTAATTTTTTAGAAAGATAAGCCATTTCTTTATCATTTATAAGTTTTTCACGAACGCCTTTTTTAATAAATGGATCATCTATATTTTCATAAACTCCATCAAGAGTTGTAAATTTTTGTAAAAGACCAACCGCTGTTTTTTCTCCTACGCCCTTTACTCCAGGTATATTATCAGATGAATCTCCCATAAGTGCTTTTAAATCTATAAGCTGACTTACATCAAGAGAATATTTTTCCTTTACGGCTTCAGGAGTCATTATTATATTTTGTCCAGTTGTAGCTAAAACAACTGTAACATCGCCATTTACGAGCTGTAAACTATCCCTATCACCTGTTGCAATGTAACACTTATCTCCATTTTCTCTAGACACTCTAGAAAGTGTACCCAAAATGTCATCAGCCTCATAACCTTCTTTGGCAACCAAAACATACCCTAAGTTCGTAAGAATTTCTTTTAATAGTGGCATTTGACTGGCAAGTTCTTCAGACATTCCTTTTCTAGTTCCCTTGTAACTGGGATACATTTCATGTCTAAATGTTTTTCCTTTTAAGTCAAAGGCAATAGCGATAGCATCAGGTTTTATGTCGCTTTCCAGCTTATGCAAAATATTTAAAAAACCATATATACCATTTGTATATTGTCCATCTTTTGTAGTCAACACTTTAATGCCGAAAAAAGCACGGTTTAAAATGCTATTTCCATCTATGGCTAAAAGTTTCATAAAACTCTCCTTATATATAAATTGTGTAATATTTTAAATTTGACTATATAAGTATACCACAAATAATTGTTTTATGGTATAATTTATTGATTAAAATTATTTTATATGGTGAAAAAAATGAATTTAAACGGATTAGTAATAGAAAACAAAGCAGTTCTTGCCCCTATGGCAGGATTTTGTGATATAGTAATGCGAAAAGTTGCAGATGAATATGATGCAGGCTTTACTGTAAGTGAGATGGTGTCAGCACGTGCTCTTTATTATGGCGATAAAAAGAGTCGCCAACTTATGGAAACATGGGAACATAAAGGCAAATATGGTATTCAGCTTTTTGGGTTTGACCCAGTAGATTTTAAGCGGGCGACAAAAATAGTTTTGGAATACAAACCTGACTTCATAGATATAAATATGGGATGCCCTGCACCTAAAATAGTTACAAACGGTGCTGGTAGTGCACTTATGAAAAATACCGACCTTGCGCGGGAAATTGCTAAATCCGTTGTAGATAACGCAAATGGTATTCCTGTCAGTGTAAAAATGAGAAAAGGCTGGGATGATGAGTGCATAAGCTGTGTAGAACTTGCAAAAAAAGTTGAAGCAGCTGGTGTAAATTTTATAACAATTCATGCACGTACTAGAAAAGAAATGTATCATCCTGGAATAGATATGGACAGTATTAAAAATGTTAAAAAAGCTGTAAATATTCCTGTAATTGGAAACGGTGACATTGTCTCGCCTGAAGACGCAATAAAAATGATTGATTACACGGGTTGTGATGCTATTATGATTGGCAGAGAAGCTCTTAGTAGACCTTGGATTTTTAAACAAATTGACCAAGCATTGAAAGGATTAGTTATTGATAAAGAACCAACAATAGAAGAAAAAATGTCTCTTCTTATGTGGCATATTGAAAAGCTTTGTGAGGTCAACGGTGAAGTTTTAGGCATGAAAAAAGCCAGAGGGCAATCTGCGCTATACATGAAAGGATTAAGAGGTGCGGCACATCTTAGGTACCTTACAAATAGTCTTTCTACTTTAGAGGATGCTAAAAATCTTGTAAAAGAAGTGCTAAAGGAGAATAGCAATGTTTAATTTTAATGCATTACTTTCAAGACTTAAATATATACCACGTTGGAGTCTTATGCGACAAAACACAGAAGAAGATGTCGCACAGCATACAACTGAAGTTATGCTTATATCACATACATTGTGCCTTTTGGCTAATAATAAATTCAATCATATTGTTAACAGTGAAAAAGTTTGTATGTGTGCTCTATATCACGATGTCAGCGAGATTCTTACGGGTGATTTGCCAACGCCTGTAAAATATAATAATGAAAAAATCCAAATGGCATATAAAGAAATAGAAATGCATGCTATAAATAAACTTCTTGAAACATCTCAACCTGAAATAAAAGATTATTTAAGGCCATATATGACTCAGGAATGTCTTTCTGAATATGAAAAAAAGCTGCTAAAAGGCGCAGACAAAATCTCAGCTTTGACAAAATGTATAGAAGAACTGCAAAGTGGAAACAAAGAGTTTGAGAGTGCTTTCAACTCAACTATCGATTCAATAAAAGCAATTAATATAGTAGAAGTCAATTATTTTATGGAAAATATGCTAGATGGTTATAAACTTTGTCTTGACGAACTAGCAAAAATTTAGGAGGCAATGCATTGACAAAAAAAACTAAAAAAATATATATTAAGGCTTTTTGTCTAGGTACTCTCACAGCATTTTGTCTTTTTATTCCTTTCATAGTTCTAGATAAAGGATTTTTCCTCTATGCAGGTGATTTTAACAGTCAACAAATACCATTCTATATGTATATGAATAGAATGGTTAAAAGCGGAAATCTGAACTGGGGTTGGGCAATAGATTTAGGCTCTTCAGTTATAAATAGCTATTCTTTCTATTTACTTGGCTCACCTTTTTTTTGGTTAAGTTGTCTTTTCCCTTATAAATCTGTTCCATATATAATGCCATTTTTGCTTATGCTAAAATTTGGTGTAGCAAATTTAGGGGCTTTTGGTTTTCTTAGAAGGTATGCAAAAAGTGACAATTATGCTATGGTAGGTGCTATTTTATATACATTTTGTGGTTTTGGAATTTACAATATATTCTTTAATCATTTTATCGAATCTTTCGCTTTTTTCCCTTTTTTACTTTGGACTTTAGATGAATTTGTGTACAATAAAAAAAGAGGATTCTTTCCTCTTATTGTTGCCCTAAACCTAATAAATAATTACTTTTTCTTCGTAGGTCAAGTAGTATTTTTATTTATATATTTTGGTTGCAAAATTTATACAAAAGAATATAAAATAACATTTAAAGAATTCCTAAACCTTGCCCTAGAATCACTTTTAGGCTGTTTTATGGGAATGATTTTATTCATACCCTCAGCTATATCTGTTATGCAAAATCCAAGAGTTAGCTCTGGTCTTAGTGGTTTTGGCATTTGGCTTTACAACACTGTTCAACAATACTTTGCAATATTCGCTAGTGCTATGTTGCCCCCTGACCCACCATATATGCCATCACTGTTTACAAATGGCTCTATAAAGTGGACAAGTCTTTCAGCTTTTATTGCATTCGGCGGTTTTTTTGGATTGTTTGTTTTTAGAAAATATAAGAAAAATTCTGCCTTTTACAAAGTAACCATAATATGTATAATTTGTGCTTTTGTGCCTGTATTAAACAGTGCCTTTTATGCATTCAATTCTTCATATTACGCACGCTGGTACTATATGCCAATATTGATGATTGTTGCAATGAATATGCAAAGTTTTGCTATGGAAAAAGGGAAAATTTTCTACGGGCTTAAAATTACTGCAATTTTGACAGCGCTTCTTTTGCCATTTGGTTTTACCCCTACTAGCAATAATGGCGAACTATTTATAGGCCTAGCTGACCAGGTTGCAATATACTGGCTTAATATTCTTACTGCTTTTCTCAGTATTTATCTTGTCTACTTTATAGTAACGTATTTAAAAGATAAACCAAACTACACACAAAAGCTTATGACGGGTTCATTATGCATAATAATGCTTTTCGGCATTCTTCATATGGGGCTTACAAAAATGCCTCAATGGAATGCAGACCATAGATATAAGCCTCAAAATTATGATATATTAGATAGCTTTGGTTTTAACGATGAAATGCTTAATTATCGTATGGACACTTATAATTGCTATGACAATCTTGCTCTTTTCACTGGTGTCCCTTGCATACAATTTTTCAATAGTACTGTTACTCCGTCAATTATGGAATTTTATCCTAATGTTGGTGTAAAAAGAGATGTTTCATCTAAACCTGACCGGAGTTTATACGCTCTTCGCAGTTTGTTAAGCGTAAAATATCTAGTTATGCCTAACTGGGAAGTTACAAACTATGAGACAGATAGTAATCTTTATGGTTACAATCTTATATCAGATAATTATCCATATAATATTTATGAAAACACAAACTGCATAGCTATGGGATTTGCTTACGACAAATATGTTCCATATGAGCGGCTGGAATCAGTAAATGAATCTAATCGTGGAAATGTACTGATTAGGGCAATTGCTATTGATGAAAACATTATTGAAAAATATAATCTTAGTTTAGCCCCTCTTACAGAAGCAGAATTGTACGACTACACATATTCAACTTTTATTATAGATGTTACAAAAAGGAAAAATATGTCTAGTTATTATTTTAATCAGACTCCAAATGGATTTGATTGCAAAATAGCTTTAAACCAACCTAACCTCGTATATTTTTCTGTTCCTTATGATAAAGGTTTTACCGCTTATGTAAATGGTGAAAAAGCAGAAATTGAAAAAGTAAATTATGGTATGAGTGCAGTTTATGCCCCAGCTGGAGATAACTCGATAGTATTTGAATATCATACACCATATATTAATGTTGGTGTCACGCTAACAAGCGTAGGTATAGTTTTATATTTAGGATATATTTATTTAGTAAAAAGGAGCAATTATGATTGAATCAATACAAGAAAAAATTTTTTCCACAGATGTTAACACTGTTTTAGCGAGAGAATTAAGTGTAAAACCTTGGCAAATAGAAAACACCATCAAACTTCTTGATGAAGGTGCTACAATTCCATTTATCGCTCGTTATAGAAAAGAAAAAACAGGTGAACTGGACGACCAGACAATAAGAACTATTTCTGACCGTCTTACATATTTAAGAAATCTTGACACAAGAAAGCAAGAAGTTTATGATTCTATTTTTTCTCAAGAAAAAATGGATGATGAAATTGAAAAATCAATTGTTAATGCAACTACACTTGCTGAAGTTGAAGATATATATCGTCCTTTTAAACCAAAAAGGAAAACAAGAGCATCAGTAGCAAAAGAAAAAGGACTTGAACCACTTGCAAAAATTATTTTAGAACAAGACAAAAAAACCATTCTTTCTGATATTTTACCACAGTATGTAAACGAGGAAAAAGGTGTATTTGATACTTCAGAAGCACTTAAAGGTGCTATGGATATCATTGCTGAAGATGTTTCAGATAATACAAAAGTTCGTACTGCACTTAAAAGGCTATATAATAATATTGGTATAGTTGAAAGCAAAGGTGACAAAGAAAAAGAAAGCGTATACTCACAATACTATGAATTTTCACAGCCCGTAAATAAAATTGCATCACATCGTGTTCTTGCACTTAATCGTGGTGAAAAAGAAGGTTTTCTTAAAGTAAATATAAGTGTTGATTTAAAAGAAGCAATATATCAAATAGAAAAAATATATGTTAAAAATAATTATGAATGTGCTGATGTTGTTAGAGAGGCAATAGCAGACAGCTACCAAAGACTTATACACCCAAGCCTGGACACAGAAATTAGAAACACTCTAACCGATATAGCAAATGAAGGCGCAATAAAACTATTTGGTGATAATCTTCGACAGCTTCTTTTAGTACCTCCTGTAAAAGGAAAAATTTGTATGGCTCTCGATCCTGGTTACCGAACAGGATGCAAAATGGCAGTTGTTGATGAAACTGGTAAAGTTCTTGAAACTGGGGTTGTATATATGACTCTTCCTAATCATGATAAAGAAGTTGCATCCAAACAACTTAAAACTCTTATTAAAAAACATAATGTTGACATAATATCAATCGGTAATGGAACCGCTACAAAAGAAACTGAAATGTTTGTTGCCAATCTTATAAAAGAATTAGATAAAAAAATTAGTTATGCAGTTGTAAGTGAAGCAGGAGCATCTGTTTATTCCGCATCTAAGCTAGCAGCGGCAGAATTTCCTGAATTCGATGTTTCACTCAGAAGTGCAGTTTCCATTGCTAGACGACTGCAAGACCCGCTTGCTGAACTTGTAAAAATAGATCCTAAATCCATCGGTGTCGGTCAATATCAGCATGATATGCCAAAAGCAAGACTAGAAGAAAGTCTTGATGGTGTAGTTGAATACTGTGTTAATACCGTAGGTGTAGACTTGAATACAGCCAGTGCTCCTTTGCTGGAAAGAGTTTCAGGGCTTAATAAAACAATTGCAAAAAATATTGTTTTATACAGAGAAGAAAATGGTGAATTCACAAAAAGAAACCAATTGCTTAAAGTTAGCAAACTTGGACCTAAAGCATACCTTCTTAGTGCTGGTTTTTTAAGGATTCCTGGTGCTAAAGATAAACTAGATTCATCCTCTGTACACCCTGAAAGTTATGATGCAGCAAAAAAACTATTAGAAGCTGTAGGATATTCAACACAAGATATCGGTACAGAAAATCTTAAAAATCTTGAAACAGATGCTGAAAAAATCGGATTTGACAATCTTTCGGAACAACTTGGTGTAGGTATTCCTACTCTAAAAGACATCATTAGTGAGCTTATAAAACCAGGTCGTGATATGCGTGATGACCTTCCTAGTCCTCTTCTTCGAGAAGATATTCTTGATATGAAAGATCTAAAACCCGGTATGCAGTTAAAAGGCACAGTTAGAAATGTAATTGACTTTGGTGCATTTGTTGATATTGGTGTACATCAAGACGGACTTGTTCATTTAAGTCAAATTTGTGATAGATATATCCGTCATCCGTCTGAAGAAGTTAAAGTTGGCGACATAGTTGATGTATGGGTACTTTCAGTTGACCTAGACAAAAAAAGAATATCTCTTACAATGAGAAAGCCAAAAGAGGTTAACACAGCTGAGCAGTATTAAAGTCCACAATAAATTCTGTGTTTTTGTTGAATATATTTTTATTTTAATATATAATTATAAATATTTATTAAAAAGGTGTTAATATGAAAAATAAAAATTTTATTCTAAATACTTTAATAGTTATATTTGCTAGTGTAGCAATTTTTTCCGGTGTTAAACTCTTGAGCTTGCAAAAAGAAGCAAAAAAAAGTGCTGATGATTTTAATAAACTTGAACAACTTACAAAAAGCAATAAAGAAAATGAAAATTTAAAATATACTACCTCTGCTGAGAAATATACTGGTGTATATGAAATGAATAAACATTTTGTAGGGTGGATCACAATTCCTGAATCGCCTCTTAACTATCCGGTTGTTCAAACAAAAGATTCTCCAGAATACTATCTAAGGCGTAATTTTAATGGGGAATATAGTTTTTACGGTGTTCCTTTCTTAGATTACAAATGTGATATTGATAGCAGTGACAATACAATAATTTATGGTCATAATATGAAAAATAAAACAATGTTCAGCGCTGTTGAAAGTTATGCAGATAAAGATTATTGGAAAGAACATAAATATATTGGATTTGACACAATGGACGATTTTGGAGTATATGAAGTCGTTACTTCTTTTAGAATCGACACTGCAAATAGTAATTTTTATTATACCGAATCTACAGATTTTGCAAATGCCGATGAATTTAATAATTATATAGCTAATGCAAAGTCCCTTGAAACATATAGCACTGGCGTAACGGCACACTATGGAGATAAACTATTAACTCTTTCCACTTGCGAATACACATATCCCGATGGTGCTGGAAGATATGTTCTTATCGCAAAAAAAATTTCAAACGAGGATATTTCAACATTTAATTCCGAAAAATAATAAAAGCCCGTGTAAATTGAACTACCCAATTTTGTGCAAACAGTACAAAAAAACCTAGTGGTATAAATATTAAGTTTAAGCAGTTAACTGACTTCATTTTTTTAATGAAGTCAGTTTTGTTTTTAGTTAAATTCTATCATTGTTGCAAAATCAATATATTGTCATCCGATGATATGAGTCTTCGCATATTTCTAGAGTTTAACCCAATAAATACACTTTGCTTTAGTATTGAAAAATTTTTCCAGTTAATGCATTGCTATATAGGTTACCACATATTGATATTGTCTGGGTAACAACATATGGTTTATTAGATTAAAATGCGAAAATAAAGCGTATTTAAAGCATTGGTGACTGTGGAGCTTTAATTCTGTAGTAACTTTTTCTTTTTTCTTTACAGCTTTAATTGTATTCAGTACAAATGCTATGATATGTGTTACACTTGCCTTTATGAATATATGAAATATCTGTACCCTTCTATATAAATATTGACTGTAATAGTGATATTTTCTTCATCTAACAACAGATAGTGAATTGTATTTTTGCATGGATCTAAGTATAATGTTGTATTCCTTATTTTTGCAGCTATATATGAATCCTACGATATCAATAGTTTTTTCTACTCTTCTCTTGATATTCTTGTATCATTTCAGCATATGGTAAATCTTTTGCCAGCCCACCTTTTTAGGTATCAATATACCAGCTGAAAGTTTTCGTTATTTCTCATTGTTTCGAGTGATGAAGTTATGGATTTATTTTTGATAAAACCAACTTTATCTATAATTTGTCGCTTCTTTAACACATTTTTTTATTCAAGTATTTCTTTTTAGTAGGGGCTGATGTATCTGTAACTTCTTCTCATAATAATTCCCCCTATGGTAGTTTATCTTATTCTACCATAGGGGGCTATTTTCTTATATGTCCTTTTTACGAACTTGTGTATTATTATCTTTTTTATTCATTTGATGAAATATTCGAACTAGTTGTAGAATTAGAACTAGATTCTAAATTTGATGATGAATTTTCATATTCACTTGATATAGATGTAGAATTGCTAGCTGGTGTAGGTGAAGGAGAAGGCGTAGGCGACCCAGTAACAATAGGTGTGTTATCCGACACGTAAATTATTATATAATCTCTTTGTGGATTAATCTTGACTCCCCGCTGTATATCTGTTCCCACAACAACACCATAAGGATATTCCTGTGTTTGCGGCATTTCTTTAATTGTATATTTTATTCCTAAATCTTCAAGTCTTTGAGATACATATTCAATAGATTGACCTATTAGTCCATCTGGCATTTCAACCAACCGCTCCCCTTTACTTACAGTAAGATAAATAGTTGTACCAATTTTAACTGTCGTGCCAGCTTCTGGTTGATGTGAGATTACTTCTCCTATTGAATATTTTGAACTATAGTCCTCACTAATATCAAAAAAGAAATATTTATTCAGTTCTACATCGTTTATAATTTCATTATAACTTTTACCGACCAAGCTGGGAACCTCTAGTTTATCTGCAAAACTTTGAGAACTTTGATATATCTGTGAATTCGTACTATTATCAGTTTTTGAAGAAATTCTCAGCAAAGATATTGTAAACAACACTATTATAACTATAATAGCTATAAATGGTAAATATTTTTTATCCAATAACTCAGTTTCAATCTTAACTACCTTTTCTGATTTTGGTTTTTCTATAATAGCTTTATTATCCAACATCAGAATAAAATCGTCAAAATTATTTATTCTATCCTGAGGATTCGGCTTTGTAGCATATCTCAAAGTTTCAATTGCATATCTAGGCATCAAACGATGTACATCTTTTAGGTCAAACGCACCTTGAGAATAAAGTTTTCCTGTAACAGCATAATAAAACAATGCCGAAATAGAGTAAATATCTGTATAAAATCCTGCAAACTGATCTTGACTATATTGTTCAGGAGCAGAAAAACCATTGTAAAGCTTATACATTATATGGTCATTTTTAACACGTAAATCCCGTATTGCAAATCCCGTTAAAACCGCATTATTATCTGGCGTTATATATACTGTTTCATCACTTATTCCACCATGAGCAATATTAAGAGTTTCCAAATCCTTTAATAAAATAAACAAATCCTGAAACAGCCATCTTGCTTCTTTAAATGTATATGGTTTCCCGCGTTTTATAAGATTTTGTTTGAGACTATCGCCTTTTACATATTCTAAAACAGCATAGATTGTTCCATTATCATGGTATACATTATAAATTTTTTGTAATGCTTTATTTTCTACCCTAGATAATGTAGTATACAGATCTTCAAAATCCATCATAAGGTTTTTAAAGAGAACCTGTTTTCCCGGCTGTACTTTTATAGTATTGCCTTCTCTAGGAGCTATCATTGATACTGGTAAAAATTCTTTTAGTACAACTTTGCGCTGATTATGCGTGTCATACGCCATATAAGATGTGCTTTCACCATCAACTGTCAGCACATCACCCACTACATAAACATCCGTCTTTGCACCATATTTCAAAGTCCCTGGAACATCATTTTTATTTATCTGTGAAAATCCGCACCACGAACAAACATGCCCTTCTTCAATTGGACCTGCACAAAAAATACATGTATTTTCTGTCCGCATAATATACCCCTTTAGTAAAATTATGACTTTGCACTGTCACAAAGAAAATGCAAAGCCATTGTCATTTAAATATTAAAGTTCAGGCAAATCTTCCTCATTTTCGAGGTTATTCCAAACATTTTGAACATCGTCATCTTCTTCAAGTGAAGAGAACAATAATGCCAATTTTCTAAGTGTTTCTTCATCTTCGATTTTTGTATAGTTATTCGGAACCATTGCAGCTTCACGCTGTGTAAGTTTATATCCCATTTCTTCAAGTGAATCAGCTACTGATGAAAGGTCTGAAACTTCTGTTGTTATTTCAATGATTTCTTCATCTTCAAAAGAAACATCCCGTGCACCTGCACCAAGGCAATCTTCAAGAACTTTTTCTTCATCGTAATCTTCAGCTTCAATAACAATTATACCTTTGTTCTCAAACATAAACGAAACACAACCTGATGTTCCAAGATTGCCACCAAATTTATCAAAATAATGGCGAATATTTGAAGCGGTACGATTTCTGTTATCTGTAAGACATTCAACAATAACAGCAATACCGCCATTACCATATCCTTCATATGTGATTGATTCATAGTTATCTTTATCATTGTCGCCTGCTTTTTTGATAGCTCTCAAAAGGTTATCTTGTGGAACATTTGCAGCGCGTCCTTTGGCGAGAAGGTCTCTCAATCGACTGTTATTGTTAGGGTCAGATCCACCTTCTTTAACAGCAACGGAAATTTCTCTTGCTAATTTTGTAAATACTTTTGCTCTAGCAGCATCATTAGCACCTTTTTTTCTTTTGATAGTGCTCCATTTTGAATGTCCTGACATATCTAATCTCCTATTATTATAAACATATTTAAAAAAAATATTCTAATTTTAGCACCCAATATTTTATCACAAATTAACATTTTTTGCAAGTAAAGTATACTTGTAGGTAATTTTTTCTTTCTTGTATAAAGCTATTTCTTCTGCTTATACTAATTCTTGAAAGGAGTTGATATGTATGTCAAAAGAAAATAAAAAAACTTCAAGCCAGCAGAACAAGCAGAACAAACAGCAGAAACAGGAAAACAAAAAAAGTAGTAACGAAAAATAACCTTTAGTTCAAAAAGTTAAAGGCCTTGTTCTATCTTTTAAGATAAAACAAGGTCTTTAATTGTTTATTGCTTTCCTTCTTTAACGCCGTCGGCTACAATTACATTTGCTATTGTTTTAAAAAATATTTTAAGGTCACCTAAAAATGTAATATTATTGGTGTACTCACCATCATATTTTGCTTTTACATCAATAGGTAATTCATCTCTTCCCATAATTTGAGCAAGCCCTGTAAGCCCTGGTCTTATATCATTTGCGCCATATTTATCTCTTTCCACGATAAGGTCAAATTGGTTCCATAAAGCAGGTCTCGGTCCAATTATGCTCATTTCGCCAACAAATATATTCCATATTTGTGGTAACTCATCTAAGCTTGATTTACGAAGAAAATGGCCCACCTTAGTAATTTTGCTTTCAGGATTTGATAAAAGATGTGTTGGTACGTCTTTCGGCACATCAGTATACATGGTTCTAAATTTAATAATTTGAAAATGCTTTTTACCTTTAGCTATTCTTTTCTGTTTAAAAAAAACAGGCCCCTTAGAATCAACTTTTATAGCAATAGCAATTATAAATAAAATTGGGGAAATAATTATTAATCCTACAAATGATAAAATGACATCTATAAATCTTTTAAAAAACTTACTATACATAATAAAATTCCTATATCATTAGTGTTATAAAATCTCATGTTTAAATGTAGGTACTAATTCCCGCATTTTCATCATTAACCGTTCACGATCATTCTCATACGCTATAGCCTTAAGCTCCAATAAATCAGTAAAGAATCTATCGGCGTCCATTTTTAATGGTGAACCAATAAAAATTTTGCTATTTGCTGTTTTGCGCACACCTTCTTCGTCTTGTAAAAGCTCTTCATACATTTTTTCTCCAGGACGAAGCCCGGTGAACACAATATCAATATCTCGATAAGGAATAAAACCACTCATTTTGATAATATTCTCTGCAAGAGTAAGAATTTTTACTGGAGCACCCATATCAAGAACAAATATTTCACCGCTCTTCTCTCCCATTGCACCAGCTTCAAGAACAAGGCTAACCGCTTCCGGAATAGTCATAAAATAACGAACTATATCAGGGTGTGTAACGGTAATAGGTCCACCTTCTGCAAGCTGTTCTTTAAACAAT
Source organism: Oscillospiraceae bacterium (assembly GCA_020024475.1). Lineage (GTDB taxonomy): Bacteria > Bacillota > Clostridia > Oscillospirales > Ruminococcaceae > RGIG3102. Next base: position 31,473 of record JAHHTS010000008.1, read on the forward strand.
GGCAAAACCGATCCATTAGAGCCTAGTACATTGCCAAATCTTACAGCAACAAATGTAGTTGTTCCATCACTACTTTGTGCAATATTTTGAACAATCATCTCACAAATACGCTTTGTAGCCCCCATTACATTTGTTGGATTAACAGCTTTGTCGGTGGAAATAAGAACAAATTTTTCTACACCATATTTTTCAGCACACAGTGCACAATTATAGGTACCGAATACATTATTTTTTACAGCTTCTTCAGGTGCATCTTCCATAAGTGGAACATGTTTATGCGCAGCAGCATGGAAAACGACATTTGGTTTTAACTCATGAAAAAGAGCATCCATTTTTTTTGTATCCCTTACTGAAGCAATCCTCACTTCCATATTAAGTTGACCATTGTATTTACGAATCAATTCTTGCTGTATTGCATAGGCAGAATTTTCATAAATATCAACAATTATAAGTTGCTTTGGCCCAATATTAGCTATTTGTCTACAAAGCTCACTACCTATAGAGCCGCCACCACCAGTTACTAGTACAACTTTATCTTTAATAAATTTAGTGGCCTCATCAGCAAGTATAACAGGCTCTCTACCAAGTAAGTCCTCTACCTTAATATCAGTAATACGACTAGCTAAATCCTCTCCATCGGTAATCAACTTCACTATATCTGGAAGTGTTTTTATTTTGCAAGTTGTCGATGCGCATATATCAATAATACGCTTCCTGCTTTCAGTATCTAAAGTAGGAATTGCAATAAGAATTGTGTCTATCTGACACTGGTTTACTAGATTTGGAATGTCCTCGCTTGTGCCTAAAATTTCAACTCCAATAATACTGCGCCCTTGTTTATTTTTGTCGTCATCAACAGCACATATAACATTCATTTCCTGTCTAGGATTTTTATTAAGTTCATGTAGAAGTGTGGAAGCTGCATCACCTGCCCCCACTAAAAGAACCCTACTACGCTTCTTGCCTAAAGAGTTTATTTTGGTATTTCTATACATACGATAAGTAAGACGAGTATATAATGTCAGTGATGATGCAAAAGCTGCGGAAAGAGCATAAACTGAAATTGGTATTCGTCTTTCATCAAAAATCATTAAAGTAATCATTACAAAGGCTATTACCGCTATGGCACTTGAAGCTGCACATCGAAAAAATTCTACAATTTCGGCATATCTCCAAAGACTATCATACATACCAGTTGCATAGTAAACCGTACTGTAACAAGAAACAAATAAGAAACAACTGGCAACCATAAGACTAAAGTAATCCTTCCACGACACTCTCCCGCTTATTAACATCCATGTAAAAAGATATGCTCCACACACAATAACTGCATCAATAAGAAACAGTATTACTCGTCTAAACTTTGAAATTATTCTACTTATATATTTAGGCATAAACGCCTCCTATAAATGCTATGTAATCATTTATATAATTTTACAACATTTTAATATAATAATCAATGATAAAACCCTTAATTTCATCTAATAAGACATAAATACTTATAAAATTATCAATATGTTTTGTAAGTAACCATACCCTAATTCTTATCAAAATAATAATAAAACAATCTGATAATTTATGGCAAAATAAAAAGTCCTTCTTTTTAGAAGGACTTTCATACTCTATTTGCTAAGCATATTAACAATATTTTCTTTGGTCATGAAACCAACTTTTTTATCGATAACTTCACCATTTTTAACCGATAATATTGTTGGTATTGTCATTATATGAAAATGCATAGCTAAATTAATCTCATTTTCTGCATCTATAGTTGCAAATACGGCTTTATTATTAAATTCGTCAGCTAATTCTTCAAAAATAGGTTCGATAATATCACATGCACTGCACCAATCAGCTCCGAAATTTACAATAACCGGCAATTTATTCTCTAGAACTGTCTCCCTAAAGTTTTTTTCTGTAACTTTAACAACCATAAAATTACCTCCTTATTTTTCAAGAAGCTTAGAAATAGTGTCAAGAACAGCTTCTGTAAGTGACTTTTTATTTTCAGAACGATTTTGTTTATTAAACATTACATTACTTTTTTCTTCTGATTCAACTACAACTTCATTTTTTTTAATAACATCAAGGCTTTCAATACGTTCTTGATATTCTTTAATTTGATTTTCTATTACTGAACCAGCTTTTTCCATTCCTAATAGCGCTGTTGAAAGTTTTGTAAACGAATTTTCAAGTTGTTCCTCAAGTATGGAAATTTCACTTTTCATATCGATTACTTTATCCATTAGGTTTATGGCATTGGCATTAAGCTCAATCTTAGTCTGCTGAGCCTGATTTTCAGCTTCGCTTATTATATGCTTTGCCCTTAAAGAAGCCTCGACCATACAAGATGCAATCTCATCTTGTTTTGATTTCCAATCTTTGTTTTCTTTTTCAAGAGTTACTTTATGTTCTGTTAATTGATTATAATTTTTTTTAATATCGGAAATTTCTCTGTCCCTTTCCAAAATCATATTTCTATATGTATTTATCTGAGACTTAAGATCAACATTATCGCTTTTAAGCTGGTTCAAATCTTTAGACAATGCTTCCATATTTGTCTGTGATAATTGTAATTTATCGCTATTTTCAGACAACTTATTAGAAAGAGCCTGGATCTCTTGTTCAAGTTCTTTCTGAATTTTTGTATAGTTTTCTGTTTGTTGTGACATTTCATTGGAAAGATTATCGATATACTCTAATACTTGCTGCCTATCAAATCCCCTGAAACTTTGCTTAAATAAAATGTTTTCCATGATTTCCTCTTTGGATTATTGTCTATCTTCTTCTATAAGAGTTTTTATAGCTTCAACTGCTATTTTTATTGCACTTTCTGTGTCATGGTTGGTTTCATTAGGCAAACCAGCATCTACTCTTTCTTGATTCCAAACGCAAAGCATTACCGCACCTGCGCGAGCACCAAGTGTGGAGCAAACGGTAAATAGCGCCGCTGTCTCCATTTCACTGCCAAGGCATCCTCCTCGAATCCAAGCTTGCCATTTATTTTCAAGTTCGTACGAAACAGGCATACGACTTGGTGAATGTTGTCCATAGAAACTGTCCTTACATTGTACAATACCTATGTGTGAACGCAATCCAAGTTTTTTAGCAGCTCCTTTTAATGCGGATGAAACATCGAGATCAGCAACTGCCGGGAACTCAATAGGAAGATATTCTTTACTCGTCCCCTCCATACGAATTGCACCGGTAACAATGATGTTGTCGCCAGCAAGTACATCCATTTGCATGCCACCACAAGTACCTACGCGAATAAAATTATCTACACCAAGTTGATGTAATTCTTCAATGCATATAGCAGCAGATGGACCACCAATACCAGTAGAAACGCAAAGAACTTTTTCACCTTTAAGCTCACCAATATATGAGTTATACTCTCTATTGTAAGAAATTTGATGAGCATTTTCGAAAAAAGCTGCAATTTTGGAAACGCGACCTGGATCACCAGGAAGAATTGCATATTTAGCTCCTTGTATGTCTTCTTTTGACAAATTGATATGATACATTTTTTCCGTATCTAATACTGCCATAGAACATTCTCCTTTACTATATAAAATTATTTTCCGCTATTTTTTTTCAAAATACTTATTACGTCATTTAAATAATCATCGTCATTAAAAGAGTTTTTATCATCATTTTCGAACCAACGACTTACACCAAGATCATCTTTAATATGTGCAACTTCTGGTGTCTCTTTTGCCTGTTCTTCTTTTGAATCAAAACCTGTTGCAATAACTGTAATTTTAATTTCATCAACAAGATTTGTATCAAATGCAGCACCCCAAATAATATTTGCATCTTCGTCTGCTGAACTAGTTATAAGTGTTGCTGCTTCTTCTACTTCTTCAAGTCCAATATCTGGCGAAGAGGTAATTGAAATAATAACACCATGTGCAGAATTTATTGATGTTTCGAGGAGTGGTGACTGTATAGCCATCTGTGCTGCATCTTGAGCTTTATTGTCGCCAGTAGCACGTCCAACACCCATGTGTGCATATCCAGCATCTTTCATAATTGAGCGTACGTCAGCAAAGTCTAAGTTAATAAATGAAGGAACGTTTATGAGCTCTGAAATTGATTCCACACCTTGTTTAAGTACATTATCAGCCATTTCAAATGCATTTACTAGTGTAACTTTTTCCTCAGTTGCATATTTTAGTCTTTCGTTAGGAATAACAATAAGGCTGTCCACATTTTTCAAAAGATTAGAAATACCCGTCATAGCTGTTTTCATTTTTCTTTTGCCTTCGAAACCGAAAGGTTTTGTTACAATACCAACTGTGAGTATTCCCTGTTCTTTCGCAACTTCAGCAACAATAGGAGCAGCACCAGTACCAGTACCACCACCCATACCAGCTGTTATAAATACCATCTGGCAGCCTTTCAAGGCTGCTGCTATTTCATCTCTACTTTCTTCAGCAGCCCTCTGACCAATATCAGGGTCTGCCCCTGCGCCACGACCTTTGGTAAGTTTTGCACCAAGCTGTACTTTCTGTGTAGCCTTTGATGTCAACAAAGCCTGTGCATCTGTATTCATAGATATAAATTCAACGCCTTTAAGACCAGATACTACCATTCTGTTAACGGCATTACCACCGCCACCACCTACACCAATTACCTTGATATTGGTTGTGTTTTGCAATTCTTCATCCAAATAAAAGCTCATTTTTTATTCCTCCACATTTACTGTTATCTATAAAAATATTCTGCAGTAACGCATAATAGATATTTATTTATATATTACATATTATTTATAATATCAAATTCTTGTTTATTTTTCAATAATTTTTTATTGTCAAAAACCTAATAATTCGGTTTAAATATAGCGTTTCCGGCTTGTGTTGCATCAAGCACACCTATGTCTGTATCATTTAATTCATTTTGTAAAATATGATATGACATTTTTAGTTTATATTCGATATCTAGCATTGAACCAAGCTTAACTTCTATTCTACCGTCATACATAATAGAAACATAATTTTTTTCGCCAATAATTACACCAGTAACTTTATCACAATTTTGATTTTTAAGCTTTTCGATAATATGTAAAATTAGATTTTTACTATCTTCATTTTCTATATTAGCAGATATTCTCACTAGACCATCCGGCACAGCGGACTGCTCTATAAGATGCTTGAAATTTTGAGAATATATTACATAAGTTGATATTTCGTTTTCAACAGTTTCAGTATAATACGTTGGTACACTATCTGTTATAGTTATCAAAATTTTATCGGGAAGTTTTCTACGAACTGTAACATTTTCTATATATGTAAATTCATTTGGTAAATTTTTTTCATAAAGTTGTGTATCAACTTTAAAAATATTTTGTTCCAATGGTATCGCACAATAAGCAAGTATTTCGTCTTGATTATATCGCTCGCTTCCTACAACTTCTACATCTCTTACCACAAAAAGTACTTTAAGAGAGATAAAGATACATATAAACAACAATATAATAAAAAGAATTGCTGTGGCTAAAAGGCGTCTGTTTTTTTGCTTTCTTATATTCTTACGACTTTTTTTTCTATTTTGTGAAGTACTTGTTTGTTTTTTTAATTTTTTTTTATTTTTTTCAGTTGTAATGGTTTTGTTTTGTACATTTTGTAAAGGATATTCTATCATATTTACAGCTGCAACAGAATTTATCGGATTTTTTAATTCCGCACTTTTAACTGTTTTTTTATTTTTTCTATCTTTTGATTTTCCCAAAACTTAAAATTCCTAACTAAACTTTCAAATTAGAATAAATTATATCAAGGCAATCTGCCTTATAAGCTTGTTTTGCTTTTTCACCCATTAATCGTATTTTCGACACGTCAGAATAAAGGTTATCGAAGGCTTCTACAATTGATTTTTGATTCAAGTCTTTCTCTTCTATCATAACCGCAGAACCAATATCAGAAAGGACTTTTCCGTTATAATATTGATGATTTTCAGATACATTAGGAGAAGGTATTAGAATCGACGCCTTTCCTATACATGAGATTTCTGATATTGTAAGAGCTCCACAACGACTAATCACTATATCAGATGCAGCCATATACTTAGGAATATCATATAAATATTCAAATACTTTAAGATTTTCAGATTGTTTAATATTATTGCTAGTAAGAAAGCTTTCAAATTCTCCTTCATCATAACGACCTACAACATGATAATGTACAATATTTTCGTTGCCGTTGTTATGCAAAACAAGACTCTTCATTGCGTCATTTATTGCTTTAGCACCCAATGAACCGCCAAAAGAAAGTATTACTGTCTTTCCTTCAACTCCTAATTGTTTTCTTGACAATTCAACATTAGCTTCTTGAATCTCTCTTCTTACTGGATTGCCGCAAACAATGCATTTTTCAGGATTATACATATATTTTTTTGCTTTTTCAGTAGCAAGAAAAACTTTATTTACTGATTTTGAAAGTATTTTATTGGTTACTCCTGGAAATGCATTTTGTTCATGTATAGCAGTAAATATGCCCATTTTACTTGCTTGAAGAACTATAGGTCCAGATACATATCCTCCTGTGCCTATAACTATATCTGGTCGAAAGTCATTTATAATTTTTCTTGCTTTGCTATAAGAAAAAACAAGATTTTTGATTGTGACAATATTCCTAACAATATTTTTCATTGTTAATTTTCGCTGAAAACCTGTCACTTCTATATGTCTAAAACCATATCCAGCCTTAGTGACCAGATTATATTCCATACCAGATTTTCTACCTACAAATATAATTTCTGAATTTGGATTGTGTTCTTTTATGTTTTGTGCTATCGCAAGTCCTGGATTTATGTGACCTGCTGTGCCTCCTGCTGCAATAATTACTTTCATATCATTCGCCCCTATTTAAATTTGCTGATCGTGAAACCGATAATACGACACCTATTTCACCAAGTATCATAAGTAGTGATGTACCACCTTCTGAAAAGAATGGAAGTGAAATACCTGTGTTTGGTATAGTACCCGTGGCAACTGCTACATTTAAAAAAGCCTGAAGACATATCTGTGAAATAATACCTACTACAAGCATAGCGCCATACTTATCTTTAGCTCTTACTGCTATATAAATTCCTCTTAAAAACAACATAACGAATAGTGCAATAACCATTACACCACCTACAAAGCCTAATTCTTCACAAATTATAGCGAATATAAAGTCGTTTTGTCCTTCAGGCAAATGTAAATGTTTTTGTCTGCTATTACCTAGTCCTAGGCCAAATAAGCCACCACTACCTACTGCTAACTTTCCCATATAACTTTGGTATCCGGCATTAGATAAATCGTTTTCTGGATGAAGCCAGTTGTCTATTCTTACTGATGCATAATGGATAGACTCTGGGAAAATTATCAATACCCGAATAATTCCAGCTACAAGAAGACCAAATCCTATAAAAAACCATTTTACATCACAGCCGCCCACAAACATCATTATAGCACCAACGGTACATATAATTACGATACCTGAAAGATGAGGCTCGAAAAACAAAAGTATTACAATGGATACTAAAACAATCAAAAATGGAACAATACCATACTGGAACTCTTTCATTTTATCATAGTTTTTTTCAATCATATTAGCAAAAACAACAACTATTACAAATTTTGCAATTTCAGAAGGTTGAAAAGTACCTACATGTTCAATAACAATCCATCGATGACAGCCATTATAATCCGGCATAAATAAAACTACTACCAGCATTATATATACTACTGCCATAAGAAATTTTATATAGTTTTTATAAATATGATAATCAATTTTTGATGCAATCAACATAGCTACAACGCCTATTGCAGCAAAAACGGCTTGGTCTCTTATATAGTGAAGACTGTCCCCATGAAAGCGATAAATGCCATAAACATAGCTTGCAGAATATAACATCACTAAGCCAAAGGCCAAAAGTATAAAAGTAATGAGCAACAATGGCATATCTAATTTTGCGCCTTTCTGATTAAAAACATTACCTTTTAATATTTTAAATTTTGATTTTCCTTTCGCTTTATTTGCCAAAGTACAGTCCTCTTTTCTTGTTAATTAATATCCCAAATACGCTATCACTGCAAATATCGCTTGTATAGCTGTAAAAACAGAAACAATTTTAACTTCGCTCCAACCACTCATTTCAAAATGATGGTGAATCGGGCTCATCTTAAAAATTCTCTTACCATGTGTAATTTTAAAATAAGAAACCTGAATTACAACGCTCATTGCTTCACAGATATAAATTATACCAAGAAAAACAATAATTTCAGGCCTATTTATAGCCCATGCCATAGATACTACTGCACCACCAAGAAACATACTGCCTGTATCACCCATAAAAACTTTTGCAGGGTAAAAATTCCAAGCAAGAAAACCAGCACAAGCACCAGCGATGCCTACTGCGAAAAGGGCGTTGGTGTAATATCCATAAGCAGCTGAAATAATCATAAAACCTAGGGCTACGATAAAAGTTACAGATGAACAGAGTCCATCAATACCATCTGTAAGATTTACAGCATTAACCATAAAGATTATACCTAAAAATACTATTGGATAATATAACAAGCCCAAATCAAATCCTATATTTGTAAATGGAATTTGTACAAAGGTTGAAATATGTCCTATATAGTATTGTCCATAAAGAAATGCTGCTGTAATAAATACTTGACCTACTATTTTGTATCTTGCTTTAAGCCCAAGATTTCGTTTTTTTACAACTTTTATGTAGTCATCAACAAATCCTATTAGTCCAAATCCTAAAGCTGTCAACATGCTTATTGAAATACTTATAATTTGTATTTGACCGTCAAGTGTTTTAAGTTCACTTAAAAGCAAATAAAATCCACCACAAGCCCCTAGTATACTGCCTAAATAAAACATTAACCCACCCATTGTAGGCGTTCCTTGTTTTGCATGGTGCCATGTAGGTCCTATTTCTTTTATTGTCTGTCCAAATTTTAACTTTTTAAGCCATGGAATAAGAACGAATCCACTCAACACTGTTATTGAAAAAGCTAAAATTCCTGTAATTAAAAATGAAATCCTTATCATAACTACTCCCTGTTTTCATATACCTGATTGATTATATCTTCAAACCGCATACTACGGCTTGCTTTAAACACAATACTATCGCCTTTTTTTATATTCTCAATAATATAGTCTCCCAATTCTTTCTTACTGTTAAAATTCAAGGAATTTTCTCCAAAACCACGGCAAATATCTTTTGCCCTCTCACCGTAAGTCCACATAAAATCTATCCCTTTTTCTTTTGCATACTTTCCTACAAAATAATGAAGTTTCTCACTGTCATCTCCTAGTTCAAGCATATCACCCAAAACAGTAATTGTTCTTCCTGTTGATATACTTTTAAGAGTATCTATTGCAGCTTTCATTGAATCTGGAGCTGCATTATAGCAGTCTTCAACAAAAACAATTCCGTCTTTTTCTACAAACTTTTGTCTTTGACCTGAAACCTCATATCCTGCAAGATTTTCAGCAACGCTCTTGGCATCAAATCCTAATCGAGTGACAACTGTATACGCCGAAATTGCATTCATAACATTGTGAGTTCCAACAGTTGGAATAACAGCATCAATTTTTCCATTAATTTTATCAACTATTGTAAAATATGTGTTTCTTCCTACTTGTTTTATATTTTCAGCAACAACATCTGAATTTTTATTATTGATTCCAAAATAGTAAATATTTTTTATTCTTTCAATTTCTGCAATCGAAAGATAGTCATCATCACCATTCAAAACAAGTATTCCATTTTCATCCATACCATCGCAAATTTCAAGTTTAGCTTTTAAAATATTCTCTCTGGTTTTTAGTCTTTCTAAGTGTGAAATACCTATACATGTTATAACTGCAGCTTTCGGTCTTGCTGCATTGGAAAGCTTATGTACATCTCCCAAAGCCTCCATACCCATTTCAAGTACAGCATATCTATCATTTTTAGTAAATCTATAAATTGTATTCGGCATTCCTAGTTCATTATTTTGATTTCCATTAGTTTTTACAGTTGGGGCAAATGGAGATATGGCAGCATAAATAAAATCTTTTGTTGTTGTTTTTCCCATACTTCCTGTTACACCTATTATATCTATATCATACTTATCACGAACATTTGCACCCATTTTAATGCTTGCATCCAGTACATTAGGCACTACAACCTGCATATCTTGTGGGATATTATCTATATAATTCTCTGTAACAATAAATCGTGCGCCTTTTTCAATCGCACTTTTCGCATAATTTTCTCCATTTACTTTCTCACCTTTAATTGCAAGAAAAACGCTATTATCTTCTACATTTCTTGAATCTGATGTAACAAGATTTACATAGCAATCTTTTACAGGTTTAGCAAATCCTTTTACAAGCTGTGATAGTAATATTGCATCCATATTAGTTTCCTCTGCTGTATTTTTCCATAAATTTTTCAACTATTTCATGCTCATCAAGATATACAGTTACACCATTAAGCACTTGATAATCTTCGTGTCCCTTACCACACAAAATAAGGGTTTCTCCCGGCTTTAACATACTAAGTGCTGTGTTTATAGCTTTTCTTCTATCTACCTCAGCGATGTATGGTATATTTTTGTCCTCGAAATATCCTTTTATACCGTCAATAATTGATTGTGGGTCTTCCTTTCGTGGATTGTCGCTAGTAAGTACAACAAAATCAGCATATTTAGATACAGCCTCTGCCATAGGTTTGCGTTTAGCTGCATCTCGTTCACCTGCGCAACCAAACAAAACTATAAATCTATTTTTTACAAATGGTCTTAAACTAGAAAGTATATTTTCAAGTCCATCACCAGTATGAGCAAAATCACAAATTACAGTAAATGGTTCTTTAACTAAAATTTCACAACGGCCCCTGACACCTTTTACATTTGATAATGCTTTTGTTACACTTTTTTCACTAAATCCTAACGTAATACATACAAGTGCTGCACCTATTGCATTGTGAACCGAATATTCACCTGGCATTGGAAAATTAATACGATTTATATTTTCTTTACTTACAAGCATAAATTTAACACTATTTTGAGTAAACTCAATATTTTTAGCTGTATAATCAGCTTCATCTTTTTTTGCTGAAAAAGTAATTAAATTTTTTTCCGAATATCTTTCAATGATTTTTTTACTATAAGAATCATCGTAATTTATAACAATATTCCTTGAGTTTTCAAATAGCAAACATTTTGCATTAAAATAATTTTCCATTGTTTTATGATAGTCAAGGTGGTCTTGAGTAAGATTTGTGAAAACTGCTACATCATAAGTGATGCCATAGAGTCTTTGTTGAACCAATGCTTGACTAGAAACTTCCATAACCACATATTCGCATCCAGATTTATACATTTGACTCAATAGCGCATTAAGTTCATAAGGTTGTGGAGTTGTAAACTTTGCAGGGATAATTTGCTGATCAATCATGTTCTGAACTGTGCCCATGAGACCAACTTTTTTACCGTGCTGTTCAAGAAGATCTTTTATCAAAAATGCTGATGTAGTTTTACCATTTGTACCTGTTATTCCTATCATCTTCATTTTTTTTGCTGGATTTCCAAAAAAATTACTACACATAAGTGAGTATGCTTTTCGGCTATCTTTAACAATAATTTGATTCTCTAGTCCCATATCATGTTGTACTACAACAAGTTTTGCCCCTAGCTCTATTGCTCTTGTTGCAAACATATGTCCATCAAAAGAGTTTCCTTTGCTTGCTACAAATACACAGCCCGTTCTTACCTTACGTGAATCATCCGTTATAAAATCCGTATCAAAATCTTTTAAAACTCCTTGATATTCGACATCTTTAAGAACTGACTTAATGTTCATAATTCCTCCATTATTCTGTAAAACTAGTATCTGAATAAGTTACTGTAATTGTAGTACCCATTGGCACTTTATCACCTGCATTAGGGCTTTGAGATGACACTTTAACTGAATTATTGCCAGAATACGCACCATCTTCTTTAATATTTAATCCCTGTGAGTTCAACGCAGCACGCACTGCATCAGGGGTTTTGTTTATTAGATTCGGAACCGAAACCATCGCACTTTCCCCACTTTCTGTATAAGCAACAACCGTACTGCCAACAGTTACCTTAGTTCCTACTGCTGGAAACTGCGAAATTACATTTTCTCCGTTTCCTACAACCTTTACATTAAGACCTGCACGCTGTAATTTTACAGTTGCATCTGTAATACTATATCCAGTAATTGATGAAACTGATACAGAAGCATGACTTTTCTCTGAAGCATTATAAATCGGCTCTACGCCAAGATAAGGAAGTATATCTCCCATAAGACTTCCAACTACTGGTCCAGCAAGCTGACCGCCATAATAGCCAGCTTCACCTCTTGGATCATCAAATGTTATCAATACTGCAATCTCCGGATTATCACAAGGAGCAACCCCAACGAAAGAGGCTATATAATCATCTTTTTGAGGTGTATCCAACTTCTGACTAGTACCTGATTTACCACCAACACGATACCCTGCAACATAAGCATTTTTACCGTTACCTTCAAAAACATTCTTTTCTAGAATATTTCTTACTGTTCTACTTGTTTCCTCGCTTACTACTTGACGACGAATTGCCGGTGTGAGATCCTTAACAATATTTCCATCTTTATCGACAAGCCGTGATCCTATATGTGGCGTCACAAGATTACCACCGTTTACGGCTGTAGCTACGGCTGTAATCATTTGGATAGGTGTAATTTTGTTTGACTGTCCGAATGAGCAACTGGCAAGAGTTACAGTATTATGAGTTTTATTTGTATAATGAATACTGTTTTGTTCACCTGGAAGGTCAATACCAGTTTTTTCAGCAAGACCAAACCCATAAAAATAATTATAAAATGTATCAATACCCATATCTTGGCCCATTTTTATGAAAGCCGGGTTACAAGAGTTTATAAGTGCTTGTGCAAATGTTTCAGCACCATGTCCAGATAAATGCGCACATTTCATTGTCCAATTTTCTACCTTAACTGAACCAGAACAATAATAACTAGAATTTAATGTTGCACTACCGCTATCCAATGCTGCGGAGGCAGTCACAATTTTAAATACTGAGCCTGGTTCATACAAGTCATTAACCGCTTTATTTCTCCATTGTTTCTGTCTTGCTTGTGACATTGCCTGGTTGCGTTCCTTTTCATCCACTATTGCCATTATAGAATTATAAAGATTTTCATCAACTAACTCATAAGGCTTATTAGGATCAAATGCAGGGTAAACAGCTAATCCTAAAATAGCTCCAGTTTTGACATTCATTACAACACCAACTGCACCTTCTTGCACTTTATGTTTTTCTGCGTTTAATTTAAGCTGTTTTTCTAAATAGTGCTGTACTGTTTCATCTATTGTAGTTACAAGTCCATAGCCATCTTTGGTTTCACTGATAACATCATAATCAGTTCCCATGTCCTTACCCCAGCCATTTTTAGCAGAAATTATCCTTCCTTTTTCACCAGTTAACTCGCTGTCATAATAACTCTCAAGTCCTGCTAATCCTTGGTTATCAGAACCACAAAAGCCTAGTATTGTAGATGCAAAATCACCATACGGATAATATCTCTTATAATCTTCAGCTATATTTACACCTTTTATTTCATTTTCCTGGCAAAACAAACGCACTTCATCTGCTATAGGTTTGTCAACTTTCATTTTAATTGATTGATAGTAACTTTTTTCTTTACCTAGTTTCTTTAAAATCACATCTGGCTCTATTTCAAGTATTTTACCCAAACCATCAGCAATAAGTTGGTGTTGTTCTTTTTTTGTATCCACAGGCGAAACTGATATACTCCATACAGTGGCACTTTGAGCAAGAATTTTTCCATTTGCATCATATATAGAACCACGCATCGGTGATAACTCTGTTTCTCGTTGTTGAACATCTGTGGCCTTGGTTTTATACTTCTCATAATCGACTATCCGTATTTTAAACATATGGACGATTACTATCGAAAAGCAAAGCAACGCTCCTGTACATAGCCATATGGTACGTTTTTTCATTTCCGTGGTTACATTTATATTACTTCTTTTTCTATCCATTATAACCTCTTTTGGTTAATGCTTTATAGTAATTTTAGGCGAAGAATACTAAGACATATTGCCTTTTTACTCTCCGCCTAAGCTTTATACTCAAATTTTATTTTTCTAAGGCAATAAATATGACATTAACGGCCGAATTGCCTCAGTAAGTTTTTCTTTTACTGGTGAGTCGTTTATAACTATTTTATTTTGATTTTCCAACTCAACATACTTTTTCTGTGAAGCATCCATCTTTACCATGCCAAGATTATTCATTGCATAGCTCTCGATTTCATCAAGCGTCATACGACTTTCAAGCGTAAATTCCAAATATGATTTCTCACTTTGAAGTAGAACCATCTCTTCTTTGGTTTTTGCTATTTTTCTACTAAAACTTGTTATGGAAGCATTAGTCGCAATAACAGCAGTTATAAGGCTAAAAAGTGCAGCTATTCCTATAATATTTAAAATCTTTTTACCAAATGCAAATTTGGTTTGTGCCTTTATAATAACACTTTGATTTTTTTCTTTTCTCGCTATATGTCTCTCTTGTTCTGTTTCATATAAAGACAAATCGTATGCTGTACCAATTCCAGCCATTTTACTTTACCTTCCTTTAGCATTCTTAATATATTTAATATTCCAGTTTCTCAATAATTCTAAGTTTAGCTGAGCGACTACGACGATTTTCATCTTGTTCCGATTCATCAGCTATAAGTGGTTTTCTCGTTATAATTTTAGCCTTAGCTTTTCCACCGCAAATACAAACAGGTAATTCAGGAGGACATGTACACCGTGTAGCTAATGATTTAAAATATTGTTTCACTATTCTATCTTCAAGAGAGTGGAATGTAATAATACACATTCTCCCACCTACATTAAGCATATCAAACAACTCTTCAAGCGCATCTTGCAAAGCACCAAGTTCGTCATTCACAGCAATGCGTAAAGCTTGAAATGTTTTTCTCGATGGATTTTTATTTTTTCGTCTTTCTGCAGATGGATAAGCACTATTTATAATATCTGAAAGTTGTTTTGTTGTTGTTATTTTTTCATTTTCACGATATGCTACAATTTTTTTTGCTATTTGCCATGCAAATTTTTCTTCGCCGTATTCCCTTAATATATCAGTAATTTCTTGAGCTGAAAGTTCATTAACTAAATCAGCAGCTGATTGTCCTTCTTTACTCATTCGCATATCTAGATAAGCATCTGAATTGTAAGAGAATCCTCTTTCTGCTGTGTCAAGCTGATAGCTCGATACTCCTAAATCCAGTAGAACTCCATCTATTTTATAAATACCTTCTTTTTCTAAAGCTTTTTTTGCATCACGAAAATTTGTATGTAGAACCTTTGCTGGAAGTCCCTTCAATCTTTCAGTAGCTACTGCAACAGCATCAGGATCTTGATCCAATCCATAAAGCATACCAGTTGTAATTCTTTTTGCTATTTCTTTTGAATGGCCTGCACCGCCACAAGTGCCATCCACATAAATTCCTTTAGGATTTATATTAAGGCCTTCTATACACTGCATAAGCATTATAGGCTTGTGACTAAATTCACTCATTCTTAAAACTCCATATCTTTAAGCTTTTGCTCTATTGAAGCAAAGTCGTTTATTTTTTCATTTTCTATATAGGCCTGTCTATCCCAGATTTCTGCATAAGTTCTAGCACCTATAATTATTATGTCTTTTGTTATGTTAGCATGATCTTTAAGATACTGTGGCAACAATATTCTTCCTTGTTTATCAGGATTGATTTCTGTAACATTACCATAAATTATACGCAGTAGTTCTTTAGACTGTACAGTTGGCATATTTTCAAACTTTGAATCAAGTTTTTCCCACTGCTCTTCTCCATAAACTACAAGACATTTATCAAACCATTTAGTGACATAAAGTGTGTCTCCCATTTCAGAACGAAATTTAGGAGGAAAGTTGGTTCTGCTCTTTGCATCGAGTGAATACTCGTATCTTCCCATCAACATAAGGGCATAACCACCTTTCTAAAAATATAGTGGCAACTAACAAAGTCACCCACTTTTACCTACATTCACCCACTTTATGTCCTATTATACAACAATAGTGATGTAATTGCAACTTAATAAGTAATATTTCACAGTAATTAAAACAAAAAATTTATATATAAAATTCTAACTTTCCTAAAAATTTTACAAATAAAAATCACCTTGCACAGAATAATGCAAGGTGAAAAATCAATATTATATTTTCTAATAGTTTGTAGTTATACACTATGCGGTTATATCCCGTGGAACATTTTTAAAATAACACACTGGATTTAAGTATAATATACTTTCCTATTAAAATAATATATAAAATAATTATATTTTATATTATCAATAAATCATATTCTATTTTTAGAAAACCATAATCTTTTCAAAGGAAATATTATGAATAAATCAAGAGTAAAATAATATTTAACAAGAAAAATGGCTACAAACAATATACTTATATATTTGAATTTATTTATTTATTGCCGTATTGAATTCTTCTTGAGTAAGTAGCGCACCTTTAACACCAACAACTGCTGCGGCAACTTTATTGGCGTTTGAAATTGCTTCAGCCATTGTTTTACCTTGATATAGTTCTGCCATAACAGCTCCAATATGACTATCTCCAGCTCCAATAGTATCTACAACATTATCAACTTTCACGGCATCAGCATGACCAAAACCATTTTCATCATACCAATCTGCACCATAAGCTGAGCGTGTAACAATAACTGTATTATTTGTCATATCATACATTTTTTTTATCGTCTCATGAACATCATTACCACCTAAATACCGCAAAATTTCATCATCATTCAGATGCATTATTGGTTTTAATTTATAAATGCGGTTTAACAACTCCGATTCTATTTTTAGTATTCTTGGCCCAGGCGCAAAGAAAATAGGTATATTTTTGTAGTTCTCAAGAAATTCGACGATTTCATTACCAGTTTTTTCCTCGATTTCAAGTCCACAAATATATATACTTTGAAATTCACTCATATCAAGTTTATCAAGCCATTCTTTATATATTAGATATTCTGCACCGTGATATGATACAAATGTTCTCTCCCCACTTTCTTCAACAAAACAATAACAACATCCATTCTCCATATCAACAAGCGGAATAGGACTTTCTATTCTTTTTTTTGCTAATTCATTACGAACGAAATCTCCATATATACCAACACCTATTGGAGAAAACAATAAATTTGGAACACCATAATTTCTTATAGTATCAGAAACATTATAAGCGCAACCACCCATGGATGCTGTTTGGCCTTTAATATGTATATCCGCTTTTGTTGTTGGCAACTTGTCCACATTTATAATCATATCCACAACTGTAGATCCAATAACCAGTATTTTCTTCATATCATCTTCTTCTCCATTTTCAATCTTCAAACACATATAGATACATTATACTACTCATTAAATATTTCTCAAGCAAAATTTTATTTTGTTGATTGACCTGATTTTTTTATTATGATACTATTTATAATATATATTAAGGAGAGAATACTATGTTATTTATTTGGTATCCAAAATGTTCAACTTGTATAAAAGCAAAAAAATATCTTGATAGCAAAACCGAAAACTATTCTGTACGAGATATTAAACTTGAAATTCCAACTTTTGACGAATTAAACGAATGGTATGAAAAAAGTGGACTAGACATAAAACACTTTTTTAATACTAGCGGAAACCTATACAAGAGTATGAATTTGAAAGAAAAATTACCTACTATGTCTACATATGAAAAACTGAAACTTTTATCCACTGATGGAATGCTTATAAAAAGGCCAATAATAGTGGATGACAATTTTGTTTTAGTAGGATTTAAACAATCAGAATGGGATGAAAAGTTAAAATAAAATATTCAACAATAAAATTATATACAAACTTCATACTTTTTGAAAAAAAAGCTTTACAAATCATATTTGCTGTGGTATTATAAATAAGCGTTAAACAATGGGGTATCGCCAAGCGGTAAGGCATTGGACTCTGACTCCAACATTCCCTAGGTTCGAATCCTAGTACCCCAGCCAAAAAGAACTCTCATTCGAGAGTTCTTTTTTATACAATTTATTCAATAGAAATAACTGAAGCCGGGCAACTCTTTTGTGCATCTAAAGCCAAGTCATAAGAGCCCTCTGGTATATTATCTACCAAAACAAACGCTCTTCCGTCTTCACCTATATCGAAGACTACTGGACAAATTGAAGTGCAAAGGCCACAGCAAATACAACCTGTTTTATCAACAAAAGCTTTCATATTATTCACCTCCATTGTTATATATTCCCCTTAAATACAGTTTATATACCCAATTGTATCTTTACAAATAGATAAAAAGTTTATATAATAATAATTAAATATGTAAAGGAAATAGTAATTTATTTTACTAATATTGGTATTTACAATGAATGCTATAAATGAATTTTTACACATCACTCTCCAAAACTCAGTAAACTTTTTTGTAACAATATTGGAACTCATGGGGCTTATTGTTATTGCTTACACTTCTGTGATTTCTTTTTACAAGTGGATAAAAAAAGATAATGGTACCCGCCTTTATCTTGCTGAAGGTCTAGCTAGTGCACTTACATTTAAATTAGGTGGCGAAATTTTACGTACAGTTGTTGTAAGAGATATGTCCGAAATTCTTCAGGCTGGTGCTATTATTATTCTTCGTGCCGCACTTACATTTCTTATTCATTGGGAGATTTCTAACGAAGAAAAAGAGCAAGAATATAAAAATAAATAAAAATTTCATTTTTTATTTGACAAATCTATTTTATTTTAGTATAATAAAATCCTAATCAGCGGATATGGCGGAATTGGCAGACGCGCCAGACTTAGGATCTGGTGCTGAGAGGCGTGCAGGTTCGACCCCTGTTATCCGCACCAAATTAATATAATCCGAACTCAGTTTTTCCTTTGGAAGATGAGTTCGGATTATTTGTTTATTTTTTAAAATGATTAAATTAAATAATCAAATATATAAAACAACTATTATAGTGTAATAGTACAGCAAATTTACAACATTATATTCAAATAATAAACAAACAAAACAAAAAATATATTGATAGATAAAAGATACAATAATTAATTTAATAATAAAGTAATACAAGTGTATTCAAAAGATTAACGCTACTCAAAACATCCAAATAAATATTTTACAAGTACGGATACTAATTTTTAACAATAAGATTTTTCTACATCTTTGTTTTATTAACAAAGACTGACTTATTTCTACTATTACTTGAACTTTGATGCAATCTTTTATTCAAATATTAAAACAAGCTACATATTATTAATCATATTATAATATCTAACAAATTGATGATATCAAGCTAACTTTTTCACAGGTTCCTTAATGAACAATTTAATCTAAACTAATCAAATGCCGTTTAATATCATGACATTACTTATAATGATAAACAGACTCATTTATATTGAAATGTTATACACGTATGTACCATAAAAATCATAGCTTTAACACTTTTAGAAATACTATATAGAGTATCCGTGATTAAAATAATAAATAAAGTAAGACCAAGATGTAATACTGAAAAACATTGATTCTACTTTCTGATTGTTTAAGTCAGTACGTATCTAATGAATATCAAAATTTATCAAGAAAGATATAATTCAGCTATTTTAAAAATGCCTATTATCTTCACAATTTTTATATTGAGCTTTTCATTGCTAATCAGATTGAATTGCTAGGTATACTTAAAATCAATGATTATAATCAATCATATTGATTAGATTTGAATGTTTTATAACTTTTTATAACAAAAAACAATTCATAGTCACTGTGATTATATGTCATCAAATGATTATGAAGAGCTGTATCGTAGGGTTCAACAAGGCGAATTGCAGATGGTATGTTAAGATGAGAAAAACCTCTTTTTAACTTGTACTAAATCTTAACATAGGACCAACATATATAAAATATGTTAACAGATATGACCGAAAGTTCTGTTTCAATAAATTTTGAAGCGATATTTTTATATTGATATTATTCATTATGTTTTTTCCAATTTCTCAACTGTACTTTTATCAACATTATATTTTCACCAGATATTTTAACTGTTAATTTATTGTCATATAAATACTATAATTACTTCTCTTTTGAAACTATCACTGTAATGTATTGAGATGCTTATGTACTCTCATTGAATAATTATATTACTTTATCATATTATACGAATTATACGAACATAATTTTAGTATACACGTAAAATTTTCTTCTACTTATTCAAAGAGTGATTTCCTATTTTGTGGACTTTGATGTCTCCAAATTCATTGAATTACCTTTGCTTCTTGCTTTGGATGGTGTATCCGATTCATAGGTTTTCAGCACATCAATAAATACCCTAATCTTTTGAACTTAGTAATATTTGTATATATAAATTGTAAATATTTACAATAATGTCAGGTGATGAATTCAAAATACGCAAAAACAACTATCTCTGTCAAAACTACAAGTATAAGACATTCCATAATGCTCAACAAAAAGTATAATTTGGGAACAAAATGTTACCAAAATGTCGATCAACGCACCCACATAATACCATTATTTATTATAATAATTAACATTTAGAGCGTATAATTTTAGAGCATATGATATATTAATTATTGTTTTTACAATTGCACCAAACTCTGCAATTTAATAATCTATTTCTGTCCTTTACAGTTTTCTTTTTTGAAGAATCTTATTTTTACTATTCGATAAAATGTATTTTTTATACACATTTAAGTACTCGTTGTATATGTATTTTTAATACAATAAGTTTTAACAATTTCTTATACCATAATTTTTCTACTTTTATTATTTTTTGAAAATAATAAATAGTTCTATGCAACGAATTATACCTATTTATTGTATAATGAAAATTTTTTAATTATATATTTCAACTCTCATTTCACTATATAAAAACTTAATTGTAATTATATTGATGCTATCTAGTGGATTTTATTCGAATTTCAATGATTTATTTTTTATCAATTCTATTATTGAATTTCATTTTATTATTTGATAACTTGTATTCATTTCGTATAAAGAGAAATAATTATAAATAAAACAAGTTAAAGACTTAGTTATTTAGGAGAAAGCATTTAGCTTTCACAGAATAAAATGACTGCACCTTTCGTAACAACTAAATCTAACTTAAATCGATATTAAAATGCACAAGTACACCTCCAATTAAATTATTTCATAAATATACTGACTATTTTTATGTCTATATAGATTATATTTTTCCCTTTGTGATAATCATCATGATAGAATATATAAAAATAATTCTCTATTGTTAACAAATAATCCATAACTTTCAAATTTTATCAAAATGTGTTTTGATTCAGGTTAATCAATGAATAAAAAGCTAACAACATTAGTGAAAATGCCAAATAAATCTCAATACAATTATTGTATGTAAACTAGATAAATTTGCATAAAATAGCTATGATAGTGCACGATATAAAACTATACTTAAAAAATTAAGTAAAAGTTATCTCTGATGCTTAAATTATTTCAAATGATGCTGAATGTATATTACTTGTATCTTTACTCGAATGTATGGCTGAATATTATTCTGCTGGCCTTTCATAAAAAATTATTCGTAGAATGACAGAAAATGCTCTTAAATGCAAATAAAAAGGATGAACTATACCAAAGAATTATAGTTGATTATAAACAGAATTTGCAAATTACCCATTTATCCACTCCATTTGTATTAAAATCATATAAAAAATATTTTGATAAATACACCATGACTCAAATTCGTGGCTGTATGAATGAAAAAGGTGTAAAAAAGCTCTATAAATCTTCATTTTCAACACAATAATATTCAACTTATTCTAAAAAAATCGACGATATATTAATGAATATATTTATCATTACATTATTATACATGGCAGCATTCCTGCTATTGTATCAAAAGATTTATTTAATCTTATACATATAAAATGGCTAAAAATAAAAAATCTTCGGCTTGTCATAAATCAGAAGATGATTATTTGCTCACAACTAAACTATTTTGTGACTACTGTTTTGCTTATCTTTATGAAGGAAGTGGTGCAATCCGTTCAGTTTTAGTACATTATTATTACAAATTTGTTACTTTCAAAAAACATCATGGCAATTGAAATAAGCACCCTATACAAAAAAATTGGCTAGAAAATATTATTGTTAAACAAACTCTATTAAAATGGTTATGGATGATAGTGTTATCTAACCTATTGTGTCCCTGCTGCTATAGTTACAAAGTAAATAACATACTAATTTGCCTTTATATCAACACTAACTAAAATAAGCAGAAAATTATAAATAATATTTTAAATCCTATTCAAAAAGTTTTTCCACCAAATCTACAAAATCGTGTTTAAATAAATTAGAAACAATGGAAAAAATCTTGAATGGAAAATTTCATATGAAAAATTATCAAAGCCAAAACTTATAGCTAAACAAATAATATTTTATTTTTATAATGTTCGCCAATTTGATATATCTAAAAAATCTCATAAAAAAATTCTTATTGATAATGTTATAAATTATATTTTTCTTTATGATGATAAAATGGTATTATCTTTGAATTTTAAAAACAACTCAACAACAATCAATATTGATGATGCTAAAAATATTGTTAATCATAACAATTGCTGTTATGATTTGAATTGCATCGCTGAAGCAATGGTTACTAAATGTGGCTGCTTTTTATTTTATTAAATATATGATAATTGTTTTTATCATATCATATGATTCATTAAATAAAAAATTATAAAAATTAAACCACCTATAAATGATATGCACCCCAAAAGATAGACATTTTTGGAGGTGCATATATTTTATGGGAAAGAAAGAACAAAAGCAGAAGAAATA
>JAHHTS010000080.1 GCA_020024475.1 Oscillospiraceae bacterium
ATATGCAGGTGTAGTTTAGTGGTAGAACTCCAGCCTTCCAAGCTGGTCGTGTGGGTTCGATTCCCATCACCTGCTCCAATATTTGGTCCATAAATCTTATGATAAAGGTTTATGGACTTTTTATTTTACCAGTTAAATATTTTATAAAATATTTATTATATTAATTATAATTGTACCAAATATAGTTTTAAATTAAAGAAAAAGCCAACTCCATATGGGTTGGCTTTTATATTATGATAACAAAATTATTTACTACATACTTTATTCATTAACTTTTTTGCTTCACTATGAGAATAATATCTTGGGACTGGGTAAGTTCCATGACATTCTTTGAATGCTAAATGAATTACATCATTTATTTTTGATTCAGGAAAATTATTGAATCTTTTAGGAATATCACATTGATTATTCAGCTCAAATAAAGATAAAATAAATTTTTTTGCCAATTCTATTTCAGACAAATTTTCATTGGATTCATTATTGCTGATTTGAAGCTCGGCAAAACGCTTTTTACACACTGGAAGATAGTATTCCATTATATGAGGAAGAAGTATTGCATTGGCGAGCCCGTGAGAAACACCAAACTTTCCTCCGATTGCATGCGCAAATGCGTGAACATAGCCCACATATGTTCTTGTGAACGCTTGACCCGCTAAAAATGATGCCACCAATAAATTTTCTCTTATATATAAATTTGATGGGTCTTCTTTTATTTTTGGCAAATTTTCGAAAATCATATGAATAGCAGTTTTTGCCATTCTATCAGTTTGCTCATCGGAGTATTTAGAAACAAATGCCTCTAGCGCATGTGTAAGAGCGTCTAAAGCCGTAAATACAGATATATTATATGGAAGGTTTATTGTTAATTCTGGGTCTAAAATCGCGAACATAGGTACAATTCTAGGATCGAGTATTTGTTTTTTGGTATGGTCTTTTGAATCGGATATAACAGAAGCGACTGTGGTTTCACTACCGGTACCTGCTGTTGTAGGAATGACAATAAAAGGCAATGGCATTTTACG
This sequence comes from Oscillospiraceae bacterium, assembly GCA_020024475.1. GTDB lineage: Bacteria > Bacillota > Clostridia > Oscillospirales > Ruminococcaceae > RGIG3102. Next base: position 1,023 of record JAHHTS010000080.1, read on the forward strand.
CACTTTCAATAAACCAGTAAGCTTTTCAGGCTTAATATTGTTTACTATTGCAGCATTAACAGCTTTTGCAGTATCTATAACAGAACCTCCACCAATTGCGACAATAGCATCATATCCCGTGGCAAGTTTTTGTGCCTTATAAACAATATCAAATGTAGGGTCTGGTGTTACAGCATCAAAAATTATATAAGAAATATCATGTTCATTAATAGTTTGAAGCATATTATTTAATATACCGGATTTTAATAATGACTTACTTGCTATAATAAAGACTTTTTTTATTTGAAGATTTGAAAGAATATCTCCAATTTTGTTCGCTTTGCCAGCGCCAATATAAGTACAAGGGGTAGGCTTTTCTATGATTTTTACGATTGGCTTTCGGATTTTAATACTTATCTTAGATATGATATTCATTATTAAAACTCCTTATTTTAATTTTTAGAAAATATTTATATTTTGGATATTATTTAAACTACTAAAACTAAATATTAGTTCTACAATAAATAGTATCAATAAATCAAATGATACTATAAATTTAGTAGTTTGTTAGTTATATATTAAAAAATTATTATGTCATTAAAATTATATACAATTCATAAAAAAGACAGAGTAAAGGCAAAAGACGCTGTCTTCTTATTTTATTATCTGAAAAAAGATATCAATGATACTATATAGTATTTATCTTATTTAAAGATTACAAATCCAAGAAAATCAAATGGTGGTTCTAGGCGAATTTTAAAACATCAATACTATTGTTAAAACATCTAGAACGGTAAAATGTCTTAATTTTGCTTCATATTTAGTATTAAATCATTTTCATTTGTTATATGATGTATCAGAGAGCAAACATAGACATTTAGCATTAGTTGTATATGTACCTAAGAATTGATAGCTAATAATATTTTATATTATTAGTTTTTAAAATTATATAAAATTTATAATATTATTTTAAGTATTTCGTGTGTATTGCCGTCAACTAACCCACAGTCAGTAACTATAACACCAGGAAGTGCTGTAAGTGACATTATGGAAGCCGATAGAATTGGCGTTTTAGGTGAACAAATTTTATAAAAAGCTTTTTTGTAAAGTTCAAATTCATCTGAAACATCTTTACATTTTTTTAATGACATGAGTCCTGCAACAGGAAGTTCCATACAAGCCAAAACTTTTTCATCTTCTACAACACACATACCACCGCCAGTGCGCTCGAGTTCTTTAAGAACACAAAAAGCATCACTTTCTTTTTTATATATAATAACCATATTATGGCTATCATGTGATATAGTTGTCCCAATCGCACCGCTTGTAAGACCAAAATTTTGCATTACAGCAATAGTTTTAGTTTTTTTATTATGACGATTGAATACGCCAACAAATACCAAATCATCTTTTTCACTTATGTCAATTTTTCCATCTAAAACAGTTAGTTCTATTACTTCAGTTTTTCGTAAAACATTAGTGTCGTCAATTGGCACGATAACATTTACATTTGCTGTGCTATTAGATGTGTTGGCAAAAAGTGAAAAATCATCAATTCCATTAATCCAAGAAACGTTAACTGTATTTTTATGTTTTGTTTCAAAATCATAAGTCTTATCAGAAACTATGTATTCGCCGTTTTTAGCAACAAGTTTGCCAGCAATAAAAACAGCATCTGGACAATTACCATCAAGATGTTGCACTAGTTGAAAATCAGCCACATATCCAGGAGCAATAGCGCCTAAATCTTTAAAACCAAATTCTCTGGCTGCGTTTATAGTCGCCATTCTTATTGCGTCAATAGGTTTTATCCCACTTTCTATTGCGTATCGAACTACTTTATTTACATGTCCTAGATTTATGAGGTCGTTAGCATGAACATCATCGGTACAAATTGAAATAAAATCATGGTATGGTATGCTGTTTATTCCTTGTACAAGCTTATCTAGATGATTTACAAGTGAACTAGCACGAAGGTTTATGTGAAATCCCATACGAAGTTTTTCAATAATTTCTTCAGTTGTTTCGGACTCGTGATCGCTCATAGGTCCACCAATTTTGTAAGCGGCTAAGTTTTTACCAGTAACAAGTGGTGCATGGCCTTGAAGGTATACATCTTTTTCCATGCCTTTATCAATTATTTTATGCATTCTTTCAGAGTCATCTGCTATTCCTATGTAGTCCATAAGTTCAGCTATACCAATAACATTGTCCATTTCTAGAATTTTTTCGATTTCTGTATCAAAAAACTCCGCACCAGCATTTTCTAACTGTGGAACAGCAGGAACACATGAAGGTGCAAGTATATACTGTCTAAGTGAAGAAAGTTTTGCGTTATCAATCATAAACTTAATACCATCTATACCACTTACATTTGCTATCTCATGAGGGTCTGTACATATTGTTGTTGTACCCCATGGAACAACAGCTTTACTTAGGTTTTCAGGTATCATCATAGAGCTTTCAACATGCATATGTGAATCTATAAATCCTGGTATAAGATACCTTTCTTTTCCATCAATTATTTGTTTTGACTTCATTAATGACTCTATGCCTTCTTCACGCACTCTAACTACAAACCCATCAATTATATCGATGCTTGCTTTGTATATTTCGCCAGTGAAAACATTAACATAATTGACATTTTCTATTGTTGTATCGCACGAACATTTTCCCATGGCTGCATTTATGAGTAAACTTCTATTTTTGTTTTTTTGCATCATTTTAAAATCTCCTTATAATATATAAACCGGATTTTTTATAATAAATACATTTTACATTTATAAAATATTTATGTCAAGAATAGGTATATTCGCAAAAATGATATAAAAAATTGCCTAAAGATAATGTTTAGGCAATTTGAATTACACTATGGAATTATAATCAGTTCACAAGTAGAATTTTCAAAAATATTGTTAACTTCTTTTTTTATTTTATCAGAAGCTTTTTTTAAGTCATTTGTATCTAGTAGATCATTATCAATTTTGAAGTAAACAGATATCCACATATGTCGGCCAGTCTTAGTTATATCAAAGAATACGGGTTTGAAATTTATTTCTTCCATTATGCATGAACATATATCTTTTATTTGGTTTACAATTTCTTCATCAGGCGAAAATAGAAATACGTCTTTAATAGCACCCCACAAAATTTTGATACTGTCAGGAATTGTTAATATGATGACAATGATAGCCATAATTTGGTCGAAATAAGGTGAAATAAAGTAGAGAGGCGTATTTTCTAAAAACATGGATGCGAAGAACGCAATGGACATTCCTATACTGTATAAGATATCAATTTTCCATCCAATAAGCTCAGCTCTAACGGTAGGAGATGAAACTGAGCTATTCATATTTTTCATTATAAAGAATATTATTATACTCGCAACTCCCAAAACAAATTGGAAAATAGAAATATGCAATTCGTTTACTTTTCCGCCACCAACTAAAATTGACTCTATAATTTCTATTGCGACACTACATGTTACTGTAAGCATCATAGAACATTTTATAATCAAAAATATTGATTCGATTTGAAAAAAACCATAAGGATGTTTTTCTGATATAGGTTTATAAAAAAGTGGGGTAAGGAAGAGTATAAGTATTATGAAAATCAATTCAGAAGCATCATACATAGCATCCATTAATACAGATTGAGAATGACTTAATATAGAAAAAATAAGCTCAGTTATAGCAAATGCTAATCCAGCTGTGAATGATAGAAGTAAAATTCTTTTTTCTTTTTGTTCACTTATCATGAAGACTGTTTTTCCTTTTTGGATTTTTTATAATGAATCACTGAAATTGATAATAATACAATTGTAACAGCACCACAAAGTATATAAATAGATGTAGAAGAACTAGGCGAATTTATTATGCAAAATGCTTGGTCAGAAGGACTGGTAGTGAACACAATATAACTTCCTTTTATTGTAAAATCTTTTTCAATCCAATTTCCATTAATATCTTTTACCATTACTTTAGCAGATTTTATATTATTCTTGTCAGGGTAAGAGAAACGAAGCTGTGTATCAATTTCGTGAGATAGTTGAGGGTTTTTCCAACATTCTATCACTGTTTCATTTTCGTTTAAAACTGGTAGTTCTTCGTATGTTTCAATTTTAAAGTTATCTTTATTTGAAAAATGTCCCTGAGCAAGAAGTATAGGAACATTATTGTTACGAACCATTTCACTTTGGATAGTGGTGTAATAAGCTGTATATTTTGGTCTAAAAACCAAATCAAAATATATGTTTGATGTATCCGTATTATTTAGATTTTCCCATTCACCAGTATAACCATTTTTGTAAGGAACATCCGGTATGTCTTTTTGATTAAGGGATTCACCTGGTTTAATTATAATATTATTTTCAGTGCCATTTTCCCCAATAAATGTAACTGTTGATTCTTTGAAAATATTGTTGATATCATGAAGCATCAAAAAATCACCAGTTGAAAGAGGTTCAGCAATATTAACATAACTTATTCCATCTATACCACCAATGTCTTTATTTGTAATCATATAGTAGTTATTAAAATATGGGTTATTTATGTCGCTATTTTCTATTCTCTCAGCACCCATTACAGCTCCTAAGTTTTCTTTTCCAGATGATATAGTAACAACACTCCTACAATCACTGATAATTGTAGCACTGCCCGCAATTCCACCAACATATCTTGCCCCTGTTAATTCACACTTAGAATTATTATCACGAATAAAACCAGTACTATTGCCGACAATGCCACCCACATAATCACTAGATTCACCATCAATGCTACCAGTGTTTATGCATTCTTTTATAAGCCCCATTGTTGCTAAACCGACAATGCCACCAGCTTGTTTTTTCTTTGAGGAAACTGTTGCTGCGTTTTTACAGTTGATAATGACAGCACGAAGCTCATTTTTCACATTCATAGAGTTATTGCCGCTTATTTGAAAATCATCTTCAGGGTTTAGATCATTTTCAAATGATATTGCACCAACTATACCTCCTACGTTAATGTCACCGGAGACTAATCCATTGTTTTTAGAAATTTCGATTTTTCCAGTAAAATCGCTTGGTGTATCTTTATCTGAAATATCGGTAATAGTAACGCCTAAATTTGATGAGGCGTTTGACAAAGTTTTATTTATGGTGTCCATCTGATTGTTAAATGTCTTTATATCATTAGAAAATGAGTTGACTGCATTACTTGAAGCAGAAGAAATTCCGTCGATGGCTCCTTGCATGGAGTTTATACTACTGCTCAGAGCATTTTGTGCCGCAATTATTTGATCAGGGTTAGTAGAAAAATCTCCATTATTATTTTTAAGCAATTGAGATAAAGCATCATGTGCAACCCCAGATTGCTCTTTGATAATATTTATTTGTCCATTTATGTTTGAAACATTATTTTGTGCGTTAGCGGATATTTGGTTTGCTAATGCAGATGTGTCACTGATTTGTTTTTTTAGAATTTGTAGAGTATCAATAGAATACTCGATTTTGGAAATTGGTTCCATTTGACCTACAATCCCACCAACTTCTTTTCTTCCATAGATATTACCAGAGTTTTTACATTCAGATATATATCCTTTTTGGCTACCAGCAATACCGCCAATATTATAGCCCATATGTTGATATCCAATTATACTGTAATTCTCACATGAACGGATTACACCACCACTTGTACCCGCAATGCCACCAATATCAGTAACAGTTCTAGCTGATTCTGTACCAGTGATAGTTTCAATAGAAATATCTGATATACTGATGTCGTTTTGTTTTGCTGTTGAGTTTATTTGAGCAAAATTTTTACATTCTTTAATTGTACCATAATTTTCTCCGGCAATACCACCAACAAAATGAACTCCAGATATGCTTCCATCAACAATACATTTTTCAATATTGCCTTTAACTGTATTTATGCCCACAAGTCCACCTATTGTATCACTTCCAGAAATATGTGCGTTTAGATTACAATTTTTTATAGTGCCAGAGTTACTACCAGCGAGTCCACCAATTTTTTTACAACTTCCTTCGGGATAGAAACTGCCATAAACCGTAAGATTTTGTACACAACCTGTTTCACCTATGTAACGAAAAAAACCTTGTACTGAACCTTCAACTGTGATATTAACACCAGATATTATATGACCGTTACCTTCAAAAGTTCCACAAAAAATTGGTATTCCGTTAAAATCAGTATCGGATAAGTCTATATCGTTATCGAGATAGATTTTAAGATTTTTACTATAATTATCTAATCTACATTTTTCTGCAAATTCAATAAGTTCTGCTGCTGTTTTGATATGAAGTTCATTTTCAGCACCATGTGCCGGGAGAATCAAATTTGTAAAAATGTAAAAGGAAAGACAAAAACTTATTATAGTTTTAATTTTTTTCTTCATTATCTTGATCTCCTTTATCTATTATTTGTCCAGATGTAAGCAATGAACCATTAAATTCACCATTTAGCACGCCATCAATATCAGCATCTACCATACCAGAGATATAACCGCGAACATGACCTTTTACTTTCATATTGCCTTTTGAAATATGTGTGTTTTTTGATAATCCTTGAAATTTAAAGCTGGTTCGTTCAATAAATGAATCTCCAAGAACAAGTATTGATGGAAGAACTCCTAAAACAAGAATTATAGATATGATAGTTCCTCTTCCTAAACAGTTACCCATAATTGAGATAACTGGATTAGCGGATAAGTTGCCTATAAGAAGACCAGCCGAAGCCATAATAGTACCAGAAGTAAATACAGTAGGGAAAGACGAGTTTAAAGCCCGGATAATGGCTTCTTTATGTGTCATTTTTGCTTTAAGTTCTTGGTAGTGACTGGAAATAACTATTGCGTAATCAATATTTGCCCCCATCTGTATAGCGTTTACTATTAGATATCCAAGAAAGTACAAAGGTTGATGAGTTATAGTAGGAAATGAAAAGTTAATCCATATGCTGCCTTGAATTACTATAATAAGTAAAACAGGAAGAGCTATTGATTGGAAAGTGAAAAGAAGGACTAGGATAACAAACAGTGCAGAAAGAATACTAATAATTAGATTATCTTTTGAGAAAGAAGATGCTAAATCGCGTGAGCTAGTTGAGTTTCCAACTACATAGTAATCGTTATCATAGTGCTTTCCAATAATGTTACGCATATCGTTTAGAAAATTAAATGTTGCAGGACTTTCTTCTGGTAGATTCAAATAAACAACCATTCTGCTATATTTATCATTTTGAAGTTGAAGCTGAGCTGTTTCTAGTTGTTCAAATAAATCGTCCATAGTTTCCTGAGCATCTCCAGATAGAGTGATGTTATGTGATGTTATTTGACTCTTCATAAATAGAAACATATCAAAAAGTGGAATATCATATTCAGATAGGCCATTAAGAATTTCACCATATTGGTTATGGTCTATTGCATATGCGCTATAAAGAGCTTGAGCAACCTCATAATCCAAATCTATAAGTTCGGAAAATTGTCTTGGTGTAAGTGAATCTGTTAATGTATATCCTTTTAATGCTTCCATACTTGATAGAGCTAATGTGCTTTTTACTTCTGGTCTATTTTGTAATTCATTCAAAATGGATTTTTCGGCATTATAGTTTCCACTTGGCATTACAAGAGCTACCATATTAGAAGAACCAAAGGTGTTTTTTATTTCTTTAATTGACATTTGTCTTTCAGACATTTTTGTGGTTTCCACATCATTGTAACTATAACAGTAAGGACACTTGTTTGAAAGGAAAAATGCACCTACAAGCACAACGGCAAAAATTACTGGCATAATTCGTCGTGACATAACTGCAAATTTACCAACTGGTGTTATATCAGGCAATAATTTCTTATGTTTGGTTTTATCAATCAGAGGACTAAATAAAACAAGTAACCCAGGCATAAGAGTAAATACAGACATGAGACTAAGTAAAACAGATTTGATAAGTACTATTGATAGGTCGAGCCCGATGGCGAATTTCATAAATGAAAGTGCTATAAGTCCACTTATAGTAGTAAGTGATGATGCACTTATTTCTGGAATAGCTTTACTCAATGCTTCTATACAAGCTTCTCTAGAACATAGTGTTTCATGTTCATCTGAAAAACGATGGCATAGTATAATTGCATAGTCAATTGCAAGAGCAAGCTGTAAAACTACAGCAACTGAGTTTGAAATAAAACTTATTTTTCCACACATGAAGTTTGTACCCATGTTTAAAATCGCTGCCATACCAAAAGTTAGCAATAACACGGGAACTTCTGCATAAGCTCTTGATGTCATAACTAGAACAACTGTAATAATTATTACTGCTATAATTAGAATGACAGACATTTCTTTATTAAGGTCTTTTATTTCATCATAACCTATAGGTGTGTCTACATATACATCATATCCTTCAAGATTTTTATAAATTGTATCCATTGCTTGTTGACATATTGGATCATCCACCTCTCCATTAAAATTTATATCATATAAAGCACAAGCATCTTTATAATGGTCTGGTGATAAATCAAAACTTACTAGCTGGACACCATCAATATCCAACATCATATCATTGATTTCTTCGGCTTTTTCATATGTAATATTAGATATCATAATTCTGGCAGTAGCATAAGTTTTAAAGTTATCATTCATTGCTACAATACCTTGGCGTGTTTCGGTATCTTCGGGAAGATATGTTGTAACATCATTTTCTACCTCAACCCATTTTGAAGAAAAAATGCAGAAAACAAGCGCAAATCCGTATAACAGAAAAAACAGATAGCGCTTATCCACAATTATTGTTGCAAGTTTATGGATAAAGCTATCGTTTGATTTTTCTTTGCTCATAATATTCTCCTGTTCGAAATTATTATTTATAAATTCATATAAATATTATTTTATGGTGTTTTATATAAAATTATAATACAATATCGTAATTTTTTACATAATTATTACTAATAGTTATTGATAATTGGCGATGTTGATATAACAAACTTTATATAAAACATCATAACACATAATACTTATAATGTATTTATATGTTAAATATAAGAAAATACACATGATTTGTGAAAGTTAATATTAATTGTTATAAAATAT
>JAHHTS010000081.1 GCA_020024475.1 Oscillospiraceae bacterium
CTTCAGAAATAGAACCTTTTATTTATCGGAAGGTTATTTACAAAAAAGAGGGGGATCAGGTCGAGTATTTCGATGGTGCGGGAAAAGCATTGGGCATCGTGTTCTTTCATTTTGATACTTATGAAAGGATGATGGATTTTTGTCAGAGAAAGGATGAATTGATAAAAGTCATTTTAGATTAAATCTGTGATTTTATCTACAGATATTTTATAGTATTGTTATTATTTTGATGATTTAAATGTTTTAGAAAGTGTGTAAACGTATTGCAATTATTGGGGCTTCTTTTGGTCAACTGCCGATATGTCTGAAAGCGAAAGAAATGGGCCTGGAAACGTATTGTTTTGCATGGTCTGATGGAGCTATCTGTAAAGATGTTGTAGATCATTTTATTCCGATATCCATATTTGAAATGGACAGGATTGTGGAGCAATGCATTAAATATAAGATTGATGGAGTTGTATCAAATGCTTCGGAAAAAACTGCTACTGTCGTTGCTTATGTTGCGGAAAAGATATCTAAACCATGTACCCCATATTCGACTTTTTTAAAGATTCAAAATAAAGAATATGTCCGTAGGGCTACCAATCCAATAGATGGACTGGGGAATGTGAAGTTGGAAGTTGGAAAATATGATAGCTTGTTTTCGACATTCCCGCGTCCTTTTGTTTTAAAGCCTGTGAAGGGTGCTGCTAAAAAAGGAGTTAATTTCATAGATAAGGATACTTGTGAGTTGGAATTGGAAGAAGAGTTGAAGACAGTCGATTTTATGGCAGAACAGTATATTGATGGCCAAGAATATTCCGTTGAATCCATTTCCTATAATGGCAAGCATCAAGTGGTTCAGATTACAGAAAAGGTGAGTACAGGAGCGCCTCATTTTGTAGAGTTGGAGCATCATCAGCCGGCGCGATTATCTTCTTTGCTGAAAGATAAAATATATAAGTTGATACCTGAAATTTTATCGTCTGTTGGTTTTGTTTCAGGAGCGTCTCATGTGGAAATTAAGATTGATAATCAAAATAATGTTTATCTGATAGAGGTGAATCCAAGAGGAGGAGGAGACCATATTTCGAACATTTTGGTTGCTCTTTCAACGGATTTTGACTATTTGAAAGCAATGATAGAAGTCGCTTTAGGAATATATAAACCAACTCGGATTACGGATAAGGCTTATGCCGGTATTTATTTCTTGTCAGCTTATTCTTCTAGGTTATTAGAATACTTTAGTGGTGACAGTAAAGAATGGATGGTTGAAAGAAGTTGGGATAGAAAGGAATTGGTTCACTCTTGTTCCAATTATGATCGTAATGGTTATATAATTTATTGTTCAGACAAGAAAATAGTTATATAAAATAATTTAGGTAATCATGCAGGTAGAAAATAATATAGTAGTTACAATTCTTTGTTTGGTATATAACCATGAAAAATATATCCGACAATGTTTGGAAGGGTTTGTTATGCAGAAAACAAACTTTAGGTTTGAGGCCATAGTCCATGATGATGCCTCTACAGACAGTAGTGCATCCATTGTCTTGGAATATGCAAATAAATATCCGGATATAATAAAACCTATCATTGAAACTGAAAACCAATATTCAAAACATGATGGTTCAATAGGAAGAATCATGAGATCCCGTACTCATGGTAAATACGTAGCGTTGTGTGAAGGGGATGATTATTGGACGGATCCTTTTAAACTTCAAAAGCAGGTGGATTTTTTGGAGGCTCATCCAGACTATTCCTTATGTTTTCATAATGCCATAGTCCATTATGAAAATTCTGATAAAATAGATCACATTTTTGCGGAATTGAAGACTCAGGAATATACACGCAAAGACATATTACAGAAATGGATTAATCCAACGGCATCTTTTGTATATCGTAGGTCTATTTTAGAATCTGAACTGTGTATGAAATATGTAGCATCGAAAAAAATAATGGCTGGAGATTTACCTTTATGTTTAACAGCCTCTTATTTAGGAAGATTATATGCTTTCAAAGAACCTATGTCTGTCTATAGAAAACATGAAAATGGAATGATGAATAGTTGGACGAATAAAGCTTATGAGTTATGTTTATATAATATTGAACTAAGTAAAATCTTTGGAAATGATATACTTCCTTTTATAAAAAAGAAGGTTGCTCTTCTTTCTGGTCAGTCTTTTAGATTAATATTGAATGGCAATATTAAAAAAGGTATAAAGCTCTTATTCACTGCATTGTTTTTTTGTCCTTCTGACACAATATGTCATCTTTTAAGGAGAGTAATTAAAGGAGGTAAATACAAACTATGTTAATTGTAATCTTTAAGCTATAATATAATAAGAACCTAAAATATAATTTATTATAAATGATCTTATTTCAAACTTTATTCGTCTATATTATATTTTTTATAATATTCTTTCTGCTTTTGAATAAAGCAAAGCTGACAAATTCTTTTATCTATTGTATTTTTGCTTGTTTATTATTTTCATTGTTAGCTGGTTTTAGATATGGTGTTGGAATGGATTTTTTCCCTTATTTAGATGGTTATGAATATTTGAAGAAAACAGGTCTTTTTATTGATAATCAAGAGATAGGATTTCGATTTTTATCAAAAACTTTAGCAGAATGTAATTTATCATCAACCGTATTTTTTGCTGTAATTGGTTTTATTCAAATGTTTTTCATTTGTTTGTCAATTAAAAAAGATCGATATATATATCCTTTTGTTGCTTTTGTGTTTTCTATGGGTTGTGTTTGGTTGATATATTTTAATGGTTTAAGACAAATTATTGCTTTTTGCATTTGGGCTTATTCAATAAGGTTTATAATTTCTAAAGATGTAGTTAAACATTATTTGTTATTGATTTTAGCGTTGTCCTTTCATAATTCTGCGCTTTTATTATTTATATTTTATCCAATTTTTAATATAAGACTTGAATGGTTTAAAAATATAAAGTACCAATTAATTGCACTATGTATTTCTTTGATTCTAATGAAGATGAATTATATTCAAAATTTGATTGAAGTAATGGAAAATTTATTAGAATTAACGGGTTATGACATTTATACATCGGATAGATTTAGAAGTCAATTAGTAAGAGAATCCAATATTACATTAGGAGGAGGTTTTTATTTGTCTTTGCTTATATATGTTATTTGTATATTGAAAAGTAATAAAGTTAAACGATATTTGAACAATGATTATTTTAATATTATTTATGATTTATTTTTCATAGGGGTTCTGATAAAAAATGTTTTTATAAATTCCATCTTAATGATACGCTTTAATTATTATTTTATTTGTTTTGATTTGTTAGTGGTGTCTTTTGTTTTGTTTTATTTATTGAAGAGAAACAAAAGATTATTTTGGGGATTGTCTTTTTTATATGTTATAATGTTTATAGGTGTAATGCTTAAAATGGATACAAATACAGCTAGTTATATTTTTAATTTTCAAGATGATCTATTTTATTTAAAGCAGTATTTTAGGTTCTTGCATTAAATGTTATTTTCTATAATAAATTTTGGCAAAAAAGGTTGTTATGAAATTATCATTAATAATTCCGGTTTATAACGTTGAAAAATATATTGCAAAGTGCTTGCATTCGTGCTTAAATCAAAATATTTTATCAACAGATTATGAAATCATTGTTGTAAATGATGGCTCTCCTGACAGTAGCCTGAATATTATTAATACTTTTGTCGCAAAGTATGATAATATTCAAGTTATAACCCAAGAGAATCAAGGTTTAAGTATGGCTCGCAACAATGGACTAAATGTATCAAAAGGTGATTACGTATGGTTTATTGATTCAGATGATTCAATTGAAGAAAATTGTTTGGCTGAAATTTGTGCTAAATTAAGTACTGGTATTGATATGCTTCAAGTACAGTATAGATATACTTATGATGATGAAAATTTTAATACTGATGCTAGGAAAATAGAAATAAATTCTGTTATATCAGGGAAACAACAAATATTGAAAGGAGGTGTTCATATTCCTGCTCAGTTTGTTGTTTTTAAGAGAAATTTCCTTATGAAATATAATCTTAGATTTTATCCTAGTATTTATCATGAAGATTTGGAATTTAAACCTCGAGCCTTATATTTAGCAAATTCTATTTGTTCTTACAATAAAATAGTTTATAATTATTATCAACGTTCGTCTGGAAGTATTACAAGTAAGTTTAGAATAAAACATGGGAAAGATTTGCTTCAGGTGTGTAGAAATTTATTGAATTTTGTAAAACAAAATGATATAAGAGGACAATATAAACGTTATTTTTACAAATGTATAGCTATTGCCTTAAATATGTTATTTAATGGATTGATAGATCTTGATGATAACGATAAAACAATGTTGCTAAAAGAACTATCAAATAATAAATCGTTATTATCTAAAATGTTCTTGACTTTAAAACCAAAGTATGTTCTTGAATCCTCTCTTTTATTGATTAATTTAAGGTTTGGTCTTTTAGTACACAAAACATTGAAAAAATGGTGGAAATAAATTGATAGTCTACAGAAACAAGAAGATATAAATTTTCCCCTTTAAAAGAAGGGGAGTCTATACATTTAAATATGAAAGCAATTTTTATTGGTTCAATATATTCCGAAGAAAAACAAGTAACGTTAAAAAAATTAGGGTCAAATATTGATAATGCAGCTCATACATTCCAATCAGCTTTATTATTAGGTTTGTCTAATTATTATGATGAGATTGATGTCATAACAATACCTAATATTTCATCATATCCTAAATGTAAGAAAATAAATTTTGGGGAAGAAATCTTTTCTTTAAATTTATCTTGTAAAGTTAATTGTATATTTACTGGCTTAATTAATTTGCCAATCATTAAATTATATTCCAAATTCAGGCGAATCAAGAAGCAACTTGAATTGGCTATAAAGAATACAAATGAAGAGAGTGTGATTTATGTTTATGGTGTACATACTCCATTTTTGCAGGCTGTTTGTAAAATTCAACATTCTGATATAAAGACATGTCTGATTGTACCAGACCTTCCAGAATTTATGTCAGGTAATAAAAATCCTTTCTATCTATTAGCAAAGAAGTTGGATAAAATTCTAATAGACTTTTGTATAAAGAAATTTGATTCTTTTGTATTGCTAAGTCCGTTTATGAAAGAAAGATTGCCTATAGGTGATAAACCTTGGATTCAGATGGAAGGAATTTTTCAGAATACTTTATTAACAGAAGTTATTGAGAAAGAAAAATTTAAAACAATTTTATATACGGGTAATTTGGGAAAGCGTTATGGGATTGAATTATTATTGGATGCTTTTTCTTTGATTAAGTCTGATGATTATCGTTTGTGGATCAGGGGTAATGGAGAAACTTTGGCTGAAGTTAAAGAAAGAGCAAAGAAGGATCCTAGGATTATATATTTTGACCAAATGAGTAAAATTGAATTATTAAAGTTGCAAAAAAAAGCTACTTTGTTGGTAAATCCTGTTTCTCCTAAACAAGAGTTTACACGTTTTTTCTTTCCTTCTAAAACAATGGAATATCTGGCCTCAGGAACACCTACTGTCATGTTTCGATTAGATTGTTTGCCAAAAGATTATTATAAGCATCTTTTCTTCTTTGAGGATGATACGGCTGAAAGTATGTGTAATAGGTTGATAGAAATTTGTTCAAAATCTGAAACAGAATTAGCTTCTTTTGGAAAATTGGCTTCAGATTTTATTCTCAATGAGAAAAATGCTATGGTGCAGACTGAAAAAATATTTGCAATGGCAAGGGAATCTTGATATTATATGGTGATGAATAAATGTCAGTTATTAATAAATATTTGTGATTTACAATGTCGTTTGGAAAAAAAATTTATTTCTCTCCTTTAGGGTATATTATATCTGTAGTTCAACGTTTGGGTGGTTTATTTTTTAAGCCATTTATGATATATGGTTTTTATAATTCAAAACAAAAAAAATATTTTAGATCAATCAGGATATCTTCTTCTGCTGTTATTACAGAAAAAGATAAATTGGATATAGCCGATAACGTATGGGTGAATCATTATGCTCGAATTGATGCATCTGGTGGAGTAAAAATTGGTGAAGGATGTCAGATAGGGTATTCTTCTATGATTTTATCTCATAGTAGCCATATGGCAATTCGTTTGAATGGTAAGATGTATATTCATATGGATATAAACCAACGTAAAGGATATATTCATAAATCTGTTACAATAGGAGAGTATACTTTTATTGGAGGAGGTTCATGTATTATGCCTGGCGTTTCTGTCGGTAAAGGATGTGTTATTGGAGTAGGAAGCGTCGTAACTAAAGATGTGCCTGATTATTCTATTGTTGCCGGTGTACCAGCTAAAGTAATAGGTTCTACTTTAGAAATAGATGCAGAATTTTTTACAGATGAATTTGTCCAAAAGTATTATTATGACCAATCAGTAATACATAAATTTAGAAAAATATGAAACGTTTATTTGATATCGTTGCAAGTTTTTGTGGATTGATAATTTTAAGTCCTTTATTTATTATTTTGGCAATATGGATAAAAATAGATTCTAAAGGTCCTGTTTTTTATAAACAAATTCGAGTTGGGCGGAGCAATAAAAATTTTTATCTTTTCAAATTTAGAAGTATGAGGGTTGGAGCTGATAAAGCAGGATTAATAACAGTGGGAGGTCGTGATCCTAGAGTAACTTCATCAGGATATTATATTCGGAAATATAAATTGGATGAATTCCCTCAGTTGATAAATGTTTTTAAGGGAGATATGAGTCTGGTGGGGCCACGTCCGGAAGTTCGGAAATATGTTGATTTCTATACTGACGAGCAAATGCATGTATTGGATGTTCGTCCGGGAATAACAGATTTGGCTTCTATTCGTTATCGTAATGAAAATGAGATATTGGAAAAGGTTGAAGATCCTAACAAATACTATATTGAGGTGATAATGCAAGATAAATTGAAAATCAATTTAAAGTATGTTGAAAATCATTCTTTTTGGTACGATATAAAATTAATATTTTCTACATTTATTGCAATTATCAAAGAATAGTATATGAGAATATTGTTATTACCTGCTTATTTTGATCCAGAACAGATGGCGAGTTCTCATTTGTATGAGAATCGTTTTCAAGCATTTGCAGATGCTGGAATAGATATGTCTGTATATGTTCCTATGCCTACGAGAGGAATTGATGATAAAACGAGGCGGTTATTTAAAAATAAGAAAAAAGAGTGTTTGTATAATGGTCATATGATGCTTTTCCGCTTTTCAATGTTTCGTGAAGGAAAAAATCCTTTGTTGCGAGCAGTGAGATATGTTTTATGTATGGTTAAACACTTTTATTGTGGCATTCACGCAAAGGATATAGATTTGATTTATTTGGCGAGTACACCGCCTATACAAGGCCTTTTAGGGGGGATGTTGAAGAAAATCAAGAAAGTTCCTTTTGTCTATAATTTGCAGGATATTTTTCCGGATTCTTTAGCGGGTACAGGTTTGGCCAAGAAAGGTGGTTTCTTATGGAAAATTGGGCGATTGATTGAAAATTATACGTACCGAAATGCGGATAAGATTATCGTGATTTCCCAAGATTTTAAGAAAAATATAATGGCGAAAGGGGTTCCGGAGGAGAAGATTGTGGTGATTTATAATTGGGTGGATCAAAATGCTGTGATAGATGTGTCTCGTTCTGAGAATAAGTTGTTTGACAAGTATAATCTTGACCGAAGCAAATTTTATATTGAGTATAGCGGTAATATCGGCTTGACGCAGAATATGGATATGCTTTTGGAGGTGATGGAGGAGCTACAGGAAAGTTATCCGGATATTAATTTGGTTTTAGTCGGAGAAGGGGCTTATAAGGCTCAGGTGGAAAAGATTGTGGCAGAGAAACAATTGAGAAATGTGGTGATGTTGCCGTTTCAACCATATGAGGATATCAGTCATGTGTTTTCGCTGGGGGATGCCGGTCTTGTAATCAGTAAACCCGGAGTAGGGGCGAATAGTGTACCGTCTAAAACCTGGAGTATCATGTCTGCTTCTCGTCCTGTGTTGGCTAATTTTGATGAGAATGAGTTGAAAGATATTCTGGCAGGAAATGAGTGTGGTATTTTTACCAAAGCCGGGGATAAGGAGGCTTTTAAAGAGAGCATCCTGACGCTATACCGCAATAGGGCTTTATGTCAGAAATATGGTGAGAACGGTCGCCGATTTATCATGGATAACCTTACCCGGGAAGTGGGTACTCAAAAATATGTGGATGTCATTAAAGAGGTTGTGAAGAATTAAAGTAATTTAAATTATGAAGATGCAGTTACGCAATGTGCCATTCAGTCCGCCGGATATGAGCGAGGCTGAGGCGAATGAGGTTCGTGAGGCCATTCTGTCGGGATGGATCACAACAGGTCCGAGAACAAAGAAATTGGAAAAGATAATTGCAGAATATGTGGGTACTGATAAGTCCGTATGTCTCAACTCGGCAACGGCAGCCATGGAAATGGTGTTGCATCTGTTGGGTGTCGGACCCGACGATGAGGTGATTGTGCCGGCTTATACCTATACTGCAACTGCCAGTGTGGTGAGACACGTAGGCGCAACGTTGGTGATGGTTGATGCCCAAAAGGATTGTGTGGAAATGGATTATGAACAGTTGCCCGGATTGATTACCGAACGAACGAAGGTGATTGTCCCTGTTGATTTGGGCGGTATCGTGGCGAATTATGAAAAGGTGTTTGAAATTGTAAACCGTCCGGAAGTGAAGGCTAAATTCCGTCCGACAAATGCCATTCAGCAGCAAATGGGACGTATCGTCGTTTCGGCAGATTGTGCACATTCTTTCGGTGCGAGCCGAAAGGGTAAAAAGGCCGGATCGATTGCGGATTTCAGTTCTTTCAGTTTTCACGCGGTGAAGAATTTTACAACGGCAGAGGGTGGGGCGATGAGTTGGAATCTTCCGTTTGGAAATCAGAAGGTGGTGATGGATGCTGATTCTTCTATCCCAGTAACGGAAGGGGAAACATGGAATGAGTATCTCTACCGGGTGAGCCAGTTGTTCAGCTTGCATGGACAGAATAAGGATGCCTTGGCTAAAACGAAGTTGGGGGCCTGGGAGTATGACATTATCGGTCCTTGGTATAAGTGCAATATGACTGATATTATGGCTGCCATGGGATTGGCACAGTTTGAACGTTATCCGCAGATGTTGGCACGTCGGCGTGAAATGATAGAGCGTTATGATGCAGCTTTCAAGGAGTTGCCGGTTGTTTTGTTACATCATTATGGAGAAGATTTTGAATCGAGCGGTCATCTGTATCCGGTCCGCCTCTTGGGAAAAAGTCGGGAAGAGACCAATTGCGTGATTGAACAGATGGCGGAACGGGGAATCGCGACCAATGTTCACTATAAACCGCTCCCCATGATGACAGCCTATAAGAAATTAGGTTTCGATATCAAGAATTATCCCAATGCCTATCATCTGTTTGAAAATGAATTGACGCTTCCGCTAAATACACGCATGACGGATGAGGATTTGGAGTATGTCATTGCAAATTTTGTTGATATCCTTTCCAAGTGAGGAAGCGATTTGTTTTGCATTATCTATGAACCATTTTAGATTTATATACTACGTTAAAAAAACTTATATTTGTAAAGAGTAAATGTTAAGATATTGATGTAACATAAATAAGATTTGTATCTTAAGTGAAATTTAAATTGAATGTTCATGTTTAGAGTTTTGTTGTCAAAGTTGTCTTCTTGGTATTTTACTAAAAATGCCCTCCCGTATTGGGGGATTTTTCTGATAGATTGTGTGATTGTGCTGGGGGCGGAGATGTTTGTTTTTGTCCTGAATAACGGCCTGCAGTTTACAGCGGAGAATT
>JAHHTS010000082.1 GCA_020024475.1 Oscillospiraceae bacterium
GAAGCGTGCTTTTTCCAGAACCTGATTTTCCCACAATCGTAACAAATTCCCCTTTTTTAATTTCCAAATTGGCATTTTGTAATGCTCGAACCTCATTCTCATTTTTCCCATAGGTTTTATTTAAATGAACTGTTTTTAGAATTGTATCCATACTACAATCTCTCCTTTTCCTTTGATTGATATCCCTATTGTAAAGCCTTTGTCTTTCATTTTTCTTACAAAACAAAGGAAAAAGCCTTACATTTCTGTAAGACTTTCCTCTTTCGGTATTTGCATTACAAATTTAGATCCTATTTGATTTCGTGCGGACGCTTTATCAATAAACAGCATACCATGATGTTGCTCCACAATATTTCTCGCTAGATATAATCCGATTCCAGAGCCTTCTGTGTTTTGTACAACCTTAGAATCCCCTCTGTAGAAACGTCCAAACACTTTGTGGTATTCCTCCTTGGAAATTCCGATTCCCTGATCTTTTACTTCAATTCTAAGGAAAGATTTTCGCTTCTCAAGAGAAATTTCGATACTGGATCCTTCTGGACTATATTTAATTCCATTATCCAAAAGATTCAGTAATGCTTCACATAGCCATTTCCTGTCATGTGGAATCATGACTTCCTCAAGTCCTTCTACCCCACCCAAAGATATTTCTATCTTTTTTTCTTCTGCTTTTGTATAAATACGATTTACAGCTTCCAAAATGGTATTAAAGATTGGGGCATTTTCCTTTTTAATTTCAATCATACCAGTTTCCATACGTGAAATATTGACCAAAGAATCCGTAAGTTTCTCAAGACCCATGATTTGCAGTGCAATTCTATTGGTAAATTCTTTCTTCTCCTCATTCGTAATCTCATCTCTTTGAAGAACATCCATATTAGACTTTAAAGCTGTGATTGGCGTCTTAAGTTGATGGGAAATTTCTGTTACCAATCGCTTCGTTTTTTCTGCTTCTTTAAAAGATTTGTTCCGTATACTTTGAATACTCTGCTTTAATTCTTCTATCTGTTGTAGGACTTGTTCTGATTCATAAGGAAGATTTTCATATCTATCATAAGACTCATTTCTCTGTATCTGTTTAATCTGTTCTGTTAATTCTTTACAGAAAAAAGAAAAAGCGTTTTTTTCATTTTTCTTACATTTATTTATACAAAAAATACATACAATGTAAAGACATCCATTGGCTAAGACAATCATCATACTATCCCGCAAAAGCCTTCTTTTGTATTCGTTCTGCCGAGAGGAATCATACCCGTAGTGCTCCAAAATGTTTCTTTTATTTAAGTCTGTAGATTGGTCTGAATCTTTATAATCGATTTGTAATACAGCTGCCACGGTATCGATTTGTTGAACATAATTATCATACCGTATTATAAGAAATAGCACCGTAATAAAAATCAGTGCCACTGTCAAAATCGCATATACACTTGAATTTTGTTTGTTTTGTTTTTCTTTCAATTTTTATCTCTTTCTACAAGATTGATTCCACAAATATCCCAAGCCTCTTACATTTCGGATATATTGTGGATCCGCTGGATCTTTCTCAAGTTTTTCGCGAAGTCTTCGAATATAAACTGCTACCATGTTTTCATCAAAGAACTCCTCGCCATTATCAAATGCATTTTGTAAAATTTGTCCTTTTGACAAAATGATTTTTGGATGTTCCAAAAGAATACGTAACAATTTCCATTCATTTTTTGTAAAAGTCACTTTGGTTTTTCCATCATCTGCACAAAACTCGTCTAAATAAAATCTCCAAACTCCAGATTCCACATAGTCCTTTTTCTCCGGACTATTCCGTCGAAAGAACGCATTCACTTTTAAAACCAGTACTGACAAGCTAAATGGCTTTGTTATATAATCATCAGCCCCTGCTTTATAACCCATGACTTGGTCAATTTCTTGATCCAATGCAGTTAAGAAGATAACAGGGATATTGGTATGTTTCCTCAGCTGTTTTATCCACTCTAATCCATTTCCATCTGGGAGATTTACATCACATAAAATCATATCGATTTCATGCTCAACAAATATTTGGTTTGCCTCTTTCAATGTATATGCCTGATAGACAGTATAGTTTTCTTTAGATAACGTAAATTCTATGGCACGGTTTACACTTGATTCATCCTCTACAATTAAAATCGAACTCAATTTCATTCACCTCATTGAGATATTTTCTGTTGTATTATATCATAAAAATGAATCTATGCGCTTAGTTTATTTTCTACTATTTCAAAAAAATGATGGTATAGGATTCCCTTCTTTATCTTTCATATTATTCATTTCCACTATCAATAAATCAAATTGACAGACATCCTTCCTAAATCTATTTTGGGTTGTTAACTGATTGATTTTATCCGTTAATGTTACACCCCGAAAACAGCCTTTTAGAATTGTATTTACTGACTTTATATTAGAGCGAAATGGTTTTTTTGTTCTATACTGATACACTTTAAAATATATCTCGTATTTTTCAAAATTAGTCATCTTCTGTCTCCTTCCTATCTTTATTCTTGTATAGATAGTGATTCCACAATAGAATCTTCTTTCATTTTTGCAAATGAACGCCAAATAATAATCAATTCTACTAATACTAAACTCACGATATAAATAATAGAAATTACAAACGGTAGCTTCAGTTTTACACAATGAGAGGTTTTTTCTAAATAATTACACATCAATATACCTCCAATGTTTCCTATCACCAAAGTTAATAACGTAGAAATTATAAAATATGATATTTCTTCTGTGAGTACAACCTTCCTTATTTGTTTACCAGTCATTCCAATTGCTTCTAGTAATGCAAATTCCCTCTTTCTTACTATTAAATTTGTTAGAGATGTATTTACTAAACTAATGATCCCAAATATAAACAATATTAGTGAAATAAGATATAATGGTTGGGTTTTTGCATCAAAGATTTCACTTCTTGTTTTAATACTCTCCTCTATACCATACATTTCTATTTGATCACTTTGATCACAAAGATATTCCATTTGACTTTTAACGTTATCCTCCTGGTTTCTTGCATAATCTACAGTTATAATGCCCGTTAGCTCTTCAATTCCAGTAAGTTTACGGGCTGTATTATCTACCACTATAAAATCACTTCCGGAGGAAAGTGGACATATTTCTTGCTGCAAATTTTGATCATAAATTCCTATAACTGGAACCTCTGTTTTAAATTCATTACCACTTTTATCTGTTCCTTCCAAAAGAACCGTATCTCCTACATGTAGATCCGCGGTCCCATTTCGAAGTAAAATACCGTTCTTTTTACTTAATTCTGCATAATCTGAGCTACCTTGAATTACTGCTTGACTCAATAATGCACATTGTTCTTCATTCAATACAGAGGTTAACCCTCCTGTCCCACCACTTGTGGCAAGAGTCCCGCCCTGATACTCTATTGATAGATTAACTGCATTCTCTGTATTTATTTTTTTAACACCATGTATATTTTTTAGTGTATTAGTTAAAGATTCATTAAGTGGATTCTTTGTTCTTTGTAAGTTTGAGATTCTATCTTGTTGAATATTTTCATCAAATGTCGTCTTTCCAACTGATTGTATTCTAATTTGAATGTCTCCGTAAGGAAACATATAAAATTCCGCCATCTTTCTAGCACTTAATGATTCAGCAACAGTTGAAACCGTAACTAATAAAATTCCCCCAAAACTTAATATGAAAATTGTTAAAATTGTTTTCTTTAAATTTCTCCTTAAATTTATAATTCCAATTCTAGTAGCTGTCAGCTTGTTACCAATTTTTCTACTAACGTAATTATTTCCCGATGCATTTATCCATTTGCTTCCCTCAATAGGTGAAATAGTACTTGCTATTTTGACAGGTTTATACAATGCTATTTTTATAACTAAAAACATTAAGATTGCAATAATAATTGATGCAGTAAGAAAATTTTTTATTCTAAATCCCTCTACATTGACTATAAAAGAAATGAATCCACCCAAAATTATTCCACTTAAAATACCACATATAGAATAAATATTTCTCTCGAATTTTACCATTTGGCAAATCTGTTTCTTGCTCATTCCGATCGCACATAATCTTCCAAATCCACGAACATTCTTCATAACTGATGCATAAAAAATGCTGTAAACAATAACTGATGCTAATAGAAAAACTACTATTGAAACTGGAAATATCGTTATATAAATTCCGCCCATATCTCCTCCACTCATAACTACACAATAGTCCATAATTGGCGAAACAGATTCTTTTATAACTCCTGCCTTTTCTGCCAAGCTCATTCCCATATTATTTAAAATATTCATATCATATGAATCTGTACTCATTCTTATATAAGCTGTTCTTGGCACCAATGAATCTCTATATAATTCTTCCGCTTTTTTTTCACTTACCCATACGAAGAAATCTTTTTCCAGACATCTTATATCCGCTATTCCACTCACAATATATTTTTCACTCGTTCCAGTTCCCGTAATATCTAGATTAACGTAATCTCCTATTTTAATCTCTTTATCTAAAACAGAACTATATTGAGAAGGTAGCATTACCTCGTTTTCTTTTGAGGGGATTTCTCCTATATATTTAATACGCTCTTGCTTTTCAATTTGTTGTTTATCCTCATACAAAACATTTAGAGTTATTCCATCTTGATAAGAAAACCCTAATGTTGCACTTATACCTACCCATTCAGTTTCCGGCTGTTCCTGCAATTTTTTGATTTGTTCTGCATCTGTAATTGCCATTGTAATTTGTGCTTTTCCAGCTTGAGTTAGTTTATGTTTTTCTGCCGCTCCAAGCAAAACAAGTATCACAGCTAAAATAAAAGCTACAGATATCCCTATAGTAAATACCGAAATTGCTGTCTTACTTTTCTCAAATCGCATATCTTGTTTTGCCAGCTGTCTGATGAATTTTTTATTATTTTTTGAAACTTCATACTCTATTTTCATATTTTCACCTTCATGAATTATAAATTTTTCCGTCCTCAATTCGAACAATTCGATCTGCAAGTTGTGCAATTTGATTATTATGTGTAATCATAATCACTGTCTGATTAAAACTTGTATTTGTAACTTTCAATAAACGCATGACATCTTGACTAGTTTGACTATCTAAATTTCCTGTTGGCTCATCTGCTAATATGATTGCTGGTTTGCTAATTAAAGCACGTGCTATTGCAACACGTTGCTGTTGACCTCCTGATAGTTGATTTGGTCTTTTCTGTAACTGTTGCTCTAATCCTAACACCGAAACGATATTCCGAAATAATTCTCTATCTACATTTCTATCATCTAACTTTAGCGATAATAAAATATTGTCATATACTTTCAAAAAAGGAATTAGATTGTAATTTTGAAAAATAAATCCTACTTTTCTTCTCCTAAAAATTGTCCTTTCTTCTTTTGGCATTTTGGAAATTTCGGTTCCAGTAATATAAATTTTTCCATATGTTGGCTCATCTAATCCCCCGACCATATTTAAAAATGTAGTTTTTCCGCTACCACTACTACCAACTATTGCAACAAACTCGCCCTTCTCTGCTGTGAAATCTATTCCATCTAATGCTTTTGTTATGTTACCTTCTATATCGTAATATTTTTTCAATCCTACCGTTTCTAATATTGCCATTTCAAATCTCCTTCCGATATTTTATTTCCATTTTACATATTTATTGTCACACTGTCCTCACAGTCTAATTTGTATTTTTACCCAAATATCACAGGATTGTGATATTTGGGTAAGACCACCGGCTTAGCCTAACATCATAAACTTAAGGAATTTGCTATCTTAATTTTTTGGTTTTCTGGATGTCAAAAATGAATCATCTTGGTTATTATGAAAAAAGTCCATACTTCCCCGTTTGGAGTAGCATGGATTTTTTTAGCTATTCTTCTGATTATCTTTATATTTATTTGAAAAATTCTTTTTGTTTTCTGTTGAATTTGGCACTTTGGCTTTACTTCCTTCGATAGCTAACAGCAAGATCTGATAACCTCTCGGATAGTTTCTGGATTCTTTTACTTTTAATGGAAGTTTCCCTATATATTGGGTAAAAATATGTCAAATTTAGTTCCTTTTCCATAGCAAGAATTTATCTCTATTATTCCATTTTGCATATTTACAATTTTTCTAACCAAATATAAACCAACTCCTACTCCATTTTTGTAGCTTACTTCTGATGAACGGTAAAATCTTTTAAATATTTTAGATATTTCTTCCTCTTTAATTCCAATTCCAGTATCCGCAACTTCTATCTTTATATAATTTTCCCATTTTTTAACAGTAACCACAATTTTTCTCTCATTGGAAATATATTTTACAGCATTGTCTAATACATTAAATAATGCTTCTTCGGTCCATTTTGTATCATGAGTAATGTGTATATCATGATCGCATACTACCTCTATATCGATATTATTTTCATGTGCCTGCATTATGATTCCATTAATAGCATTACGAATTGTAATATATAATGGTTTTTTACATGGATGCATTTCAATAATTCCCATTTCCAAACGTGAAGTTTTAATTAATGCTTGCATTAAAAATTCTAGTTTTTCTATCTGTAGCATACTACTCACTAAAAATTCTCTATAGTGTTCATCCTTTATTTCATCTAGTAATATAGTATTAACTGTTTTCAAATTGAAAACTGGTGTTTTGACTTGATGTGCAATATCCGAAATTAATTCTTGTAATTTCTGCTTTTCTTCAAATTCATATGTTTTATGTGCCTTTAATACCTCGTAAAGTTTATATAAATCACTTTTCACACTAGAAAAATACGTCTCTTTTTCTTCTGTAAAATTAATATCATTTTTCCCCTCTAACATTTCTTTTATTATGTATTCAAGTCTTTCAGCAAAACTTTTGATTGTTTTCTTAGTACAGTAGTACATCATACACATTAAAATAATAGTCATTAGCGATAAAATAATCGCCCCAAAAACAACATATGACTTACTTGCCCAAATTGACATTATCACAAATAGAAAATGGAATATACAAACTATTACTACAGCAATTTTAGTAATCCGGCTAATTGTTAATTTTAGTTTCATGATCTCCGCCCCCACCAATCCATGCATAACCTAATCCATAAATTGTTTTTATATAATTCTTTTTTGGATTTTTTAATTTAGCTCTTAACCTACTAATTTCAGCAGTTATTGCATGTTCATATACACTATCACTTATTGAACTATGTGATTTTTTCCAAATGCTATTTAAAAAACTTTCCCTTGTTTGAACTTTATTTGGGTTACTTGTAAAAACTTTTAGTACCTGAATATCTAACTGTGTTAAATCCAATAGCTTACCGTCTAAAAAGGCCTCTTGTCGTGTAAAATTTATTTCCAACTGTCCATCATTCCAACAATCATCACTCTTCTTATTATTTCTTTTTAAAACAACAGCAACTTTTTTTTGAAAAACATGTATTGGAAACGGCTTAGTAATATAATCTTCCGCTCCCAATTCATATCCCTTGATCATATCACTTTCCATATCATTAACTGTAAAAAAAATTGTTGGAGCATTTATGTTTGTTCTATATTGCTTGTAAAAATCAAAGCCATTTCCATCTGGTAAATTAACATCTAATACTATTAAGTCAAATATCTTTGCCTCTATTTCTTTTAGTGCATTTTTTAATGTTAGAACAGCTGTTATTGTATGCCCACTTTGTAATAAAGTATACTTTAACAAGTGATTAAGTAGTTCGTCGTCTTCCACTATCAAAATATTTGCCATGACTCTCTTTCTCCATTTCAAAGATATACGTAAAGAAGAGTTCGAGATTGTTCTCTCGTACACTTCTCTTTCTAGTATACTGAAAAATTCAGGAATTGAAAGCCCTATGAAAAAGAAAATTCGTCATCGCACACTCAGACGGAAAAGAAAAGAGCATACAGGACTTTACACGATTCAAATGAATGTCTTTTTGGCTATTTAAAAATGATGCGGCGTAATTTTAAGTTGCTCGCCTAAATAGTTCCAAAAAATCCGCACTCTTTTAAGTGTTTTTATATTGACATTTACAACTATCCCTCTTCCTTTGCTCTAATCTATCATACAATTTATTTATCGATTGCACTAAGTAAAGCTTTTTGCAACTCTTTATCACATGCGTAAATATATAATCCTTCTACTCCTCGTGTCATTAATACACGTACTTCATGCTGAATCAGAATTTCTCCAAACTTTTTCTTTTTACCATCTGATAATGTTCTATTACGTACAGCCTTTGTGTTACAACTTTCCGAAGGATCGTAAACAATTCTTCCATTTCGATATTTCACAGATGGCCCTAAAATGACACCTGCATAATTTAAGTCAAATCCTTGAATTGTAAATGTAGATCCAACTTCTCCAATTGTCTGTGGTTGCTCAGCCCATGATAATTCTTTATTTGCTCTTTTTTCTTTTCTATCTAGTTCTTTTTCCAATTGCTTATTCCACGGCTTATGCCAACCATCAATCACAACTTCCCAATATTTTTTTATTCTATTATTTGGAGAAGATTTAGAATTATATTCCCAATCGTATGTCGCAATCATTCTAGATAACTTATGTTCTTCACTTTTCGCTTTTTCATGTAATGCAGTTTCTAATTCATATGGATCTTTGAAAATTTTTATTTCATAACCAAATGAATCCTTTGGTATTTTGGAAATTTTCCTGTTTTTAGTAAAATTATCAATCCATTCAATAACTTCTTTTGAACCTCTTACTCTTAACTGGTTTTTTAACTCAAAATAAGTGTTTTCTGTCTTTGCCAATTTACGATAATGTTCCAACTTCTGTTCTTCCCAATATTGCTCTGTTGTAAGTATCTGGTTTTCATCAAACATTACAACTGTCACTTTTGCTCTATCAATAACATCTTGTAGTTGGTTATTCCCTTGATATGACTGTTTTCCTTGTGTCAAAAGTAGATGCGCTTCATCAATAAAAGCAATATCAATCGGTTCTTCTTTTGTATGATGATTAATAAAAGTTGTTGGTTTACAGACCACCTCGCCATATTTTTCAGTCAGACCCAATTTTTTCGCAATTTGACTATAAACTGTAATTTGTTCATCATGATTGACAAGCATACAGCATTTTAATGGTCTTAATTTTTGCTCTTCTGCATTGGAAAAAATCTCATAAAACAAGCTGCTGTTAAGAACTGTTTTCCCTGTTCCTGCTTCACCCTCAACAAAAATCAATTGATTTTTTTTATTCGTTTGTATAATTTCAAATATTTTTTTGATAATACAACTTTTTATTTGTTCTTGTTCCTCCGTTAGTTTATGTAACGGTGAAGCTTTAAAAACTGCAGAATCTCTAATTGAACTTTCACTTGGAAATAATTCATGATTGTCTCTTTGGAGTTTTTTCCAGATCATCCGAAATATATCATCTACTTCACTATCTGGAAAATATCTTCTTTGTGGGTTACCTCGTAGATTGTGTATCTTTTTTACACGTTCTACGCTCATCATATAAAGCATAAGACGATTTTCAATATCAAGTGTCAAAGATTTATTAAAATGTTCATGCCCAATAATATACAAACTTGCTTTATTTGTCTGTAAATTATGTTGCCATTTACTTTCAACTTCTACATTATCATAGTGTTGCTTTGTCCTTTGTACAATATTATTTGATTCACCAATATATACTTCATAATCTGTTGTATTTTTCCAATTATGAATATAAACCGTAGGAAAGTTTAACAGAATCTCTTTTTCCTTCTTTAATGCTCTTTTTGATAATTCTTGTTGAAAATCA
>JAHHTS010000083.1 GCA_020024475.1 Oscillospiraceae bacterium
TTTCGTTTTATACTTGTGCTGCTTGTGAGTTTCTCTTTTTCGTCTCTCGTATTATGTGCTTTCCTGAAAAATGTTGACTTGATTAATAATTGATTTGTTATAATATTTTTTAGTTTCAAAATCAGCAAAAAACGTTCAATTACATTTTTATGATTTTTCTTTTTTATTGATATACATACTTTGGAGAGTTAAAGTCGATGGCAAGGAATGGTAGCCTCTTGTTGTATAGATATACACTTTCTCTTGCGCTTCCTGCTGGTCTACAAAATCCTCATCATTAAGCCATTCACGTTTTAATATGCCGTTTACTCGCTCGGCTATAGCATTATCATAAGGAGAGCCGTCCTGTGTCATACTAATCCCCTGATACAATGTCCGTAAAGGTCCTCCGCCTTCAAGGGTGGAATGAGCATGCCATCCTATAATCCGCCGTGAATAGACATCCGTAATCAAAGACAGACAGATAAATCCGGAACGCGTTGTTACATAAGTGATATTACTTACCCATACCTGATTCGGGCGTGTCACTTCCATACCCTTTACCAGATTGGAATCTTGGAGATGCCAGCCTCTCGAATCCATTGTTACGGCACGGCTTTTGACCGTTTCACCAACAAACCGCATTGTCGTAATATGCCATAAAGTTCATCTCGACCTATGCGTATCCCGTTTTCGTTTAACGGCTTCCAAAGTTTCAAATCACCCAAGCGGAGCATGTCATCTCGCATTTTCTCCATCAGGCTGACAAGGTGACATTCTCGTTCTAAGCGACTGTCTGGATGCTGACTGCGGTAATAGGCTTATTTGCGATAAACGAATGAACGGCAAAGTATCATCACTCTTTCTGATTTTCCTTTTCTTGTTCCCGATTCCTGACTTGCTCGGCGAATAGCGTCGCCGCGAAGTTTTTTTTAAAATCTATGTTATAATGCTCCTTACCTAATTCTGCCAAAATCTCCCAAGCTCGGTTTATCCGATTTAAATCTGCTACTTACTGACGGAGACGTTCCAGCTCTTCATGTTCATTTGGGACCATATCATCATGCATTTTTAATACGTATAAAGGTATTCCTTT
Source organism: Oscillospiraceae bacterium (assembly GCA_020024475.1). Classification (GTDB taxonomy): domain Bacteria; phylum Bacillota; class Clostridia; order Oscillospirales; family Ruminococcaceae; genus RGIG3102. The sequence goes on from JAHHTS010000083.1 coordinate 1,076, forward strand.
TTCCTGATTCAAACGAAAAACTTCGCTATGATATTTTTTTAGCCAAAGCGAAAAGGTGGTGGAAGTAATTCCATAACGGGATAAAACATCGTTGAAACTTAATTCCACATACATATGCAAACGAACTGCCTCTAATTTTTCTTGAATACTATGACGACCCGTTACTACATTTCTCTTTCTTATTGACATAACTTGATTAAGTTTAAAGTCGACTTATTTAGGATAGTACATAAACTTATCTCAAAGATATCTATCGGATATCTTTATGATATCTTTGAGATATCTTTGAGATAACTTTGAGAGGGAGGGAATATAGGGAGGGATATAATTTATTTTAATGATATAAGTTGAAAAACACAATCGTTCAAATTACACTTCTAGTACTATATCAACGTAAGTTCGATGAATTTAGAACAAGACTAGCTGTGTGTCGATCGTTCTCGTAACATTGATACACGGCTTTTGGGGAAGCAGCAATACGAGGCGATTGCATTCAAGAGATTAATAATAAAATTATCAAAGATTCGGTTAAAAAAGATGTTTCGATTTTTTTAGAGATTTAAAGTAAATCAATAATATATATTAATTTTATATCGTCAATTAATCTTTTTAGTACATTTACTCGTTTTTATAAATTATCTAAATGCTTGGTATAAGAAAAAAATCAAAACAATCTCAAGATATAGATTTATTTGAAAATCTATATCAACATTATTATGCCAAGACTTTATATTTTGCCAAACAATATTTATCTAATCAAGATGAAGCAGAAGAAGTTGCTCAAGAAACATTCATAACGCTATGGCAACAACGTGGAAACATAAAGAAAGAGCTTAGTGTACAATCTTTTATCCTGACTATAGCTAAAAATAAGTGTCTTAATATTCTAAGGAAACGAATTATCGGACGAAAATATTATGACGATGTGAGCTTGCGTGAAACCGCTGCCAATATATCCGCATTGAGTGATGAAAGTATTGAACAAATACATTTCACTGAATTACAGCAACTTATACAGGAGGCATTCAATGAATTACCATCAAAGACACAAATGGTTTATCAAATGAACAGAGATCAACAGATGACCTATGAGGAAATAGCCCAAATTCTTCAGGTCTCTATAAAAACAATTGAATATCATATGACAAAAGCATTAGCCCATTTCCGCTACCGCCTAAAAGATTATTTACCGATTTCAATTTTATACCTAATGTACTTATTGTCAGATGAACTAATTGATTGTACTTTATTTTAGGGTAATATCATCAATAAGTGTATACAATATATATAAACAACTATGATGAACGAACATAAATTAATCAAATATATAAGTGGTCAAGCGACTCTCACGGAGAAAGAGGAAGTATTGAATTGGATTGAAAAAAATCAAGAAAACCAAGAAAAATACAATCGCTTGAAAAATTTATGGGTTCTAAGCACTCTACCACAACAAAAAATTTCTGCAAAAGAAGCAAGGCAATTTGTACAAACAATATATCGTAAACGTAAAATTTCACCGATTATCTGGATTGCAGCTTCTGTGTTATTACTTGTTAGTTTCACCGCATGGAATAAAATAAATACCTATAAATCGGAAATTACATTTTTAAAAAGTCAGAAAACAACCCAATTAAGCTATCATACAGATAAAGGAGTAAAAGGTAAAATCACCCTGCCTGACGGTAGTATAGTATGGCTGAATTCCGACAGTGAAATAAAGTATCCCAGTATATTTTCAGGTGATTTTCGTAAAATAACGTTCTCAGGGGAAGGTTTTTTCAATATTATGCCCAATCCGGACAGACCTATGGTTATACAATTAGAAAACAATTTGCAAGTGATTGTCAAAGGAACAACATTTAATCTGTCTTCATATAAAAATGATGATAATATATCAGCGCTGTTGTTATCTGGAAACATCAGCCTAAGAAGAATTCACAACAATAAGCAAGAAGAAATTACAATCAAACCTAATCAACGAATAGAAATACCGAAAGAAGAAAAACAGATTGCAATAGTGAATACTCCGTCGACAACTTTCCCGATCTTAGGTTGGAAAGAAGGTTGGCTGATATTTGATGAAACACCTATTAATGAAGTACTTAAAAAATTAGAACGATGGCATGGCATTTCGTTCAAGGTGGAAGATCAGGACATTTTAAAACAAAAGTTTACGGCCAAATTTCATGAGGAATCTATATCACAAATATTAGATATGATGACAAATATCGCTTTATTACGCTATAAAATACAAAATAATACAGTCGTTTTATACAAGTATTAAGTTTATGTTTATTTCCTGAAAATGCAGATATCGTTTTAGGGTATCTGCATTTTTGTGTGTATAATGTATGTATTATTTAATTAACGGCTATCTTATATGAAAAATCCAATTACCCAAAGTCTTTATCCCAGAAGATTTATGCTGCTGTTAGTGTTCATATTAACACTAAGCAATGGTTTGTATGCACAAACAAGCATGATTACCATTCATGCTAAAAACCAATCTTTAAAGGAGGTTTTAAATGAATTAGAACACCAAAGCAAACATTCTTTCATTTATTCTTCCAGCACCATTAATATCAATCAAAAAATTAATTTGGATTGTGATCAAACTACATTACAAAAAGTTTTAGAACAACTGGCTGCAATAACAAATATTTGTTTCTCTATAAATCATAAACAGATTATGCTATCGCCTGCCAATAAAAAGATAAACGTTATTTCTGAAACGCCCCAAGCAACACCTACTCCAGCCGGACAACTGATCAAAGGTTCAGTAAAAGACGAAAACGGAGAACCGATTATAGGTGCTAGTGTATATTTCAAAGGGACATCAATAGGTGTCGCAACTGATTTGGATGGTAATTTTACATTGAAAACTACTGCACCAGACCAAATTTTAGTAGCATCATTTGTAGGATGTAATAATGAAGAAAAGAAAATATTACCTAATCAAGATATCTATAACTTTATTCTTAAGTCTGAATCTAAAATGATTGAAGAAGTTATTATTACTGGTTATCAGACTATATCTAAAGAACGTGCAACTGGTTCATTTGCCATCGTATCGCCCCAGGATATGAAAGGGAAATTGCAGACAAATATCATGGAACGCTTGGAAGGACAAGTTGCCGGTTTAACATCACACCGAGGAGATGTACAAATACGCGGCATATCCACATTAAATGGAAATAAAGCCCCTCTTTACGTTGTTGATGGAATCCCATTCGAAGGAGAATCGGAAGTTTCTGGCAGGCAAACAAGTCCATTGGATGTACTTAATCCAGCCGACATTGTAAACATTACAATCTTAAAAGATGCGACTGCTGCTTCTATATATGGAGCACGTTCAGCCAATGGTGTTATTGTCATCACTACACGCAACGGTTCGACCGGACCTGCGCGTGTCAATTATAATGGTAGTATCAAGTTACAAGGTCTACCCGATAGAAATTATTCTAACAAAATGTCAAGTTCTGAATTGGTAGATTTTCAAAAAATGTTAATGAAAACTTTCCCTAATATCAATCGATATGAGGAGAGACGCTTCCAAAATGACGTCCAATTACTATTAATGGATTACAGAGACGGTAAAATGTCTGAGGAAGAATTGGAGGTTAAATTGAAACCTTATCGAGAACATGACAGATATGACCAAGTCGTGAAAGAATTTTTGCGCAAAAGAGAAATCACTCATCAACATAACCTCTCATTCAATGGAGGATCTGAAGTATATAAATACAATTTTTCAGTCAACTATACAGGAACCGCACCATATGAAAAAGAACAAATCAAAAGGCGTATCGGTTTTAATATCAAGAATACGTTCAATTTTTATGAATGGCTTGCTTTAGATGCCGGTATTATCGGTAGTAATACCTCGGAAGATTATGATAACGGAGTATTGGGAATGGATTTGTTGGATACCGGAACATCCTCTTATTACATGCTTAGGGATGACGAGGGAAATCCTCTGCCGATGTACAAGGATAAATCACAATATGAGATCGATCGTTTGAAAACAATCGGTCTGATGGATGAAACGTACATCCCTGTCAACGAAATGAATACACGCCATTATTCAGCAAAAAGCAGATATTTAAATCTGAATTTTGGTGCAACTATCAAAATCATTGATGGATTGAGTGTCAATTTACGTTATCAGACTGAAAATACAACCGGTTATACAAAACAATACGACACAAAAAATGCGTTGGATGTAAAAACAATGATCAATGATGCGGCGGTATTAAACAACGATCAAACATTGAAATACAATATACCAGTAGGTGGACAAATTCTACAAACCAACCGAGACGACCATTCTTATACGTTGCGTGCGCAAGTCAACTATGATAAGCTTTTCAATGACAACCATGATTTACAAATATTAGCAGGTGCTGAACGCAGAAAAGTTGTTACGTCATCAAATGGTTTCTACCGTTTGGGTTATGATGACAATAGTCTTGTGTATAGTGAAATAGATGCTTTAGCTCTTAATCAAATGTTAAGAAATACACAATCACTCTATGGTACATTTTCATTCAATAACATGACACCTAAATTCAGCTATGTGGACAATCGTTACGTTTCTTTCTATGGGAATGCATCATATACCTATAAGCAACGTTTGACAGTTAATGGAAGTATTCGCATAGACCAGTCTAATCTTTTCGGTACAGATCCGAAATATCAATATAAACCTTTATGGTCGGTAGGTGCTCATTATGTATTATTTGAAAATCAAAATAATTGGCTTGATCGTTTCGTTATAAGAGCTACTTATGGTATCAATGGTAATATTTCCAAAGAAAATGGTCCCTACCTTATTGCTGCTGCAGATAGAAACAACTACCACACCAACGAAAATGCTTTTTACATAAAGAGTCCCGCAAATCCATCACTACGATGGGAGAAAACAAAAGTTACCAATATTGCTATAGACTTCAATCTATTCCAACAGCGTTTGAATGGTTCATTAGAATTTTACAATAAAAAAAGTACTGACCTGCTAGGCGATTTCTCTACTGATCCTACTTTAGGTTGGACTTCTCTTTTAATGAATTTTGCGAGTTTATACAATCGAGGGATTGAGCTCTCTCTGAGTAGTGAAAATATCAATGTAAACGGTTTTAAATGGACATCTAATCTCATTTTCGGATGGAATAAAAGTGAAATCATTGATGTAGAAAACTCTGATGAATCAGCATACAGCTATTATAGCAAATTAAATACCCGAAAAGGTTATGCCATGAATTCATTATTCAGTGTACGTTATGCAGGATTGGATGAAAACGGGACACCAACAGCCTATAAAAAAGATGGAAGTATTGTCAAATCTGCCGACCTGTTAACAAGGGAAGATCTTGTTTATTCAGGAACATATGATCCTCGATTTAATGCATCATTTACAAATAGATTCAGCTATAAAGGATTTGATTTATCATTTATGTTCGTATATGCAGGAGGGCATGTCATGAGAGATGTTAAAGCAGGAATGCTTATCGCACAACATCCAATTTACAGGACTAGCAATGCAGATCGTGATTTAATGAATTATTGGAAAGGATCTGAAAATAATAACGATCCAAATATAAATCCTGCCTTTGTGTTTCAGAATCAGGCAAATGTAAAAGCAAAAGATTTATGGAGTGCTGCCGACAAACATGTAAAAAAGGGAGATTACATAAAATTACGTGATATTACTCTCAGCTACTCAATACCTTCGCATTTATTAAAGAAATACATGATTCAAGGGATACATTTAAATGTACAGGTTCAGAATATTTGGTGGTGGGCTGCCAATGGCAGAGATCTTGATCCTGAAGTATGGGATGGAAGTTCTCTTACACCTTCACGCGGAATACATTATCCAGCAAATATAACTTTTGGTTTATCACTTAATTTTTAAATAATATCCAATATGAAAAATTTTATTTATTACATATTGTTTGTCTTTGCCATCTTAAATCAAAGTTGCGATGATTTTTTAGGGAACAAACCTAAAGGCTATACAATACCGGAAAATTTTGAAGATTATTCAAAATTAATGAATAGTCAGAGTCTGGCTAACAGTATGAGTACGGATGCTTTTTATTTGACTGACGACATTCATCTGTTGGATGATACGGCTTCATTTGCAGATATTACTTATACTAACCAAGATGATCATGAACGAAATCTGTATACGTTTAAAAGTGGACAAATCTATACGCCGGGGAGTAATGATTATCTTTGGAATAGTGCATACGAACGTATCTACACATTCAACACTGTTATCAACAATGTATTATCGTCAGCAGAATCTAATGATAGCGAGAAGAAGCGTTTGCGCGCAGAAGCTCTTTTCCAACGGGCTTTCGAATTCCTAAATTTAGTAAATATCTACGGACGCCATTATAATGAATTTACGGCGACGACTGATTATGGTATTCCATTAATTATTGAAGACGCTGTTGTTCAATCATACAAACGAGCAACAGTAGCAGAAGTGTATAAAAGAATCGAAGATGACTTACAGGAGGCATCCGCTAATTTAGCTGAAACAACGCCTAACTTATATCATCCGAATCAAGCAAGTTTATATTCATTCTATGCTCGTTTATATTTATATATGGGTCGCTATAAAGATGCCTTGATAAATGCTCAAAAGGCATTAAAATTCAATGATAAGTTATTGGATTTAAAGCCTTATATCATCAAAGAAGGAAAAACATGGGGAAGAGTTCAATTACCTGACGGCACAGAATTAGTAGATAGACATGTTAATCCAGAGGCTATTTTTGTTCGTTTGCAAAACGGCAGAAAGACAATTGCTATCAGCAAGGATTTAGATAATGTATTTCAAAAAGATCTTCCACAAAATGCTGTTGATCAAAGACGTCATTTATTTTATGCCGATGATACTGTAAATATGGGACGAGTTGATTATTTCTATGGAGAATCTTGTTATGTATTGTATAGCGACCAAAATGTTGGATTTTCCAGTGTTGAAAATATGCTGATTGCAGCCGAATGTGAAGCACGTATTGGATCTAAAGATAACGCTATGGCATACATCAATAATATTCGCAACAATCGTATCATAAACAATGTAGCACTATCAGCTGCCAACAATGAAGAAGCTCTTCAATATATACTAAATGAACGTCGCAGGGAATTTGCTTTTGTTGGATTTCACCGAATTATTGACTTGAAACGTTTAAACTATGAGGACAAATTCAAAAAAACAGTTGTTCACCAAGCCAATGGAGAAACTTTTACATTAGAACCTAATGATTATCGCTATATTTTCCCCATTAATCAGATTATACTGAACTATCATCCAAATTTACCTCAATACGACAGATAAGATAATTCCTTCAGGATATTCCTGAAGGAATTATGTAAATTAAAAATAAAGTCATGAAAAAATTATTATTAGTATTTTTAATTCTTACTACCTTACAGGCTGTTTCTCAAGAAAATGGAATAATATTCCGACATTGCTCCTTCGAAGAAGCTATAAAGCAAGCAAAACAAGAAAAGAAAAAAATATTTATAGACTTCTTTACCGAATGGTGCGGACCTTGCTTAAATATGGCTTTGACAGTATTTCCGCTACCACAAGTTGGCGATGTGTATAATAAAAATTTTGTCTGTCTAAAAATTGATACTGAAAAAGGTGAAGGGAAAGAATTAGCCCGACGTTATAATGTACATTCCTATCCGACTTATATTTTTATTGACCCTAAAACTGAAAAAATAATCCATCGTAGCGGAGGCAACAAACCAGTCAAAGATTTCCTTTTTGATGCTCAAGGTGCTTTAAATCCCAAATTGAGCTCTGTATATTTAAATGAAATCTATCGGAAAGGCGAATACGATATAGACTTCCTGATTAATTATATACGAATGCAAAAAACATCAGGGAATCATAATCTTCTAAAAGATTTTGATAGGTTAATCGCAATGGGAGGCAAACTGACAGAGTCTAGAATCTGGAATTTATATGTAGAATGTATCAATGGATACAACAATCCCTATGTAAAAGAAATTTCTGACAATTATAACAAGTTTTGCACTTTGTTTGGCTCTGAAGCCGTTGATAACAAACTGACTTCCGCTACTGCCTACGCACCTATAGAATATATCCGATCCTTGTGTGATTTTAATGGGAAATATTATAATCTGAAAGTAGGAGAATTAATCAATTTATTTAGAGAAGATAATTATGATGCCGCCTGGACATTAGTAGGTGAATTAATACAAGATCCCAATATTGACCAGAAAAAATTTGTAGAAGAGCTATCTTTTTATACGCGTGTAAATCCTAATTATAAGGATCATGAACTGACATTTGAACAATTGGCAAAAAAAATTCAATACACAAGATATGTTGCTTATAACATATATAATCGAGATGAAGCGATGGTCCATTATTATTATGCATCTGCATTAGAATATTTGATACAACGCGCATATAAAGAAGGAAAACACATTCCTGCCTTTATTTATGAAATGCCGATACTTGGAAAAAAAGAATATGATATGAGGCATCCGCTTTTAAAACAAAAATCTAAAAGGAAAAAATAAAATGGGATGATAAAAGTCGACTTGTTATGGATAATATATTTTACGATTTTAATTGTATTTTTGTCATCGTTATTGTAAAATGTAGACTATGGCTAACTTTTTTAAGT
>JAHHTS010000084.1 GCA_020024475.1 Oscillospiraceae bacterium
CTGCTATCATAGCAAAAGAATGTGATGCATCTATTCTTGTAATGGCTGCAAAGACGATTAGCCGAAAATTTGCAAAGACTGTAAAAAGTCAGTTGGAAAAATCGGGTTGCCCGATCCTTGGCGTTGTGCTTAATAAAGTAAATATGCAAGAAAACAAATATTACGGAAAATATTATGGAAAGTATTACGGGAATAGTAAGTGAAAAGGCATGAGAGAATAAATGCTGCGAGCGGCAACATTTGTTCTGTCATGCCGTTTTGGTGGGGAAATTTATAATTAAATCTTAACCTCGAATCTTTACTGACAATTCAGATATTACATTTTCTAGAAAACTGGCACTTAACTTAATAGTATGAATAAGGAAAACAAAATATCGAGGGAAAAGATAGTTTAAAACGGTAACATAGGGAAAAAGGGTTTGCTTCAAATACGGAATAGAAGGATCAACGATAAAAGGAGAGAAGAGATTATGTATGAAGAAGGATTAAAAGGGTGGTTAAAACATTTTGATTTTATTTTTTTTGATTTGATTTGTCTACAAATGGCATTTGTCCTTTCATACATTCTATATAATGGTGGAAATCCATATGTAAATCCTTTGTATCGAAAAATGGCAGTAATGCTTATGGTTATAGATTTTGCTGTTATTTTCTTTCAAGAAAAATATAAGAATGTTTTGAAAATAGGATATTATAAGGAGTTTGCAAAAGCAATAAAACAAGCGATTCTCATTATGTTATTTGCCGTTTTGGTACTTTTTGCTTCGCAGGAGGGGGAAAAGTACTCACGAGTAACCTTGTTATTAATGGTTGGCATCTATGCTGTATTGCGATATGGAATATGCGTTTTATGGAAAAGGCATCTTTTAAACAAAACGGGGAATGCTGGAAAACGTTCTCTTGTTATTGTTACAAATAAAGATGCGGCTGAAAAAGTTGTGAAAAATATTCAAAATAGTAATTTTGGTAGATATAACATTTCAGGTCTTATTATCATAGATGAAGATATGAAAGGCAATAAAATTTTAGGCATACCAGTTGTCGAAGATATGGAAGATGCATCTAGCTACATAGGAAAGGAATGGATAGATGAGGTTCTTATAGCTCACAGTCCTAATATAGAGTGCCCTAATAAATTAGTGGAGGAAATAGTTGAAACGGGTGTAACCCACCATCCGTTTTTAGCAGAATCTATTGAATTAAACGGGAAAAAACATTTTGTTGAACAGATTGCTAATTATACAGTACTTACAACAGCAATCAATACAATGTCTATAAAACAGGCTTTTATGAAAAGAACATTGGATATTGTTGGTGGTTTAGTTGGTTGTATTTTAACTGTATTAATAACAATAATTATTGCACCGATTATATACATAAGTTCACCGGGGTCAATCTTTTTCTCGCAGACACGTATCGGTAAGAATGGTAAAACATTCAAGATGTATAAGTTTCGCAGTACGTATATGGATGCGGAAGAGTGTAATGCTGAACTTATGAGGAAAAATCGTGTAAAAGATGGAATGATGTTTAAACTTGATTTTGATCCAAGGGTTATTGGAAATAAGATCCTAGAAGACGGAACTAAGAAAACAGGAATTGGTCAATTTATTAGAGATTCCAGTCTTGATGAATTTCCACAGTTTTTTAATGTCCTTATGGGGGAAAGAGATATAATAGAGCAACCAAGAAAAAGCCTTATTTTAAGGGATTTGTAGGTGCTTAGTCTTCATTACACATGTGTAATAAAAGCTTTTAGGAGGAGTGGAGCACTTACACTTGAAAAAGAAACACTCATGCTTTCAAGAGTTCGCTTTGCCCCAACATAAAGGAGTTAATAAAGACATGAAATGAAAGGACTAAGCCTGTAATCAGCAGATTAAGGTCTTTTTGAAGTGGACGTGATCGAGTATACAGATGAAAAGAATGAAGAAGGAGAATACAAAATGTACAGGAAAAATTCAAGTGGATGGTTTAAGCATATTGATTTTATTATTTTAGATATGTTATGCGTTCAGCTTGCATTCTACATGTCGTATGTATTACGTCAGGGGGATTGGGATCCTTATGTGATTCCGCTATATCGTAATATGGCAATTTTTGTAGAATTAGCAGATCTTTTAATTATCTTTATATTTGAATTTTATAAGAATGTGTTAAAGAGAGGGTATTATAAGGAATTTGCAACATCGATTAAGCAAGTATTGATGCTGTTGCTTGTTTCAAGTTTGTATTTAGTGGCAGTGCAGGATGGAAATGATTATTCTAGAATCGCATTATTTACAATGGTAGGACTCTATGCTGTAATTACTTATATCGTTCGCTTACTGTGGAAGCGATTTTTACAGCATCGTATGAAAAATAGGGAGGAAGTATCCTTATTTATTGTTACTTCTCAGAAAATTGCAAAAGAGGTAGTTCACAATATTAAAGATAAAAACTACAACATGTATAAGATTACAGGTGTCATTGTATTGGATAGAGATATGTATGGAACGATAATCGGTGGAGTTCCAGTAGTTGCCAATGCAGATAATGCAGCAGAATATCTTTTGCAAAATTGGGTGGATGAAGTCTTCTTCAATGTCGATAAAAGCGTTGCATATCCAAAAGAGTTAATAGATAGATGTGCAGAGATGGGACTGACTGTTCATATGAATCTTGCACAAATATCTGATAGCATACTAGGGAAAGAATCTATTGGAAAAGTTGGTGATTATACAGTTATCACATCTAGCATTAATGTAATGACAATGCGTCAGGCATTTATGAAACGAACCATTGATATTCTGGCAGGGATTGTTGGATGTATTGCAACTGTTATTATCTTTATATTTATAGCTCCAATTATCTACATCAAATCCCCAGGACCAATTCTCTTTGCACAAGAGCGTATTGGTCAGAATGGTAAGCCATTTAAGATGTATAAGTTCCGTAGTATGTACTTAGATGCAGAGGAGAGAAAAGCGGAATTGATGAAAGAAAATAAGATGAGCAACAACCTGATGTTCAAGATGGATTTTGATCCAAGAATCATAGGAAATAAAATCTTGTCAGATGGAACAAGAAAGACAGGCATTGGTCAGTTTATTCGATCTACATCCTTGGATGAATTCCCACAATTTTGGAATGTTCTAAAAGGCGACCTTTCGCTTATAGGATTTCGGCCATGTTTGAAATCGGAATTCTCAGAGTATTCATTCCATCATCGTACACGAATCTCTATGAAACCTGGGATTACCGGAATGTGGCAGGTAAGTGGAAGAAGTGATATCACTGACTTTGAAGAAGTTGTAAAACTGGATACAGAGTATATAAAGAACTGGAGTATGGGATTAGATTTTAGGATTCTGCTTAAGACAGTTAAAACTGTGTTACATAGAGAGGGATCGATGTAGCTGTAAATGGAAAATTGAGGTAAAACAGTGAATAAAAATAAATTAAAAATATGTATGCTTGGTCATAAGCGAATTCCATCAAGAGAAGGCGGAATTGAGATTGTAGTAGAGGAGTTAGCTACAAGAATGGTGGCGCTTGGACATGATGTGACGTGCTATAACCGTGGTGGTCATCACGTTAGTGGAAAAGAGTTTGATCAGCAGAAAAATAAAGAATATAAAGGAATAAAATTAAAAACAGTATTTACATTAAATATTAAAGGAATTGCAGCAATGAGTGCTTCCGTGTTTGGAGGAATCAGAGCTGCATTTGGAAACTATGATGTAGTTCATATTCATGCAGAAGGACCATGTGCTATGTTGTGGCTACCAAAGCTTTTGGGAAAAAGATGCGTTGCTACCATTCATGGTTTAGATCATCAAAGAGCAAAATGGGGTAAACTTGCTAGTACGTACATTATGTTAGGAGAGAAGTTTGCTGTAAAATTTGCTGATGAGATCATCGTATTAAGTGAAGGAGTACAAAGATATTTTGAAAAAACATACGGAAGAAAAACACGGTTCATTCCTAATGGTGTCAATAAACCTGAAATTAAATTCGCAGAATTGATTACAGAAAAATATGGATTAACAAAAGATTCTTATATTTTGTATTTGGGACGTTTAGTTCCTGAAAAAGGGATTCGATATTTAATTGAGGCATTTAAAGATGTTCAGACAGATAAAAAACTTGTAATAGCAGGTGGAAGTTCTGATACAGATGAGTTTGCAAATGAATTAAAAGAATTAGCAAAAGGCGATGATCGAATTTTGTTTACCGGTTTTGTACAAGGACAAGAGTTAGAAGAATTGTATAGCAATACCTATGTTTATACACTTCCAAGTGACTTAGAAGGAATGCCGTTAAGCTTATTGGAAGCAATGAGTTATGGAAATTGTTGTATTGTTTCAGATATAAATGAATGCACAGAAGTAGTGGAGGATAAAGCTCTTATTTTCAAAAAATCAGATGCAAGTGATTTGAGAAAAAAATTACAAAAGGTATGTGATAATACAGAGAACGTGAAGATATTAAAAGAGCAAGCAGCAGATTTTATCTGTAGTAAATATAATTGGGATGAAATTGTTCAGGAGACACTGAATTTGTATGGAGGAAAATAAATGCGAATTTTGATGATAAATAAGTTTCTTTATCCAAACGGTGGAAGCGAAACATATATTTTTAAGTTAGGAGAATATTTGCACAAGCAAGGGCATGAGGTACAGTATTTTGGAATGGAACATGAAGGGCGTTGCGTTGGAAATCGTGTAAATGCGTATACATCGGATATGGATTTTCATGGGGGCTCTAAATTTGCAAAGTTAACCTATCCTTTAAAAACAATTTATAGCAAAGAGGCTAGAATACAGATTCGTAAAGTGTTGGATGATTTTAAACCAAATGTATGTCATCTTAATAATTTTAATTATCAGCTTACTCCATCTATGATTCTTGAAATTGTGAAGTGGAGAAAACAGACGGGAAATGATTGTAAAATTATTTTTACAGCACATGATTATCAATTGGTTTGTCCAAATCATATGCTCAACAATCCAAATACACATGAAAATTGTGAACGATGTTTAGGTGGTAAATACATGAATTGCACAAAAGGAAAGTGTATTCATGGGTCTACAGTAAAAAGTTTTATAGGAACATTAGAAGCGGAGTTCTGGAAACGAAAAGAAACATATGAATATATTGATAAAATGATATGTTGTTCTGAATTTTTAAAATCGAAAATGGATAGTAATCCTATTTTTGCTAAAAAGACAGTTGCAGTACATAATTTTGTAGATAGAGTTAGCTGGAAAGAAGTTGAAAAAAAAGATTATGTTCTTTATTTTGGACGTTTTTCAGAAGAGAAAGGGATAGGAACACTAATTAGAGTTTGTCGAGAGTTACCTGATATACAATTTATATTTGCGGGAACAGGTCCATTAGAGAAAAGCATTGAAAATGTGCCTAATATTAAGAATGTAGGATTTCAAAAGGGGGAAATTCTTGAAAAGTTAATTAGAGAAGCTAAATTCACTATATATCCTTCAGAATGGTATGAAAATTGTCCGTTTTCTGTTATGGAATCTCAAATGTATGGAACCCCTGTATTGGGAGCGGATATAGGAGGAATTCCTGAATTGATAGAAGTTGGGAAAACCGGTGAATTATTTGAAAGTGGAAATAAAGAAGATTTAAAACTTAAAATAAGTAATCTTTGGGAAAATAGAAATTTAATTTCTCAATTTAGTCAAAATTGTAAAAATATAAAATTTGATAATATAGATGAATATTATCATAAAATTGTAGCGCTATATCGATGAAAGTGAAGAAAGAGTATTGTTATGAAAAGTAAAAGGTATGAAGGAATTAACGGAATAAAAGCATATTCTATAATAGGTATACTTTTGATGCATGTTCTTGTTAATGGAAATTATATTACTGGTGGTTTCATGTTAAAAAAAATCATTCTAGCTTTTACAAATTTAGTGTTTCTGTTCATGACAGTGAGTGCATTTGGAATGTGGTGTAGATATTATGAAAAGATAGTTAAGAAAAAATCGGTATCGAAGAATTTTATAAAAAAAGAGTGTTGGTATCGTTTATAGCGGCATTGATTTATAATCTTTTGTGTATGGCATATTTTAATGTGGGCAGAAGTCAATTTATTTTTAATGCAGTATATTTTATAGTAGGAGGAGCAATCTACTTATATCGTGAAAAAATAGTTTCATATGTAAGTTCTCATAAAGTTTATTCGACAATAGGTGTTATAATCTGAAGTGTTTTGTTTTTTTACAAATGAGAATACAATTGTAACTTTAGTATTTTGCAGTGTTGTCTTATCTTATTTTCTTTGTTGAAAAAATGGGGGGCTCATAAATCCAGTAATAAACTTTAATGGGAGTATCAGCTATGAAATTTATCTGTGTCATATGCTTATATATAGAGTGTTAGAAAAACTTAATTTCAATGGTTTGTCTGAGAATAGTTTGATCTCATTTTTGATTACTTCTTGTCTTACAATTTTGGAATCCATATTATTCTCTGTGTGCGCAAAATGGTTTATCAACAAAATAATAATTATGATAAAAAAGGAGAAAAATAATGTCTAAAGAAAAAAAATTAAATGGAACGCTTATTGTTACATATCGTTGTAATGCAAGGTGTTCTATGTGTAATAGATATAAGGCACCTTCTAGACCAGAAGAAGAAATAACAATCGATACAATAAAAAAATTGCCGAAAATGTATTTTACGAATATTACTGGTGGCGAGCCGTTCATTCGTACAGACTTAAAGGATATTGTACGTGAGCTATATAAAAAATCGGATCGTATTGTAATTTCTACAAATGGTTTTTTTACAGATCGAATTGTGGATTTATGTAAGGAATTTCCGAATATCGGTATTCGTATTTCTATTGAAGGATTAGAAAAAACAAATAATGAGATACGTGGGCTTAAAGATGGCTATGCAAAGGGATATGGAACATTGAAAGTGCTTCGTGAAATGGGAATGAAAGATGTTGGTTTTGGTATGACGGTTCAGGATAAGAATGCATCGGATTTGGTTCCATTGTATAAAATCTCAGATGAGATGGGAATGGAGTTTGCAACAGCTTCTTTGCACAATAGTTTTTATTTTGTTGAAGCAAAGAATATTATTCATGATAGATCAATGGTTGCTAAAAATTTTGAAGATTTGGTTAATGAATTATTAAAAAGTAAATCACCTAAGAAATGGATGAGAGCTTATTTTAATCATGGATTGATTAACTATATCTATGGTCAAAAGAGATTATTACCTTGTGATATGAGTTTTGATACTTTCTTTATCGATCCATATGGAGACGTTATGCCATGTAATGGTACAAAAGATAAGGAAGTAATGGGGAACCTAAATAGTACTTCTTGGGATGAATTATGGAATAGCAAAGAAGCTGAAGAAGTAAGAAGTAAGGTTAGATGTTGTGATAGAGATTGCTGGATGATTGGTTCAGTATCTCCGGCAATGCATAAATATATTTGGAAGCCGGGATTCTGGGTAGTCTGGCATAAATTTAAGTCTATATTTACTAAGAAACCATATTCAATGTATGAATTAAAAGTAGTAAAAGATTATAGAGATGGAAAAGTAACTAAAGAAGAATTAGATAAATGTAGTACTTGTGATATGTGTGCTACAGTTAATAATGGTTTAAGTGCTGCATCAATGGAACAATTGAGAGATAAAACTGGTGAAGAAATTGTTGATGCTGACATCGCAGGACAAATGAGCAATGGAAAAGAATGTTAAAAGATTTATTAATTTTGGCTTTGTAATATTAATTGTTGCGTTACTATTTTTATCGATAATGCATCAAGAACATTTTGATGCATATGTATTCTTAATTTTATTTTTATGTGAATCATTTTTGACTTTTACAATTTCGATGACATGGCTTTCAGCTTTAACATTGTTTTTTGTTATGTTCATAGATATTATTGTAATTGGTACCTTCATGATGATGTTTGAAAATGTTAAATTGTTTTACAATCCGTTTTCTATAATAATAGCTTATGCATTATTGCTTTTGGGGTATTACATTGCTAAATTAGTAAAATTAAAAAAAATCAAGAAAAATTTCAAGAGAATTGTAATTAAAAATTTAAAATTAAAACTAATCGATGTTTTAATCATTACTTTTGCTTTTTCTGTAATGCTATCGTTGATGTATTTTATTAAAAATAGAGGAATAATGAGTGGTAATATAGAGAATGGTAGAATTGAAGCGGCAAGTGGGAATGGTATTCAAATATATGGCATTCAATTGTTAATATATGTTATTCCAGCACTATATTTAGAATTTAAGAAAAAGCATCTTGGAAGCAAGGCTTTCAGTATTTTGTTTATTGTTGGAGCTATTTCATTATTTGTTACGGGCTTTAGAACTCCATGCTTTAGAATGATTTCATTGATTATGGCTATAATGATTATACAAGGAGATTTAAAATTTAATAAGGCAATTATTTATGTAGGTGTTTTGATGGTTGTGATATTGTCTATAGGATCTCTTAGATCAGGTAGTTCAATTGATTCTTTATATAATATGTTTAGAGGGCATTTTATAATTGGATCAATTAACTTGAATCATGTATATAGGTGCTTTCCGAAACTCACCCCATTTCAACACGGTTATACGTATTTGATTAATATTTTAATGTTAAAACCTGGACCAGATTTAGATTTTACATTATGGCTAAAAGAAACTATTGGACTATCGTTTGCAGGTGGTGGGCTCACACCTACTATAATAGGGGAGTTCTATATAAATTTTAATACTATAGGTGTTTATATTTGTATGTTCCTATATGGATTTGTTTTAAATAAAATAGATAATTGGGTATTTAAATCTAATTCATTAACAATTTTTAAAGTATTTATCATGGTATATAGTAGTGCGGTGGTCGGAGGTGGAATAGCCAATATAATTGTATTATTAATTATAATAGTTTTTTATTGCTCTTTCATCAAAATCTTTTTAAGAAATGGAGATTATGTGGAATGAAAAATTACCGATATGATGTTAGTGTAATTGTGCCTGTTTACAATGTAGAAAAGTATTTGGATAGATGTATACAATCTTTAATTAACCAAAATAAAGATCGTATAGAGATTATTTTAGTTGATGACGAATCTCAAGATTCATCAGGAACAATGTGTGAAGAATTTAGGAGAAAATATCTAAATATTAAGGTGATTCATAAAAAAAATGGCGGGTTAGGATTTGCTAGAAATTCTGGCTTAGAGCTAGCTGAAGGTGAATATGTTGCTTTCTTGGATTCAGATGATTATGTTGAAAAGAATATGTATTATGAAATGTACAATTATGCAAAACATAATAATTTAGATGTTGTTTACTGTAATTATGATAGAGTTGATAATGGAGTGACAACAATAAATAATTTAGAATATGAGAACAAAATATATTGTAATAATAAATACGAATTAATTCTAGGAATGATTGGAACTCCAGCAAAATGTAAAAGTGATTATTTAATTGAGATGTCATCGTGTATGGCAATGTATAAAAGAAAGATAATTTGTGAAAATAAAATTAAGTTCTATTCGGAGAGAGAATTTATATCAGAAGATTTATTATTCAATATTCTTTTTTTAAAAAATTGTCACAAAGCAGGAACATTGTCTAATCGTTTTTATCATTACTGTGTGAATGATGATTCTTTAACAAGTAAATTTATGAAATTAAGATTCGATAAAGACAAAATTATGTATAATAAAGTCAAATTATTATTAGAAGAAATATATGTTGATGA
>JAHHTS010000085.1 GCA_020024475.1 Oscillospiraceae bacterium
GTTTATTAAGAGCTTAAAATAAATTTATTTTAGAAAATTTTTTATATCTAATCCAATGATATTAATTAAAATAAAGTTTAGAAAGTGATACAAATTATGTAAAATACTTAACAACACATTATCTCATAATAAATAAAAATAATTATTGTTAAACTCAATTTGTAAATAATATGACTTAAAATTATCAGCTATTTGTTTTAAATGAAATAACGTTTATATAACAATTATAGTAAAAGTAATATTATTTTATCAGCTTGAGTAATATTTTCTTCTATGGTATAATTTTTTTGTATTTTGACAAGGAGCTTATAATTTAAATGATATCCAATTTCTTCGCTAATTATAACTATGACATTCTTTCGTATATGAGAATAGTCAATATTTTTGCAGTAGCAACTATATTTTTGCTATATTTTTTTGCGCTGAAAAAGCAAAATAATGTGAATAATTTTAATAACAATAATAATTTTATTTATATATCTTTAGCAATAATAACATTTGTTGGCGCTTTTTTAAGAATTTATCGTATAAATGAAATTCCTTTATCTCTAGCTCCTGATGAAGCTAGTGTATTCTATGATGCGATATGTCTTACTGATTATGGAACTAACAGACATGGGGAAGTAAATGCTGTTTATTTTAATACATGGGAATTTGCGGGACAGAGTCCAGTAATGGCGAATTTTGCCTCATTTTTTATGAGAATATTTGGTAAAAATCTTATTACTTTACGAATGTCACAAGCTGTTCCTGCAATTTTAACAATAGTTTTGATATTCTTCATTGCCAAAAAACTTTTCGATTCTTTTACTGCCATTATCTGTTGTGGTATATTAGCTATAAGTCCATGGCATATTATGATGAGCCGATGGGCTTTGGATTGCAATTTATCAGCCTTTTTTGTCATGTTGGCCATTTGTACTTTAGTGTATTCATTTGATGAAAATGGTAAAATTAACAATATGTTTTATATGTTTTGCGTTTTTACGGGGATTTCATTATACACTTATGCACCTACAAATATACTGATGTTTAGCTTCATTATTTTATTATATTTGTATATATTTTTTACAAAGAAAATCAATTACAAAATATTTATACCAGCCAACATTATTCTTGCATTGATAGCTTTGCCTATGATATATTTTGTTCTTGTTAATACTTTAGGATTTCCACCATTAAAAACAAATTTTATAACTATTCCTTATATGGAGCATTTCAGGTCAGGCGATATTGACATAAATATATTTAAAAATATCACTTCTATTTTTCAATATCTGTTTTCTCCGTCAAATAGACTTGTTGTCCTTCCGCAATTTTCTTTGATGTATTTGTTCTCGGCGGTATTTTTTATCTATGGATTTTTATCCACTTTAAAGAATTTTAACAAATATTATATCTTGTTATTTTTCACTTTAGGATGCTTTATTCAGCTAGGATCCGTAAATCATAGTGGTTTATGGATTTTTGTAAATTTCGCATCAGTATTACCGCTTTTCATAGGTTTTTCTATCGCTAATCTTATGAGAAAATCAAAACCTTCAGTTTTTATTGTCCCTATATTATATTCGATTAGTCTTGTAATGTTCATGTATGCTTACTTTGTTGTATTTCCTGAACCAGCAGGGTCTAAAGTTTCTGCGGACGAAAATGGAGCAGTAAAATTTGCGATAGAATTGAATGTTGACAAAGTTTATATGACTATGTATAACGGTACTTGTGATGCGTTTATTTATGTGGCTTTGAACAATCAAGACTCTCCTGAACAATATGCAAAAAATATTATTTTAAATAGTGATTATGAACCATGGAATCATGTGAAACAATACGATAACTTTATATTTGATGAAGAGTTGTCAACTCATATAAATGAAGATAATGTAGCCTTTATTCTATATAATCCTTTGGATTCAATACAGAATTTTATTGACCATGAATATAAAATACAGAATTTTAAATTTTTTTCTGTTGCATATAAATAATATTAAATATTGTTTATTTAAGTTATAATATTTTTCTTAAACTTTAAAAATTTATGATGAATAACTGACTTCAAATTTTATGAAGTCAGTTATTTTTCAAAAAAGATGTAATAGAACAAACAAAAAGGCAATAAATGATGAAAAAATTTGCAATCGCAAGTGTATATCAATATGGTGGTATACTCAGTTTACACAAAATAAGAAAAGAAGCAAAAACTTATGAAAACTCTATTGCAAGAGTTTACGAAATCACATTTAATAAATAGTAATCGAGACTCAAAAAAAGTATAGTTTTGATGTTATAGTAAGCTAGATTCTTTATGTCTGACTTCAAAATTAACAATATTGTAAAAACAGCTAAAGTGACTGTTATTCTTCTCGAAAATGAAGATAATTAATTGAAAGGTGAGCACAGGCAGGTTATTTTTCTCCTGTGCTTATTTTACATGTGTATAGGTTCATAAATTTTGTATGTTTGTAACCTTTGTCGTTTATTTGAGTGTTTGTATTGAATAATAGTATGTGTGGAACATTTTTGTTTGTTAAAATAAACAAATAGCATCTAAAAAATTATTGCAATCAACGATTTTTTAAGCTGAATAGCAAAAACTATTTAAAATATAAGGTTTTGATGCTATAATGAAAATACAATATAAAGGAGGGGTACTCCAATGGAACAAGAAGTCGAATTACAAATTAAATCAATGATGAATTTAGTAAAAAGGTTGTAGCGATTATTTTGAGCTGTACTTTTATGTTTATCATTATTCCATTGAATGCTTTTGCATTAGAAAATGATATGAAACCAATTTTTCTTTCTTCTGAAGTTGGTTCATTTAGTGCTCAAATAAAAGTACAACCAAGAATTTCAATTTTTGCAACAAATAAGGAGCGTAACCAAAATATTAAAGAAATTGAAAATGAAGTTGAAATAGAAACCCCAGTCCATTTAAATGATAAAACTACTATTGTTCTTGATATCATAAGTGATGCATATTTATTAAAAAAGAAAAATGATAGCTCTGATGATAATATAATTTTAATTTATGGT
Source organism: Oscillospiraceae bacterium (assembly GCA_020024475.1). GTDB lineage: Bacteria > Bacillota > Clostridia > Oscillospirales > Ruminococcaceae > RGIG3102. The sequence continues at coordinate 3,034 of JAHHTS010000085.1, forward strand.
GAAGACGGTTTCCTTATTGGTGCGGTGGAGCAATCTTATGTAACAGATTGTAACGGAAATGTAGAAAAAGTAAATTATGTAGTTAATAGTGATACTATTGAATGTATGCATGAAACTTAAGGAACTATGAGTACTCGAATATATGTACCAAAAGATTGGACTTATTATTTTTCTAAACGAGGTTATAATCCAAAAGATACAGAAATCTATCATGATTTTTATATGGAAATTAAAAGATTGAATTTCAATACAGACAGTGCGGCAGGATTTTCTACATTAGAAATGTCGTGGGATGCAATCAATAAAGAAATGAGATCATATTTAACAGGACAAGACAATGTTTTGTGGGTGAATAATATAAATAAATTATATAACCAATATAAATTTCATTTCCATTTTGCTATACAAAAAGAGAATGTTTGGAATCTTGAATCATGGAGAGCAGATGTGCCTTGTCTAGCTGTTGTTGCTGCAAAATGTAACCCTTGATAATATAATAGTATGGAATTATATTGATGATATACAGAGGTGAATCAATGAATAAAAAAACAATCATAAAAAACAAAAATATTTGGCTTTTCATATATATTTCCATTTTAATTGGACTGAATAATTGGCTGACAAAAAAAGTATAATTGAAGGTTCTAAATTATATACTTTATTACAAGAAACAATGTTGTTTGGTCCTACGCCTAAAATGGAAAGCACTGTTAAGAATTTCTTAATACGGACTCCTGTTTGGGGAATTGTTTTATTGGTTTTACTTGTATGCGTGTTATTTACGGATAATAATTTTTTGACAACAAATGAATTGACAAGAGTATCAAAATATATAGTTATACCATTTTCCTTTGTATTTACAGTGTATATATTATATGCAACTATGGATTTGATTAATACTCAGAATACAATAATTAATTTTCAACACCATAACAATTGCTTATCAGATATTTCATTAGATACTCTTTCTAATCTTAAGGTTCAAGAAAAAAATGCTATAATCTATATTGAAAAGGATGATTGTCCATACTGTGACAAAGTAACTAATAAAATTGACAATATAGCATATGCGAATGATATTATAATTTATAAATATGATACAATTTATGATAATAAAACAAGAAAAGAAAAACTTTACAGTGTATTAAATGAATTAAATGTAGATCAAGTACCTTGTGTTGTGATTATAAAAGATAGTAATGTTTATAAAACATACAATTACGAGGAGATAAGTAACGGTATATTGTATGAAGATGTAGAAAATTATGTTGAGTGGAATAGTTAACTGTAATAGTTTATTTGTCTCAGAATGTAGTTATTTGATAGCTATTGCTTATTTTTTATAGCTTAACACCATTGATGGTGCAAGTACTTTATGTGATGAATTAGCTTTTGCTATAAAAACTTATGCCGTTGAAAATGCACCATATGAAATCAATTGTACTTAAAATCAAGTAGTATATGAACATGTACAATCTACTCAATTAAATCAAATGAAGAAAAACAAAATTGTCGATATGGTGCTTGTGAATAAAATATATGGGATATTTATTAATAATTATGATATATTATATATTTTGCTTCAAATAGATGAATTTATATAATTCGAATTACGGTTATTGACTTCAAAAGTTTTAAAAAGTATACTCAATACAAGAATATATATGTTTTGCCTATATGTAAATTTGAAAATGTGTCCTGGTGAACACAGTTGTCCTACACTACCATATGTCCATAAATAGTTTATACAAGCTTTGTGGATGTAATCTCAATTAAAAAGAAACTGTTGGCGCTCATTGCGATATGCGTATTGGCATGTGCTTTATTATGTTTTATGATTCTCGTTACATCGTGTACAACATCGCAAAATGCACAATCTGATGGCACAGATAGTTCTTCTCTTTCCATTGAATCCTATCAATTTGAGAAAGATGTGTGCTCCGCCAATGAATACTTTGATGTGCAAGAGCTGGAATTTCCCAAATTGATTCATTCGTATACGCCATCGCCACTTGCTCCCATCACGCCAAATGAGATCCTTTTTCTTTTGTATGAGAATACACCTATTCCAGTGTTTAAGGAAATTGGGCTCTTAAACGTATCATCGCAAGAATTTCAGAGTCTCATCGAAATTTCTCCTGATACAGAATTCCAATTAGAATATGCTGATGCCTCTATTATCGTTTATAAGGAAATTGATACGGTCTCTAATATTCTTACATTATGTTACTATAGTTTCAAGGATCAGCAATCTCATATGATTTATGCGTTTTCACACGAATATCCAAACACTAATAAAATTTTGGTATGGAATAACTGCATTTACTTTGATGACGTTGTAATTCAGGACGGGGAAGTAACCGATACGGCGCTGTATCAATATGATATTACATCTGATCAGATTACCGTTTTTGCAGAGAGTACACAGCAACCACTTGCTTTTAAGGATAGTATTTTGTTTATACGCAACAATACTTCTGAGCATTTGTTCACACTGGAAACTAAGGAAAAAGCAGACCTGCTTACTTTGAGCTAAAGAATTAGTGGACTTGCATCATCAGGAGATAAATTGTATTCCGTGAACAACAAAGGATTTAGCTCCGAATATGGAACTATTTGGAATATTGTTTGCCTTTCTGATAACACTGAACTTCTCACGGCAAAAATTTCCATTGATCAAATTGTAGTAGCTCAAGATGTTCTAGTCTCGAGAAACTTTATGCCTGAATATCCTACACTTTATTCCAGAGAGCATGACTGTTTTATGCGATTTGAAGATTTGGGAAAAAATTATAATACTTTCCTATTAGGAAATGAAGCAATCCTTTTATTAGCCTTAAACAATGACAATCCTGAAAAAGAGTATCAGACAAGATACTATCTGATCTCTTCTCGCTAATTTTTAAGGTTCTATTTTAATAATTAAATTAATAAAGGCTATATACCTATTAATGAAGTGAACCTCATTCGTTGGTTGTCCAACTTACGGAGTTCACTTCATTAGCAGTATGTAGCCTTTACTACTTTAGAAGTATCTTTGATGTAGAATATAAACAAAGAATAAAACAAAATCTCATAAGTTGACTTTTGAATATAAATAGAATACGAAATGTACAAAAGTAAACAGAGATACTTGTTATGCTCAATAAACTTATATGTGAAATGAAAAAAATAATACAATAAATACTTTTAGAGCATTAGAAATTTAAGTATCTAAATCTTTATTATCTAAATATGCAAAAATTGTAATAATATAACGGGTTCCGCAAGGTGTTTATATACTTGCTTATCCTATATACATTGAGGTGGTAGTACCGATTTCCCACAAAAAGCCAGACGGACATATCAAAGTCAAAGTTGAATTTGGCGAAGGTGAGGGAGAAGTTCCGTTTGATAATATTGCAAAAAGAGCAGAAAGTTACAAGCCCAAAGAATGAGTGATCTACAAAATGTTAAAGGAGTACATAAAAGCGAAATATGGCTTCAAAGTACATACCACATACATTATTGCCAGTAAATCTTAAAAATGAGATTTTACTTTTAAAAATTTGCTGAAAAAGAAAGAAAATATACCTTGCAAAACGGATTTTTAATTTATAAGGGTAGTTTGGAATTTTGAAATGAAAAAAACCACATAATTATATAAAAATAAAATTCTTAATCACACTATTATATATTTTATTGTGATATTTCAAAAGCAAAGGATGCCGAAAACGGCAAAAATAAAAAAATACACGGATAAATATTTGATATTTTGCCGATAATTTAGTATACTATAACATAGTAAAGTATAAATTTTGATTGATAACAGAGAAGAGCATATGCGATACCTTTCAGTTAGTGAAATAGCCAAAAAATGGAATGTATCTAAACGTAGTGTTAGAAATTACTGTGCTCAAGGACGAGTAAAAGGAGCATTTCTTGCCGGCAAGATTTGGAACATTCCTGAAAATGCGGAAAAACCGGAGCGCTCCAACAAGAAGAAAGAACAGCCGATTACATTGCTTGATATTATGCAAGAGCAGAAGGTCAGCAAATATTCCGGTGGTATTTACCATAAGACGCAGATTGATTTAACATATAACTCCAATCATATCGAAGGAAGTCACCTGACTCACGATCAGACCAGATATATCTTTGAAACCAACACTATTGGTGTAGAAAAAGAAGTGCTGAATGTGGACGACGTGATTGAAACAGCAAATCACTTCAGTTGTACTGATATGATTATTGATAATGCAAAAGCGACACTGACAGAAAAGTTTATCAAGGAACTTCATCTGATCCTGAAAAATGGTACTAGTGATTCCAGAAAAGATTGGTTCGCTGTGGGTGACTATAAAAAGATGCCCAATGAAGCTGGTGGTATGGATACCGCACTTCCGGAATAAGTTGCCGATAAAATGAAAGCTCTGCTGACAGAGTACAACGGAAAAGAAGAAAAAATTTTCGAGAATACTCTGGACTTCCATGTAAAGTTTGAACATATTCATCCGTTCCAGGACGGTAATGGTCGTGTTGGCATATTGATTATGTTTAAGGAATGTCTGAAATACAATATCGTTCCGTTCATTATCGAGGATAATCTGAAGATGTTCTATTATCGTGGATTGAAAGAATGGAACAATGAGAAGGGATATCTTACAGATACCTGTTTGACAGCACAGTATCAATATAAGGCGTATTTGGATTATTTTAGGATTGCTTATTAAGACAATAGATTTATAAAACATTAAGATAGCATATTTTATTTGAAATAAATGTATAGGTCGTGATTGCACACTTATATGAGCTACTTGGAGAGGAGAGCATATAAAGATATCGAAAGTTAGAATAGAGAAATTTTGCTCCATCAAGAAAGCAACTTTTAGAATGAGTTATATTATAGCTGTTGTTGGTGAGAATAATATGGGGGAAACAGCTGTATTAAGAGCATTAAATGCGGTTCTAAATTATAAGCATGAATAGTAAAGCTTTTTTAATAAAGCTAACAGATAAGCACCACGTAACCAGACGTATATAACGGTTGTTTTTGAGAATATTACTAACAAGATAATTTATGAAAACAAAATATATGATAATAAATTAGAGATAAAATTTTCTTTTTCTTATGCAGATAACAAGAAAAAGTATGTACTGATTAAATGTCATGATTCAGATAATTTACATGACTTGTAGTGATAAACTAAATTTGTAAGACCTTGTTGAAATAATATACCATATTATTCAAACTAATGGGAACATCATTATGTAAGTATGTGATAGTTAAGACTTCAAAAAAGGAAGCAGTAAAAGTCTATTTGGTGGGTAATAAATTAACCATTAAGATTGCTGCGGATTACAATATTGCCAAAAGTACATTGAGCCAATGGGTGAGCCAATACATGGAAGAATGCCTTTATACCACAAATACAACATAAGAACCAAAGAAAGATAAGGGAATAAGAAGATTAAATCAACTTCTTACTGAAAAAAGAGAAAGAAATTTGACTCTAAAAAGCAGCAGAATTATTCTCAAAGGGAATCAATTAGTGGTGTATCGGTTCATAGATAATAATAAAAATATATTTGGTTTAAGATGGCTATGCCGTCAGTTCAGCATTAGCCCTAACGGCCACTACAATTATAAAAAGAATTCAAAGCGGGAATACCATAAGCGCTTAGCACAGATTTTTGAACTTATAAAATATGTTTATTACAATAATAACCGTGTTATAGGATATAGAGTTATGCACGTTTTTATGAAGCGTTATGGTTATGATATTAGTAATACCACTATGAATAAAGAATTACATTTATGTGCAGTAGTTATGCATTCTAAATCTGTCTGGAAAGTAGGTAAAAAAATAAAATATTTGACAATCTTTTAAACCAAAATTTTACAGTTGATTGCAAAAACAAAATTTAGTGTACGAATTTTACTTGTATGCGCCAACCAAATAAAAAACTTAGATACAACTGTATGATTATTGATTTGTATTACAGATTGGCATTAGTATCTATGAATAGTAATTACATAAATACAGAATTATCGAGAGCCACTCTTAAAAAACTTTGAAACAGGAGCACGGTCCTCGGGTAATTCTGCATTCAGACAATAAAGTACGATTTACTTCTTGGAAGTTTGTTCATTTCTGCAAAGATAATCATGTAACTCAAAGCATGAGTAAGGCAAGTTATCCTTATGAAAATTGGTCTATGGAAAGATTTTATAACACTTTCATAAGTAATTTTTATAATATTACTTCATTTTCAAGTACGGAAATGATGGACGAGGTTACAATGAAATATATCAATTGGTACAATTATGTTCGACTTAATTCACATAATAATTATTTAATACTATGCAAGAATCTTACAGTTAGATATTTATCGAACGAAGCGTTACAAAAATTCTTGACCACTAAAATCTGTATTTAAGAAAAATTATTTCATGGGTTTTGAGTGAGGTATTGGATGTATTACATGTGATGTATAGAACCAGCAATCTCGCAGCAAGCTGGGCAGCTTGTGTCTTAGAGATACCGCTACCATTGTCAGATTACTCTATCGGTTGACGTTTGCATCATTTAAAGTATGTTTCTAAACTAGGGGAGAATGAAAGGACGGAAATCTTTTGAACCACACCAATTTGTGCAGATAGCACAACAAAGGATATCATAAGGTAAAAACAAA
>JAHHTS010000086.1 GCA_020024475.1 Oscillospiraceae bacterium
ATCCGTAAATTGTAATATTGTTTTAACAAATCCAATATTTAATATTTTCTTTTTGAGCAACACAGAATACAATCCTAAAAAAATCACGATTCCTAACATTACATGTGCATAAGGTTCTATGTAATTGTAAATTTCTAAAAATACTCCTGTTAAATTATGGTCACATATATATTTTACGTATATTTTAATTATATTTATCATTACTGTAAACGGTAATAATGCAACCAATAATTTTGTCAAAGATATATCAAAAGTTTTATTTGCATTAGAAATAAAATACCCTAATATATAGCAAATTATCCACGCTGGCTGAAAAAAACTTTGATAGCAAATTCCATATACAAAAACACATACACATATTCCAAAGACACAAATACAATATTTACTTAGAGAAATGTTCACTACTTTTTGGGATATTTCAAACAAAAGTGGGGTTATAAAATAACACAAAATTATATAAGCCACAAACCATAGGTGCCCTAATCCCCATACCGTATCCGCACCTACAAACATAAAAAATATTTTTTTTACACCAATTAAATCTTGTGTAAAAATAATATAAAATGGAATTACAAGTACTAAGTATATCCAATAATCAATCAAAATCTTTTTGCAATTTATAATTATAAAATCTAAATTGTTTTCAATATTTTTCTTCCCATATAACCAACCTGAAATCAGGAAAAATATTTGAACGCCTACATTGAACCACCACGCTAATTCTAATTCATAAAATTGCATTATGTGACAACAAATAATCATCATCATTGCGACAGCTCTAATAAAACTTATAGCATAATCTCTTTCTGAAGAGCTTATATCATACTTCACTACTTATTCCTTTCATTTTCATCGTTCTAAAATATCTGCAATTTTTTCACATGCATGACCATCTCCATAAGGATTATTAGCTCGTGCCATTGCATCATATTTCTCTTTGTTTTCTAATAATTCTTTAAAACTTTGATAGATAACTTCCTCATCAGTTCCTACAAGTTTCAATGTACCTGCTTCTATGCCCTCTGGTCTTTCTGTTGTATCCCGCATAACAAGAACTGGTTTTCCTAAAGAAGGTGCTTCTTCTTGTATTCCACCTGAATCTGTTAATATGAGATATGAATGTGCCATAATATTATGACAATCAAACACCTCTACAGGATCTATGATATGAATCCTGTCAAATCCACCCAGTTCTTCATCAGCTGCTTTACGTACAACAGGATTCATATGAATAGGATACAACGCTTTTACATCTGGATACTCTTCCATGACACGACGAATAGCTCTAAACATACGGTGCATCGGTTCTCCCAAATTCTCTCTACGATGAGCTGTGATAAAAATCAATCTGCTTCCTTTACCCCATTCTAATTCAGGATGTGTATAATCTGCTCTCACAGTTGTTTTCAAAGCATCGATAACTGTATTACCTGTTATCCATATCTTATTTTCTTGTTTTCCTTCTCTAAGAAGATTTTCTTTTGCTTTAACTGTTGGTGCAAAATTATAATTTGATATAATAGATACAGCTTGTCGATTAAACTCTTCTGGATATGGAGAATGTATGTCGTATGTACGAAGTCCCGCTTCCACATGTCCTACCGGAATCTGCAAATAGAAGCATGCAAGAGATGTTGCAAATGTTGTAGTTGTATCTCCATGTACTAGTACAACATCTGGTTTTTCTTCTTCCAAAACCCCTTTAATATTATTTAGTATATTAGTAGTAATATCAAATAGTGTCTGTTTTTCTTTCATGATTGACAGATCATAATTTGGTATTATGTTAAATGTTTCTAAAACTTGATCTAGCATCTGTCGATGTTGTCCTGTAACACAAACAAGTGTTTCAAATTTTTTACGTTTTTTTAGTTCGTTTACCAGAGGACACATCTTTATCGCCTCTGGTCTAGTACCAAATACCAGCATAATTTTTTTTCTATATGACATAGTAACTTCCTCTCTTTAGTCTATTAATTTCGTTTTATTAAATCTAGAACACATTTCGTAGCAATACCTTTATCATATGAACCACTTGCATTTAAATACTTCTCTATTTTATCGGAATATTTTTTTTCATCAAAAGTTTCTATTGCATTAATCATTTCTTCCGTACTTCCACAAACAATTCCAGGCCATGTTGATATAGGTGTATAAAGACCTCTATTTCCTTCATATTCTCTTAAATCATCTACATATAATAGACACATTTTTTTTGTTAGAGCAAAATCCCACATACTCGATGAATAATCTGTAATAAGCATATCCGCTGCTGCCAACAGTTCTTGCATGTCTGGATAATCTGAAACAGAAATAACATCATCATTCTTATATTGCTTTTTATTAAAATAATGCATCCGCACCATCAAACTCATTTTTTTATCAAAACGATTTAAAATAGCTTTCTCCAAACTCTTAACATCAAACGTAATTCCCTCGAAATCATCTTGTCCAACCTTTCCTCTATATGTAGGAGCAAAAAGAACTAAAAAGTCATTACTCGATATAGAATATTTCTTTCTTATCTTAGAATTTATTTTTTTTATTATTTTGTCATTAAAAAACATATCATTTCTTGGCATCCCTACTGCTAAAAATTTTTTTCTATCCAACAAAATAGAATCTCTCATTACTTCAGTAAAGATCTCGCTTGAAGATAAGTAGAAATCAGTCTGATCAGAGGATAATTTTAACGATTCTCTATCATCTACTGTATCCTCATTCGCAAATCCAACTTTTTTATAAGCTCCTCCACCATGCCACGTATTAATATTCACTTGATCTTTTCTTACTGGAATTGCTCCTGTAACACCACTATTAGTTATCACATATTTACTTGTTAACATCGAATAAAAATAATAAGGACTATTATGTTTAACACAACCGCTTATTCTTTTTAAATATTTAGCTTGTATATTCTTTGATAAAGTTTTGTCATTTAATTCCCATACAAATTTATATTGATCAAAACATTTATTCTCGCACATTGCTTCAAAAATATATTTAGGGTTACAGGTGTATTGCTTTCCTTCATATGAAGAGAAAAATATCTTATTTTTTTCTATTGGAAACACATATAGTAGTTTCAATATTTTTCTTTTTATCCTAACCGTATTGATCATTTATTTAACTCCTATTTGCATCCAATATCCAATGATTCTTCTATAACTTTCTTTTAAATCATATTTAGGCTTCCATCCAATACTTTGCAATTTTTCTGAACTTAAATGCACACAAGTATCTGCTGAATATCCCATAGACTCTATATCTTTAGGTATATCGAATACCACTTTGCTTTTTCCATGACCAAAACACTCTGCAACCATTTTCGCCATGTCGGCAATACGAATAAATGTATTCTGATTTGCTACAGTATATGAAGTGCCTGCTTTTCCTTTTACTAAAAGCAATAATATGGCTTTCACTGCATCTGACAAATAGACATAATTTCCGTACGATAATCCCTTTGTATGCAACACAATATTTTCGCCTCTTATCGCACTTTTGGCAAATTGCGCAAAAACCCTATTTTCCGAAATATCAACTCCTGCTCCAAATGTTTGAGCCAACCTTGCTGAACAAACTGGTAAATTATACTCTTTAGCGTAGCAAGCACATAAATTTTCAATTGCACGTTTACTTTCTGGATAACAACTCCTTACTTTTTCAATATCTAGATATCCTAAATCTTTTTCATATATCGGGGACCCTATCTTTGATGTCTGACCATACACTTCCATCGACGACAAATAAACCATCCCTTTAACACGTTTTACACGTGCAAACTCTAGTGCATTTCTTGAACCATTTATAGATGTCCAAAAGGTTTCTACTGGATGCTGAACCATATTTAATGATTTGGTCTCACTTGCAGCATGAACAATGTAATCAATATTTTCAGAATACTGATAAAAGTCATTTACATCACCAACACATATCTCCAAATCCTCTCCACTGGTGTACTCTTCGAACACCCTTACTGCTTTTTCTTGATTTCTTACCAAAGCAACAACTTTGTTATTGTTATTAAAAACTGCATTTCCTGTTAAGATTCCCTTTACTAAAATAGACCCAACCAGTCCTGTTGCTCCAGTAATAAAAAAAGTTTGATTGTTAATTTCTAGCTTTTGGATTTCTTCTGCAATATCTTTTAAATCTTCTTGTAAATAATCTTTCACTACATTCCTCCTAATCCACCTCACATAAGTTGTTGATTTTCTCTTGCATCGTAAAGTGCTCTAAAAATATAAAAATCCTCTGGTGTTGTGATTTTAATATTCTCGTCGGGTCCCAAAACAACATTTAATTTTTTTCCATATTTTTTCATTAAACTGCAAGAATCAATCGCATTACGCTCTCCATCTTTTATAGCTTGATTTTGTACTTCTAAAATTTCATCTAACCAAAAACTTTGTGGTGCCTGAGCTTTTCTTGAATGTTCCCTGCTCGGAACATCACATACTTTGTTATTTTCATCTACTAAAATTATAGTTTCTTTTGATTTTGTAACAGTAATTGCAGCCCCATATTGTTTTACAGATAAAATATTATCTGTTATAAGTTGCTCATTAATCAAAGGTCTTACACCATCATGGATTAAAACAACATTTTTTTCTCCAAATTCTTTCGACGCAGAAACAAGTCCATTATAAATTGACATTTGTCCAGTTTTACCACCTGGCACTATTGCCTTAATTTTATTTAATCGATATCTGTATTTCATTTCTTCCATATATGGTATCCATTCTTTAACACATACTACAATAATTCCATCAATTTCTTTATGATATTGAAAATGCTCTATCGTATGCACTATAATTGGCTTTCCATGAACCATAAGAAATTGCTTGGGTTTATCTTTTGTACGCATTCTTGTCCCTACACCACCTGCAAAAATAACCGCTATGTTCATTCCTTTTCCTCCGCATCTATTATTTTTTTTACATTACAAATGGATACTGCTATACCTAAAAATATCCAAAAGTATGGATAATATACTGAATTATCAATTGTACCTGCAAGACAAAAATATAATACAATAGCTAGTGAGATTAATGATTCCTTCGATCCATTTGATGATTTTACGACTTCAATAATTTTTTTCACCAAAAAAATTCCACATAAAATATAAATCACTGCGCCTACTATTCCACACTCTAATATCAATTGTAAATAAACGCAATGAATATTTCGTACTAGCGTATTACCAGTTAAAGCAGCGTATTTTGAAAAATTCATCCAACCAATTCCCCATATAGGGTCTGTTTTTATCATTTCTATTGCGAGATTATATAGCACACCTCTCCCATTTAAAACATCTCCATGATATCGCAAATCATATATCGTCATCACAATCCTATTAGAAGAATCTAAATCTTCTGGTATAAATATAAATACCAAAATTCCTACTACTAAAATCACACTAGAAAAAGCCACTAAACTGAAGACAATCTTTTTGTGTCGTTGTAAAAATTCCTTTTCTACTAATGTAATGTATATCAAATAAACCAAAAATATTGTTGCAATCGTAAAGATCAATTCAGTTCTTCTCTGCGAAATCAAAATTCCACCTACCATATAGATAATTATGAAAGGATGAGGTTTATTTATTTCATCAAACAATAAAAAAAACAATGCAAAAATTATGATTAACAATGTATACGCTATATCGCTATTTACACAAATAGAATACCCTTCTTCTAGAAGCCGTCTTACTTCATTTGCCGCATCAGTTGTTAGCATAGGAAGCACAATTTTTTCATAAAGATTTGGTGCAAAGAAATTAAAATAAATTAGTGTAGAAATTACCCCACCTGCAATTAAAAAGATTTTTTTTACAATTTCATATTGCTTATAGGATATTTCTGTAATAGATACTAGCATTGCTGCAATGAATGACATTATCAGATAATAAATTTTTGTTCTGTCTGCCAAATCAAACCCATTTAAAGATGTTATGTATGTAATTCCTAGCATAATTAAAATTGGCCATTTGTTTGTTAGAATTATTTTATGTCTGTCTTTAAAAAATATATAAACAAAAGCTAATCCTGTAATTAGCGCAAAAATACCTGCATAAATAGTAATGTTGAATCCCAAGTCTGTAATCAAAAAAACTGTACAAGAAAAAAAACTAATTAAAATAATCAAATTTTCTTGAATGAATTTACAAGGATTCTTTAGACAATTCGTATTCATTCATGCTCCCTCCCTATTTTTCTTGTTATCAGTACAACAAATCCATTTATTGAAAATACCAAAACTGATACAACTATGGCTTTTTGAATCCAATCACTCCACGTCTGAATCATATTTGTTTTAACCAAACATTCCACAAAACAAATAGCACATATGGAGCCAATTAAATATGCTACAAACTTATATAGAAAAATTCTAGGACTTCTAAAAAGTATATGTTTTTTCAGATATATGACTTGACAAATTGTTCTAAAAGACATTGATGAAAGTGTGCCTAATGCAACCCCATTAATTCCAAAATAATAAACAAATAACACCGATAAAACAATATTAATACCAGCCTCAATATAGGCATATTTACTAATATCTTTAAACGCATTCCCGACATAAGACATATTTACATATGGTTCCCGTAAACAAAACATACCATACGAAAGAATTAGTAAAATTGAAAAAAATGGTTGATTATAATTAGCATCATGGACTCCACTCGTATAATTTAAGACAAATGGTATAATGAGCAAAATCGCACAAGAATAAATTGAGAATGTTAAATAAAAGATTATGTTTTCGTATTTATCAAGTGCACTATTTAAAGATTTTGTATCGTTTAGTGCATAATATTTTCCTAGACTTGGTGTAATTCCAGCTGAAATTGCGGTTATAATACTTTTAATTCCCATAACAACTAAATTATAAACACCATATATTGAGACGTTGGACAATGTTGATAGAACACTTAATACAATGACATCTGTATTACCATTTAGAAAAGCTGCTAAATTAATTCCAAATCCATCCCATCTATGCTTCATTGCACTTGTATCTGCTGCTACTGATAAATCAATACTATATTCTTTTTTAACATAAAAATCATATATGATTGGCTGTATAATAAATGCTAACGACGCAATCAATTTAACAAAATGTATTGACGGAAAAATCTTTATTCCAACCATTGTTAATATTGTATTCAACACAATCACTATAATTTGTACCCCAGATGACACATAAACTTTTCGATCGGCTTGTAACATTATTTTCCATGTAATAGAAAAGTAATACTGAACAAATAATGTTACTCCAAGAATCAATGTAAGACTGCAGAGGTAACCGTAATTGTATGATGTTTTAACTAACAAAGGATACGCTACTGACACAATTATGAGATATATCAGAAATATTTTCGCTAGTTTTTTGAAAAATTGATGTGCTGCAACAATAACTCTGCTGATTTGTAATTTGTTTTTTTCATTTAGCGGTTGATATAGTGCCGTCATTAAGACAGACCCTACTCCCCCCTCTATTAAACTAATATAATTCAAAAATTGAGTAATTGATCCAACTAAGCCATTAACCTCTGAACCAAACACAGTTAATATTTGTCTTGGAATTATAAAACCACTAATAATCATTACTAGTTGTAATAATAAAGATACACTCGTATTTATTTTCGTCTTTTTATCCATCTTTATCTGTATTTCTCATCTTTCAGAATATATTTTAAAATAATCGCACATAACCTAGGTCCCAAAATTTTTTTTAATTTTAGTTTCCATTTTGTAACTGGTTCTGTCCAGGAACCAGCAAAATGATGAATTGTGTATGAATTCTTTGTTAAATTCAATTCCAATGTTTGGCTATTTTTAGGACAGAAATATTCTTTCGGATAAAATTTAAAGTCATCTATTTCCTGTAAACTGTTGTTCAATAATAATCCTCTACTTACACAATAATTGGTTATTGATTCAACATTTGTAGACAAATCCATTTCGCCGTTTATCAGAAAATGTCTATTATTATAACCATCAAGTAATCTTTTAATCAACAAGTTTCCTTTTTCAGCCCCCATGATTCCCGTAGGAACACTGCGTTCATTTTCAAATCCTGAAAAACCTTTATCATTTAAAAACACATCCAAAGATTTCAAAACTTCAACGTCCGTATCCATATATATTCCACCCATAGTATATAATACATATAGACGTACATAATCAGTAATAAATGCCCATTTTTTACTTTTATAAGCTTCTCGAACATAATCATTACACTTTACATCAAAATTTTGTTCATTCCACTCTATTATCTCATACTCTGGAAGATATTTTTTCCATGTTTTAATACAACATTTAGCTTCATTTGACAATGGGTTTCCGCCAAACCAACAATAATGAATTTTCTTCGGTATCATAGTTATTAAACTGACCCCTTCCTTTTTATTAATATTTTACCTGTCTGCATGTAACAAATTTTTGAATATCCACGCTCTAAGAGAATTCGGCAACAATGCTACGATAAGCTGTATAGATAGTGTATAAACATAATCCCACCATGAAATATAACCTGTAGCATAAACACGTTTTCTTGCCTTTTTATACTTCCTAAAATAGGCAAATCCTCCTCGACGTTCAAACATATTCTTTCCAATTCTAGCATACACAAGATAATCATCTATATTTTTTGCTTTAGCATTCAAAAGGAATAAGTTAACCCAGAGAAGTGTATCTTCCATGAGCATACATGATTTGTAATTCCCTGCACTAAGGACAACGGATTTTTTAAACATTACAGTCATATGATTAAACGAGTCTCTACGTTTCTGATATTTTTTTATTGCTTTATCATTAAGTGGAACTTTTCGTTTGCATAGCACATTATCTAAATTCCCTTCAAATTCTAAAATATGACTTCCACAAATGTCTAAATCCGGATCCTTTTCAAACTCCAATAGTTGTTTTTCAAACCGATCTTTTCTACAAATATCATCTGTATCCATACGGGCTATCAATTCATTACTACATTGAGTAACACCTTCTCTTAGAGCCAAACCTAGACCTTTATTTTCTTTCAGAGGTACACGCTTTATAAGTCCCGGATATTTTTTTTCATACTCATCTAATAACGCATATAAACGCTCTGTTAATGGTCCATCTTCAACAATAACCCATTCATTTGCTTTGCTTGTCTGAGTTTCCAAACTTTCAAAGCATGCACGTGCATACTCTGGTTTTTCTTTAATATACAGCGACATTAATACAGTAAAGTTTGTATTCCCCTCTTTTTCCATTTCAATTTCCTTTTCCATACACAAGTAATTCTACACATATTCTTTTACAATCTTCACATATTTTTCTATTACATATTCCACATCTCCATCGCTAAGACAAGTATGAAGTGGGAGTGTGATCTCGTTAGCAAATCTTTCATAAGAATTTGGATAATCTTTAATATCAAATCCTAAATTTTTATAAGCTGTGTGCATAGGCAACG
>JAHHTS010000087.1 GCA_020024475.1 Oscillospiraceae bacterium
TCGGAATTCCAGAGCCTATCGAATGGCGATGGGCAGTGCGGACAGCTATTTTTCACAAAAGCACATGGTGGCACGCAGAAAATGGTCGCAGAATACATACAAGAAAAAATATAAGAACGACTGGCTCGTGAATGTTATAGAAAAGACAGATGACTTTGAATTTGGTCTTGACTACCATGAGTGTGGCGTCTGTAAACTTTGTCATGATGAGGGTTGCTCTGAATACGCCAAATACCTCTGTAGGTTTGATTTTATGACAAGCGAAATGATGGGTATTCAACTGAAACGCACAATGACTCTGGCAGAGGGATTCAATAAGTGCGACTTTCGGTTCAGTCGAAAAGAATGAAAGTAGAAAAGTGACAATAAAAATTCCATTGTTGCTTTACTGTGTTAGGATATAGATATATAATTGTATCACAATCGTTATGATTTTCATCGCTAATATTCTTTATTCAACAGTATATTAGCGTAAAAATGGCGACAGATAGAAAATCTCTTCTTACACTTTTGGTCGTTATATAGCACCTTATCGCAACCAAAATTAGGGCATACTATGAAACTACACGAAAAGATTTATCAGTTACGCAAGCAATCAGTAATGTCGCAAGAGTAAACTGTGTTATCCGCATATTTCACACGGCTCTATTTTTTAGTCACTGTTTTGATGATTATTGTTTGTGGATACTATTTGTTGAAAATAAGTCCGATGTACATAAATCTGAAATTAACAAAATAAAAATTTCTTTTATCAATTTATTATCATTATTTTGATTTATTACTATATATGCAATAGTGGCACTGTTCATCATGATGGTCGTACCGCAGACTGTAAACAGATATTCTTCACAATGCTCCGGGTCTGAATAGTAAATACACATTGTGAGAACGGGTAAAACTTTTCTTCTGCCATATATTCAAAGCAGATTCCCCATTTCCACCTTGAAAGTAGTCTCTGTACTGCATCTATTGATACATAGCGAATGACAATTTTGCAATAGGCATGGTACATATATTGGACATGTTATTTCCTCAAAGTCGGTTATGGGAAACTCCCATTTTTTGAATGATAATAAGGGGCGGCAGCATTTTTTTGCTGTCGCCCCTTGTCTGCCCAACTGAAAAACCGTGTGTGGCTATCAACAACAGGTGTAGCCCGTTCATACCAACCGTTAACCGCTCAAGCTGGGTTTGATATTGCTTTGGACACTTACTTATCCATATAGTTGTTCTTCTGAATCTCACTGTTTATCTGCTGAATACGCTTTTTAATAGCCATATATTGCGACATCCAAATGATAAAGTAAATTGCAAAGAAGATTCCAAAATAACTTAAAATACCGAAAACACTGTGATTCATCCAACGCATAAAATACGCAATTGGGAATGTGCAAAGAGAACATATAATTAAATGTGTTATTGTTTGTCGAAGAATACTCCAATTATCCACTTCCCAAATAATAGAAGCACCTGCCCATGCCGCACCATATAATAACGAACAGATTGTTTGCAACAAAACTGCATTGATTTCTGTCCCGTAATCTGCAATCAATTCAGGAGCAACTGCATAAAAGCTTCCATCTCCCACAATCAACGAAACAACGATAGCAATAAGGTTGCTAATTACTAATCCAATTGGTGCACCAATTAGGCATCGAATAGCTACTTTTTTCTTCATAATATCACCCTCATATTCCTAATACTTGCTTGATTTTCTTGACATATCGCCTTGATACATATGTAACAGTATCATTCTGAAAGGAAACACAAATTGTTCCAGTATAGCTCAAATCAAACCCTTTAACTCTTTTTAAGTTGATAATTTCCGAGTTAGAAATACGGACAAAATCGTCTTTGTTAAGGCGTTCCTCAAGTTCATATAACCGCAATCTAAGCTGGTACTCCCCCTCTTCTGTTTCTGCGTACACTTTTCCATTTGTCGAATAAAGACGGATAATATCATGTTGGTCTAATACTTTTAATATATCTCCTTGAAGCCCTGCAAGAAGCTGTGGAGTATCCTGGGCAAGTTTTTTAGCAAGTGTGTTTATTTCATCTGTTATCTTGTCAGTAACCACAATAATTTTGGTTTCCTTGCAACTACTATCAATCTTGATTTCAATTTGCATTTTCTCTCACCTCCTATCTTCAAATATAGTATAAGAAAATCAAATAAAGATTTCTACTGTTTTTTGATAGACGGTCATTTTCATAACATAAGTGGTATGATGTTATTTTACATAATATAGGACTGCATAGCGAATGACAATCTTGCAATAGGAATGGTACATATATTGGACATGTTATTTCCTCAAAGTCGGTCATGGGAAACTCCCATTTTTTGAATGATAATAAGGGGCGGCAGCATTTTTTGCTGTCGCCCCTTGTCTGCCCAACTGAAAAATCCTGTGTGGCTATCAACAACAGGTGTAGCCCGCTCATATTGACCTTTAACTGCTAAAGCTGGGTTTTATATTATTAAATATCTTTTGCTTTCATACGGTTAAGTTCTGATTTACGGTACTGATGTCTACCATCCATCCAAATAAAAAATTCCAGTGCAATAATAATTGTGCAAGGTATAATAAATTTAGCAGTAAGTGTAAGTTTCATGTAAAAATACAAGGCAACCATAACCACAAGTGAAAGTATAGGAACAATCGCACCTAACTGCCAAATCTTTCTTGTGCTTAAATATTTCTGACTGCCGGTAATGATAAGTGTAATGGCAATCGCACCAATACTCCAGAGAATTTTAGGTAACATAGTCTTCATTTCCTTTCCTGTTTATATTTTTCAATGATGAGTTTTGCAGTTTCTAAATCAATTCGAGCGTCAACTGCAAGCCCCTTGATAAATGTGGAAAATGGTTCTTCCTCTTTATGGTCGCTTATCTCAATTTTCTGTATAAGTTTGTCTAACCGTAAACGAACTGTTGGGTATGAAACTTCATACAGTTTTGCGATTTCTTTCAAAGACCCAGATTTCAAAATGAAGTTCTTTAAAAAGGCGGCATCTTCCTGCTCTAACGCAAGTATCCATTGTGGGATTTTATCTATATCTATTTTAATTCCCCCTTTCATTTATTTTTTAATTATATTTAATATAACATAAATAAAATTAAAGTCAATATTAAATTTAAGATAATTATTAAGAATTTTGTTCAAAAATTATACTTTGGATACTCCACTCAATTGACATATTACCAAAACGGTATTAACTATATTACATATCCCCCAATACAATACTTATATTTGCTTATCCTCGTTCATATCATTATTCATTGTCCCTCTTCCTATGTGTATACCCACAAGAATAGCAGGTGTATTAAAAATCTTTCTTTCAGATTTTATTAACTGTTCTTATCTTTCTTCCGACGTTAAAGTTTTGCCAGTCTCGCTGTACCATGTCCTCGTAAAAAGAATTAACGCAATTAATCACTCATTTCTGGGTATGAAAAAAGCAGTCAATCCTAAGACTAACTACTTTGTGAGTACGGGTATAAAATTTTCTGAAATACAAATATGTTTAACATTGTTTTTTTATTGTTCTTGGACAAATCTAATACTATTTTGAATAAATTCTTTGTCTTTTTCTGTTGCAACTTCTTCTAATTGTTTAAATAAAGCAATACTTTCATTTCGTTTACCTAATACATTAAATACTGTTGCAATATTGAGATACCATGTCATTTCATCATTCATATCTTTAGGCTTCATATCTATTGCAAGAAGTTTTTATAAAAAGAATTCTCCATTTTTATTTTCTTAATATTCCTTTACAATATCGTTATTCATTTTTCTAAACTGACGTCCTCTACGCATTAAAACAAAGAATATGGTAAAGAAATAAATAATAGTGATAACATCAATACCAACAATAATGCCTAAAAAGCCAATTGTTGATTTTACATATGGAATTACTATGTTCACATAAATAAACAGCAATACCGCCCAAAATAGAAAAGCTAATCTGATAAACCATTTATCTCTTTTTTCATACATGTTTTTTAGTTTTTAGATTTTCGAGTTCATAAATCATTTGATTCCACTCATTATATCATCGCTGATATTGGTTCCTTAAGGTGATAGAGAAGATAAGTTTTCTATATCCCATATCTTCTTATCAGGTAGCAATTTTGCCAATCATTGCTTTATGCTTTATAACTCTTTTATTGTCATAGGAATACTGGTAATTTTTAATTCTCCTTGATACAATTGATTCATAATGACTGGAAATTTACTTCCCCATTTATGGTTTTCCAGATTGTACGAAATCGTCGAAAAGAAATAAAATAAAAATCTTCGTTTCCTATTTGATACCAATAATATTTTACAGTAAATCCAATTATAATAATCCATCTCAACATATCTGCCTTATTCTGGTTAATAAATTTTAATTCGTCGATTTCATCATATCGATATTATAACAGCTCCATATATACGCTACAATGAAATCTATTCATTAAGCCTATTTTTTATGTACTAAAAATAAAGTTTCAGGTTCAGAGACTTTAACTGTTGCTGAAATTAAAACTGCAAAAGAAACTTGCTCTTTTAGAGGAAGAAAATAATATATTAAAAAAGCAATGACTATATTTACAAAATAATAAAGAAAAAATAGCTATTATAAAAAGATTATCTAATAATCATAATATAAAACTTTTATGCAAAGTATTAAAGATAGCTAGAAATACTTACTATGATAACATTAACCGTAAACCATCAAACATAGTCATGGAATTTTTTCATGTCTCTTTAAAAAAAGAGGTCTATCTTAGATATTACTTAGATTTTGATGATGCTAAAATACATCTATTTGATTATATATATGGGTTCTATAATAGAAACTGTATCCATTCTACTATTAATTTTTATCCCCTATTCAGTTTGAAAAATCTTTTTATCTTACCTAATTTTCGTACTTTCGTGTCCAGATTATTGACTACAGTTCAAAACAAATTTATCATTTTTACAAACACAATAACTTCTCCTTGATGTATCATTCGAGCATCGCGAGCGAAACATCAAAAATCAAAGCTATCTTCATCACCAACCCAAAAAGTGGTAGTGTTTTAAGAATGAAGCGACGAACCGATACTCGTGGGGCGCATGCCGTATACTCTTTTATTCCTAAATGTTCTTTGGTTACTTTGTCACGCACAAGGTAACTGCTGACTTTTAGATAGTATGGCAGTTACTTTTTTGTATTTATTAAATAATGGAAATGTTAGATTTCCTTCTTAGGCTATTTAAAAAATACAAATTGGGAGAATGTAAAAAAATTTTTACATCAAAAAAAACATCTTGTCAAACAGCTTGTATAGATATTTTATATCCTATATACTATTATGAAAACGAAAGGGGAACTAAAATATGGAAATAGGACAAAAACTAAAGAATGCACGCATTAACTCTGGATTGACGCAGGAAAGTGTGGCAGAAAAAATCAATGTTTCCAGACAAACTATCTCAAACTGGGAAACAGAAAAAAATTTTCCGGATATAATCAGCGTTATTAAATTAAGTGACGTATATTCCATAAGTCTTGATGATTTACTGAAAGGAGACCAAAAAATGATTGATCATTTAGAAGAAAGCACAAATGTTGTTAATAGCAACAAAAAATTATTTATCGCAGTTATTGTCAATATTATGTTAATCGTTTTACTGATTACTTTAAGCATATTTATCTCTAACAATCAATTTTTCCTTGTTGGTGTGTTCTGTCTTATGATAATCAGTACATCAGCATTAATGTATCAAATAATTCAAAAAATCTAAGGGGGATTTGCTATGGAATGGACAACTACAATTATTACAATGCTCTGCGCAATAGCTATAGTAGGAATAATCTGCTTTTCATTTCAAATTTATCAAATTATCAAAATAGATGCAAAAGCTAGAGGTTTGAAACACCCAAACTTTTTGGGAATTTTTGCAATGTCGAGCAACAATGGAGGCGGTCTTATCCTATATTTGATTGGCAGAAGAAAATACCCAATCATCAATATGTCTCAGAATGACAAAGTAGAAATTACTAAAAGAAAAAAGATACTGGGAGTAGCATTGATTTTTCTTAGTGTTAGTATGATTGGAATTGTAATATGTATTGCAAAATTTATATGAAATGATTTTATCAGAGGAGTAAGAAATGATACTATTTAATCAGATAATAAGCGCTGTTATTCAACTTTTTGTTTTTTCAGCGTTTCCTTTTATATGGTATATAATCACACATAAAAAAATTCGTGGTTTTTTTGAGTGGATTGGGATAAAGAAAGCTCCAAAGCCACCTTTGAAATTTATGTTAAGTATTCTTATATGCTTTTTTATTGCACTTATTTTTCCATATATGTGGCTATATCAATCTGGAAACTTAAATTATCAGGGCTTTACAATTGATTCTTTCAGACAAAGCGGTTGGAGTTTTCAAACGATATGTGTCATATTAGTTTGGGCTATTATACAAACATCATTATCAGAAGAAATCCTATTTCGAGGTTTTATTTGCAAACGCTTATGTAATAAGTTTGGAGAAAAAACAGGCAATATGTTACAAGCGGTTGTCTTTGGTACAATTCATATACTAGCATTGCCAAATAAAAATATTCTTGCTATATTTGTAATAACTATATTGACTGGCGGAATAGGGTATGCCTTAGGTTGGCTTTCAATGAAAAAGGCGTATGGAAGTATTTTGTATGGTTGGGCTATACATGCAATGGCTAATATTATCTCTCCAATTATTCTTTTTACATTTTGATTACTATGTCTCCCTGACCGTCTTTTCATCGCTTCAAGTCTCATTTTGTAAGAAAAAGCTTTTTCACTTGGTAATATTGTAGACCTCTGTAAATTAGACTAAACCATTAAAATTATAGCTTCATCTTTGTTAAGTTCTTTAATTTCTGCTTTTACTGTTTCTAGTCCTGCAATTTCGCACGCTTTCTTTCGCCTATGCCCAGATACTATCTCATATCTACCGTCATCTTTCTTTCTAAGTATTATTAGTGTGGTTATTCCACTGTCTTTTATGCTTTTAACGAGCTGTTCCATATCATAATCAAGTTTAACTTTAAAAGTATAATCAGAGAAATTATCAATTTTACTTAATGGTATATAGCCTTTATTGATTTAATAAGGGTGTGGTAAAATACTAAAAATATTTTATGAAATATTCGCAAGATTTATCTAACAGATTAAAGTAATAAATTCGGGATTACTTAGATAAGAAAACTAAACAAACTAGATAAGAGCAAATTAACTCAATAATTGCGAACAAAATACTTGTTCCTGCTAATTTAAACTTGAATATAATTTTATATTGATGGGATTGTATTTTTGAATAGGTCTTAGGGTGTTCCCTAACGATATATTTGTACTTTGGTAATACAAATGGTCCGCTCGTTATCTCTGTGGAAAGGAAAATACGCTTTCTCCGCGGACTACTCCTATCTCATAAAATACTGTTCTTGAAACCGTCATAGGAACTGTCATGCTGACCGTCACTTTTTGTATTGGTAGTTAGTCATAGTGATTATCCTTTTTCGGTTGGTGCGGTGAAACAGAATTGAAATACATTGTTTTTAGAAACATTCATAATCAAAACGGTTCAGCAATTTGGTGATGGTATTGGGTGTGGTATATCTATCACCAATTTCAGCGGCGTCTTTTCACTCTCATCGTCAAAAATTTCATATCGTTCATTTCCGTATAAGTATAAAAAGTTCACTCGTTCCGTTATTTCTCCTTTCCCAAAAAAGTCATTCAACTTTTCGTGAGGCACAACTGTTTTCGCAAAATCATATCCCATTCAGACAGTCATTCAGTAGTAACCGACTGATTTTGGGCAACAATAAATATTCCCCAGGTGAAACTGGGTGTTTTTCATATGTGGGCATAGCCCAATATTCCTCGCAACACGTCAAACATGTAAGGTAGTATATCTCTCGCGACTATTTGCATCATTTTTTCGTTTTAAACGGTCTTATCTCACTCATCGTCAATTGTTCTCTCAACTTATCTTCTACTTGTTTCCTTATATACTCCTCAATTCTGTTTGTATTCTTTCCCTCCGTATAAAAATAATATTCTCTACTTCTGTATTTATATTTCAATTCACAGAATTGCTCATATAACGTCGTACTGCTTTTTCCTTTTAAATATCCCATGAAACTTGATACCGCTAATTTAGGTGGTATTTCTACCAACATATATACATGATCTGGATATATCATTTAGACTCATTCTAAATGTTCTCCCTTTGTGTTTTTTGTACAGCTTGCAGACCATACTTATATTATACACAAAGGGAATTTTTTGTCGTCCTCTTCGCTTAATCTTTTTTGAACCACTGGTCTAACCAGTGGTTTTGTTATATAAGAAAGAGGTATCGCTGTTTCACGACACCTCTTATATAGATATTGGTTATGCTATTTTTTATTTTTTACAATTTTCAAATCCGTGATAATTCCGATAGATAAGTATATTACACAGAAAGCAACAAATGCAATAGGCGGATTTATAATTATTGGATACGGAGCAATATAACCAATCCCCAAGAACATATTGCAGGCAACTGACAGAGGTATAAATGTTACTGTCCAGATGTTAATGGAGATGAACTTCCGCTTCGCCTTATGCTTGGTTGCTTCATCAGAGATAACTAAACCTATTCCGTAAATCATACATCCCATAACAATAAAGACAACTCCGATCGCTATCGCAGTTGCAATCTGTTTTTCATACCATATCATTGTACAAACTATAATACCAATAAAGTTAAAAGCAGTTCCGGCAATAGCAAAGATATTAGCATTAGGCTTATCTTTAGGTTCTGTTGTATCTTTTTGAGGCGGTTCAATTCCTTTTAATAAATAATCTGTTGTAACCTCAAAAAAATCACTCATAAGAATAATTTTATCAAGGTCAGGAGATGTTTGTTCACTCTCCCATTTAGAAACCGCCTGCCTTGATACTCCTATTTTATCAGCTAATTCTTCTTGAGAAATGCCTTTTGATTTTCTTAAGTGTTGTATTCTATCTGATATGTTCATACAATCACCCCTTTCTTTTTGATAACATAATCTTACCAAAATGCTCAGTTGCATTACCACCAACCCGTAAGGGAAGATTGTCAACTGTTAGTTACATTTGCGCAATTCTTTACTATTACTTGGATATTAGACTTATTCTGTAGTCTCATTTGCTTGTACTACTCTTCAACTTCTTTCGGTGCAAGTACCTATACCGCTGAAACCAAATATCCATCCAAAAAAGTCGGACTTACAGAAACTTCAGTAAGAGGTATAAATGATGTCATATCATAAGCAAAGGTTTTAACATCCTCACCGTCCCTGACCATTGCTTCAAACAGAGCATATCCAGGAAGGTCTGGGAACACAAAAGTTTTTGTTTC
>JAHHTS010000088.1 GCA_020024475.1 Oscillospiraceae bacterium
GGTTGTTCGCGGACAAAATCATAAGGAATATGCATACAATCCTCCTATGATTTTAAAAGGGCTTTTTGCAACATCGCAAAGATTGACGGTACAAGTTCTGTTATGCCCATAATTACAGTGCTTGTTTTGGGCAAAATGTCTTGAATACTAGTATCTTTTATCCCAATTCCATAAAGTTCAAAGCCAAGACTTTCAGCTTTATTAATCACATCATGCGTTGTGCGATAGCAATCTGGTTTACCGTCTGTTATGATAAAGATAATCTTGCGATTTTCCTTGAGAAAAAGCATTTGCCTAATAGCCCACCACAGAACAGGAGCAAGGGGCGTTGTCCCTTGCCCTGTTTGTACTGTTATATCCGTAAGTTTTTGACCATGTTCCAACAATGGATAAACAGAGTTATTATTATGCAAATTAGCAGGAAAAACAGTAATAGCAGGGTTAATACCTTGAATTTCTTGTAAAACCTTACCTAACGCATAACAAGCTTGACGAGCCATAGAAAGGGGAACGCCTTCCATACTTCCACTTGCGTCCAATAAAATATGTACAGCTGTATTTATGCCTTTCTTTGTACTTTCACGACAAAATATTTTAGGATTATAAATACTTATACGATATAAGGAACGAGGTTGCAATTTCCCATGTCTAGCCATAGCGTTTTCTTGTCGTACAAAACTTTGTAAAAAGCCTTGTAATCTTGCACGTAAAGCTATGCTCATTTCTAAGGCTTTCTTTTTCTCAAATGCCAATATAGTAGTAACATCACAATCATCAATTTCCCCTATTATTGTTGCATTGTATTCTTTATCACTCTTATTTTGGGTAAGAGTTTCAGCCATGATTTGCCCTAAATCTAAGGGTAAATCTTTTTGATTTGCTTGCAAAAGTTGAGAAAGTTCTGTTAACGCCGTTTGTAATATTGTCTTTTCGTTTGTATTTTCTGGGTATTGTGTTTCATTTTGATCACCTTCTTGTATTTGTTTTTCTAAGTCTAAACAATGTGTTTTGATTAACTTTACAAGTTCTTTTGCATAATAAATACTGCCTTGTGTGCCTTGACATTTTTGTTTTATCTCTTGTAATAACACGTCTATTTTATCCAATAAGCCTTGAAATATCGGCTCTAATTCAAGACGCAAGGTCTGGAGTACCCCCTTGCTCTTTGATATTTCTGGAATATCCCAAGAACGCACCATAAGCAGCATATAGGTTAAAAGTAAAAGAGCTGGAGATTTTTCCCCAGCTCTTTCACTATTTTCAAGAAAGAAATATCGTATCAGATAATGTAAATTTTTCTGACTACCTATAAACAATTTTGCAAGTTCATTTTCTACTCGCCAATCTTCAATAATATTGAACACATGAAAACTAAACGGGTCAAGCTTTTCCTTTTTGAGTAAAGCAAAATCCGTAAAACGAATATGTGCAGATTCATGGTCGGTATAGCCACGCATTAAACAAAGTAAATGCTCATCACTTGTGATAGGCAAACTAGGAATATGAATATTCTTGCCCTCTGTATACGCAGTATCCCCGCCAATAATAACATTGACGCCATATTTCCGACTAAGCACAGAAGCCACTAAAGGCAAACTATTAATAATATGTTTCATTTCCATAAAATCACCATAAGCCCATGCTTGGAATTTCAACTTTCACATCAACAAGAGGCAACTCACTTGCTAACTCTTCCTTTAATAAAGGCATAGGTTCTTCATCGTCTTGTAATTCTAAGGTAGAATTTGCAAGATAATCTACAACAGTAGCAGGTCCATAACCTTGTGTTATTTTGTGAGCGTGTTCTAATAAGCCTTTGCTATCTTTCAATAAACAAACTAAACCTTGCAAGAGAAGTAAGTCAGCACCTACAATATTTCCTTTCTTTGGTATGCGTTGCAAAGAAGCATGGATAATATCTGCAACAGGCATAACATGAGGTTCAATAAAGGAAAGTTCTGTTAATTTGTTATGCAAAGTTTTAAGAGGAGAAAGGGCTTTATGCGTTACTTCTGTTTTTCCTTCAAAAACCTTTTTCCACATATCTTTTGCGGAATAAGCAACTTCAGCAAATAAAGTATTGCCTAGATTTTCCACTTCATCACAAATTCCAGTATCAACACTTGTGTTCATTTCTGATGGTGTAACTTTATAAAGTTGCCATTTAAAACTCATACGAGAACGCACATAATCAGGGTCAACAACGGAATTTCTAATAATATCAGCCCAATCGTCATGCTTATCTATCCAAGAAGTGATAAGTTCATTGTAACTAGCTAAAAACTTTTCTTTTTCTGCTATAAATTCTTCACGAATAAGAGAAAGTTGTTCTGTGATTTCCGTTGCTTTTTCCAACGGAATAGCCCAACCTGACATAAAACGTATGCCATGTTTATCTAAATAACTTGTTGCTCTTGCCTTGAGCGTACCAAATATTTTCAAATGAGCAGGGTCGGCTATACGTTTAGAACCAAGAGAAGCAAGTTCTTCTGGGGGAAGTTCTGTACTTCCTAAATCTTGGGCTGTCATTTTACGGCGTGCAGACCATAAATTAATATCTAAATTTACTGCTAATAAACTATCTAAAACTTTTATATCTGATTGAATATTCATAATTTTTTCCTTATCTTTCTAAATTGTTTCACTCACAAAAGTATAACCCTCGCGGATTTTACGTTGCACTCTATCATCACCTTCAGCAAAAGGATTTTTGTTTTTGCACTCTGATTTTGGGATAAAGTGGCTTTTTCCTACTGTTCCTGATTTTCCCCAATACAAAGTAATTCCAGCTTCTTGGGCATCTATTTTCCAAAATTTCCCTGTTTTTGTATTGGAATTTGTTAGTTTTTCAAAGGACGCTTGAAAAGGCTTTGTAAAGCTTATTTTGAAATCTTTTTGACCTGTACTATCCTTTGTTGCAAAATCATTGACTGGAAAAAATCGCTGTACGAGTTCATGGAGCATTGCCCTTGTTTCATTACAAGCTCGATAGCCTAACGCTCTATCCAATGCATAAGAAAGAGGTTGTATGCCTTGTCTGCTAAGTGGTTGAAAACGCTCTGTAAGTTCTGCCCAACGCAAAAGACTACGCGTTGAAAATGTTACTTCAATAGAATGGGTATAGTTTATCATGGAACTATTACCCATAAATAACCTACGAACTTCATTAGCAAAATCTACCATTTTATCCAAAATATTTTGAGGTAATTGTGGATAACGTTTTCCTAATAATTTCTTTTCAATGCTTTCTTCTGGATATTCCATTTTGCATAGAATAAAACGGTCAAGAAACGCTGCATTTTGTCTTTGTGTACCTTGAAATAATCCAGTATGATCACCAGCACCATTTGTATTTGCAGTTGCAACAAATCGAAACATAGGGTGTGGTTCAATCAGTTCACCACCATTTTCAGCAATGCATAAAGGCGAACCATCTAAAATTCCATTAAGTCCTGCTGCTATTTCTGGTGATGTCAAATCAATCTCATTAATAAGACAAATTCCTCCGTAACGCATGGCAAGTGCCAATGGTCCATATTGAAATGACATAGAACCATTTTCCATAGTTAAGTGTCCTATCAAATCAGCAAATTCTAAACGTCCATGTCCTGTGATTTCAAAAACAGGATAATTCAAGCGAGAAGCTAATTGTTTGATAGAACTTGATTTTCCACAACCTTGATAACCGTAAATATAAAGTGGTTCTTTTTGTGTCAAAAACCAAACAATAATATCTCTGCTTGATTCATGAAAAACGTAATTCATATCTGCTTTTGGCGTATATTGTGAAACTTGCTCAAAACCTTGCACCATAGTGCCTGATGCAACACCACTAAAAACAAGTCCTGCGTCAAATGCGTGTGGGGTAAGTACTTCTAATTCTTGTAATACTGACATAATTTTTCTCCTTATCTAACTTCTTCTTCTGTTTTTTCTGCAATAATATTTTCTTCTTCTGCAATGCTAAATTCAACAGTACGAACAAGATCTAATCCAAAAGGGTTTTCCCAAAAATAACCTTGCATTTCAATATCTTCAAATTCTTCACCTATACGAATGAAAAGATAATCTTCAAAATCTAATTCATCTAAGGCATTATGAAAGCAAGAGATTTCCTCAAAATCATGATACCATTTACTTGCACTCCAGTAGAAAATTTCTGCTTTTGTTTCTTCATCTATGCTGTGTTTATCTGCATTTTCAAGCATTTCCAATGTAACAAGAGCTAGTTCTAATTCATTGTTATTAATAAGATTTCGTAAGTTTTCCAGTGCCTTAGCTGTAATAGTAAATGCTACTTCTGAATAATATCCCATGATTTACTCCTTTATTGTTTGAATGGTTAAACGAGAAGAAGGTTCACTTACTGTTTCTGACCGAGTAAGCAAACCTTCTATTTCTGCCAATGCTATATTGTTTTTCTGGAAAAGTTTTTCTAGTTCCATAGTAAGCATTTCACGGTTAAGGGTTTTCCGTCCATTTGTCATTGTTAAACGAAAACGGTGCGAGTTTGTTTGTATCCAATCCGTTACCTTTGCTAAACTATAAACTTGTTTAATATTTGTTTCTATTACTTTGATTTTATTATCTAATATCTTTTTCTCCTCTTTGAGTTGCAGAAGTTCAGCAAGAATATTTTCATATTCTGGCTGATACAATGTACTTTGAAATTTAGGACAATCATTTATATATGAACAAAAATCGCATAAAGGATAAAATCCTTTTGCTGTTTGTAATAAACTGTTTTTATTAATAAAGTTATGCATATCCTGCCAATAATTTTGAGCAAAATTTGTGATTTCATGCATTAAATATTGGTTATGCATATACGGTCCAAAAGCCTTGCCCTCTTTCATACTAAGACATAAGATCCACGCCTCAAGGTCTATGTCTTTCGGGTTGTTAGATAACAAAATCCCGAAGTGCTTTTTACAGAGTTCGGGAAAGGTAAGGGTTTGATAAAGATATTTTCCTTTAGAGTTTTTCAATGAAAATACAGGCTTATTCCAGTTTTCATATAAAAAGTCAACTTGCCCATGCACTTGATAAAAATGTGCTGTTCGTGGAATAGTCGGCAAATCAGATACACTTTTTATTTCTAAAATACGCACAATCTTCTTGCCATTATTTTCTCCTATAAGCGTAAAATCAAGATGAGCTATAATCGGAACTCCTTGAAATTCTATATTTATTTCTAACTGTGTAAGATAATTCAACTGTATGGCTTGCAATGCTTTGCCGATTCCTTCTTCAAACCAATGCCCACGTTGCAAAATAAGCATTTCGCTAAAATCCTTTTGCATGGGCTTTATTTTTTGCAAAACAGCTTGTCGAGGACATTCTGTATATTTGCCTATATCGCTTAGTCCAACATAATTTTGCCGTTTACCAAGCATGGTTTTTGTTTCTTTATCTGCATAAACTTGTAAACCAATTTGGAGCAGATGAAGCAATTGCTTCTCCCTATCATTTTGTATAGCTTGTGCCATAAAATCTCCTAAAAACAAGAGGACTACCTTTTACGGTAGTCCCCTTGTAAATTTGTATTATTTTTTAGATAGTTATGCTGTTTGTGCATATTTCCACCAACATTTTCTTTGATTATTCCATTTGAAACCATTGCTAACTAATATTTCTTTATGCGGTATGGTTTCTCCTACTACAATAATGCATTGTCTTCCGTCTTGAGCTGGAACATATTGATATTCAATACCTTTTAACCGTGGTAAGTTACCCAATTCGTCCTTTTCTGATTTTATTATAATATCTTCCTTATTTTGCACGGTATTTGATGTTGTTTTACGTTGTTTTGTGCTTGGTCTAGGGGATTGTTTTGCTCCCTCGCCATCATCATCTTCTGCCACAATTCCAAGCATGGCAGTAAGAGCATAACGCCGACAATATGTTAACGCTGACCCCATACCTTGTGGGTCGTTTTTGGGAAGAGGGGCAACAATAAAAGAAGATTGCCATTGCCCAGATTCTGCATGAGTTAATTTTGTGATTAATCCAATATAACCAGCTCCCAACTCAAACGGAGCAGGAACAGGTAATTGCGTAAGCCATATTCCGTTTTGTATAAGGGCATCACGGCATGACTGCATAACAGAATTTAAACTCGCATAATGGCTATTGACAAAAGGATTTTTGGCGTCCTTCATAGCAGGACTAAGCTCTTTTTGTACTGTGATAAGAGCCTTTGCTAATTTTGATATTTCAGTAGAATGATAAATTTCCATACTTTTACTCCTTGTTAAATAAAAAGCCCTGTTGCTAAACACCAACAAGGCAAAAACTTTCTTATTTCAAGAGAGTAATATATATTTGATATTTGTTGAAATACAAAAACCATAAAAATACCTAATTACCTCAATACATTTTCTAGATTATTCTTAATAATTTGGCAAAATTACTACGTAAATAACATTATTTATCAACAATAACTAATAAAAAAAGAGCTGACAAAAAGTCAGCCCCAAATGTATCTAATCTAATATTAAAAAATCAGATGCTATTAAGTGAAATTCATGATAAAATCTTTGATTTAAAAGAATAATATCTTTTTTATTTGGAAATTTTAATATCCGAATAAAATTATGATAAGTAAGTAATTCTAATGGAGCATCAAGCTCTACCCCTTTTAAATGTAAATTCTTTTTAATCTCAGATACAAACACACCATTAGACAACAAATGAAGTTGTTCTGATGAAATCGACTGAAAATATTGTAAAATCTTATATGCTATTTTATATACCTGTGGAGTATATTTACCATAAAGAAATCTAATATGTTTATCGATATTATTAGAAAATATCAATTCTGCTATCTGTATTTCTTCAAGAGAAATAACAAAGTTATAATTATCTCTTTCAAAATTATAAAGATGAATAGCTGTAGCCAAACGTACAATTAATCCTCGAAATTTTCCATAAAAAGAATTTAACTGTGGAGTTAATTCAACAGGTGTAATTGATTCACTGATATGAGGTCTTAAA
Organism: Oscillospiraceae bacterium; assembly: GCA_020024475.1. Taxonomy (GTDB): domain Bacteria; phylum Bacillota; class Clostridia; order Oscillospirales; family Ruminococcaceae; genus RGIG3102. The sequence goes on from JAHHTS010000088.1 coordinate 6,997, forward strand.
TTTAATAAATGATTTTTGGCATCATTACTTAATGTAAATTTAACTCTATCTGGACAGTTAGAAAAATAATCTAATAAATTATAGATACGTTGATTATAGTTATTAGCAACATCTTGCCAATTATATCCATAATTATTTAAATATGCTTGGCTATTGTAAATAGGTATAATACGCCCTAGCAAGCCTCTATCAGCAAACTCTTTATTAGATATAATTTTGTTAGCTTCTCTTGGTTGACACATGATACACATATTAATACATAACCTATTAAAATCATATATTTTATATGAACTTTGATAACGAACAGGCTCACCTGTATATCCTGATAAAAAAAGTTCTAACAGCTTATTATCTTTTTTCAAATTATAAAATATATGTGGCTCAGAGTCTAAAAAACTTATACTCTCTCCTTGTTCTTGTAAAAGTTGTAATAATGCCAACGGAGTTATATTAGAAGCCAATAACTTACATGATGAGAAAATCTCATCACAAATTTTTTGATGTTTCTGATACACCATTTTAAAATCTTGTTCTAACTTATTAGAATTTTTAAAAATTTGTCTTAATGCTTTTTTGACAATATTGGTATGTTCTTTTTTAGCAATTTGTAAAAATTCAGAACTTATTTCCTGTCTATGTTTCTGCTCATAATCTTCCAAAGGACATATAAACTTTTTTGTCATTCCACTCTTATTAGAGCCAGAACTACTAATATTTAAAACATACAAAGAACATTGCTCAATCCAGTCAGGAGTAACTTCAGTATATACTTTTCCTCTACTTGTCATAAGCATTACAGATAAAAGACTAACTATGGCTGAATCAACAGACATTTTAGAATCGTTAATAAGTGCACAACATATATCATCACAACTACGATCTATTTGTAAAATATAATTATGTGATGATTTTTGTTGATTCCTATAAGGATTCAAAGGAAGCAAAGGAAAACGAGATAAGTTTATAATGTTTTGATAAATTATATTTTTATCAAATTGCTCAGCACAAATTTGATTATATTTTTTTACTGTTTCATAACTATGATTATAGTTATCTATCATAGCAATATTATTATTTAAATCGTAATTACTCATAAAGAATTTCTCCTAATTTTATGCTAATTGTTATAAGATGTTATGATCATTGCATTTTGTTCAACTTGTTCTATTACAACTAATTGTTTAGAAAGACGTGAACATATCTTGTTTATTTCATTTACATGATATATTTTCCTATTCTTCCAAGTATCATTATTAAATACTACACCCTTATCATTTAAAATTTTAAACAAAGTTTCATGAGAAATAACAAGCTCATAAACTATTGCTTCAAAACTAAAACCTCTTTCTAACAACTCTTCAGCTTTTTTAAAAAGTTCCTCTTTCTCTTTATTAGAAAGTCGTTTACGAGTTCTCTTAATTTGACTATTTGACATTTTTATATTCCTTTATAATCAGGAAGTGTTACCTTCCCTGATTTTTAATTCTTATAACTACAATGTTCAGCAATCCATTTTGCTAAACTTTCCTTTGAATAAAAAACTTTACGCTTTCCAAAATAAAATTTTTCTTGTGGACCATTATTTTCAGAATCTGCATTTGCTAATGTTTTTGGAGAAATTAATCCTCCTGAAAAGGTATGTACCTCTGAACGAGCAACAAAAGGTGATAACCAAGTTTGCAGTAATCTATTATAGATTACATCAAACGAGCTATTATAATTACCAACAGCTTCGGTAATCAATGAATTATCAGATACGTTAGGAATGTTTTTCATAAAAAACTCCTTATTGAATTTAGAAAGCAATTCTTTCTAAAATGAACAATACCCAATAAATAACTTACTAGAAAAAAAATTATTATTTATTTTTATTATCACTATAAAACCTTTGTTTATAAAGGATTATGTGAAGAAAAAAAAAACTACATACTTACTAACAAAAAAAAACAACGACAAGTAAGGATAATTATAACTGTTTATTATTATTGAAATTTCTCCGCACAATATTTTTCATATATTACTAAGACATTGTCGATGTGTTATTTTCTTATAAGTCTGTGTGTATCGGATATAGTGAGAATAGATTTATCTAGGTATATTGTAATACCTTATAAAAGGTATTATAAAAAGTATCATAACGTATTACAACGTATTGTATTATAAAACCTTATAGAGGTTATTACCCTATAAAGAATATTGTTAGATATAATATCATAAACTGTACTGTTATTAATTGTATTATCAAGGCTATTACTAATAGTTATAATAATAGATATAACTATAAACTTATTAA
>JAHHTS010000089.1 GCA_020024475.1 Oscillospiraceae bacterium
AATACTATTTTTTATCAATTTATAGTTACAATAAAAATAAAAAATATTTTAAAACATTTAATAGTTCTATGGAAAATTAAAATTATATTTTATTGTAAATCTTTTTGTATTATAAATTGGTTGCAAAAAAAATATGCTTGCGAATGCAAGCATATTAGTTATTAAATTTTAAAAATATATTTTAAAATACCCCTAAGCATCTTTGGACTCTTTATTACTACTACCTTCACAATCATCGCCTCCTGCATTATATTACTCGCAAGAATGATTTTTTGTGATTATTTTTTAAGACTTTCACGAATGATTTTAATTTCATTATAACTTTTCTGAAGTTGCTCCTGCGTTGTAGTAAGCATATTATCGCAGTATTTTGTGATAGTGCTACGAAGCTGTGATGCTTGCTGATTTGCTTCAGAAGTTATAATTCTGGCTTTTTCTTCGGCCTGTCTAACGATTTCTTCACGATTAAGAAGCTTGCGGGAACGATCTTCAGCCGCTCTTACCATATCTTCAGCCTCTTTTTTCGCTTTTGATATAATCTGCGCACGATCCTGTACTATCGCTTTTGCCTGAAGAATTTCCCGTGGCATATTTACTCTGATGTCATCAATAATATCACGTGCTGCGTCAACATCTACCATTCTTTTGCCACCAGAAAGAGGCACACTCATTCCTTCTTCAAGAATTTCTTCAAGATTTTCAAGCATGGTTTCTAATGATACTGCCATATATTTTCTCCTTTATTATTCTACTGGTATTATTCTTTCTAGTATTTCTTCTTTTATCTTTTCAGGTACAAACAGCGAAATATCTCCGCCAAAACCTGCAATTTGTCTAACAATCGTAGAAGAAAGATACATATACTCCTGATTTGTAACCATAAATAATGTTTCAAGTTCTGGGTTGAGTTTTTTATTGGTAAGTGCTTGCTGAAATTCATATTCAAAGTCCGTTACAGCACGCAACCCTTTTATAAGCGTATGTGCATTTTTTTCTCTGGCGTAATCTGCTACTAAACCTAGATAACTATCTACTTCCAAATTTGGTATATGATTTGTTACCTGTTTTAAAAACTTCACTCGTTCCTCTGTTGTAAATGTCGGTGTCTTTGTAGGATTTACCATTACAACTGCGATAATTTTATCAAAAAGTTTACTGCTTCTTTCAAGAATATCTATGTGACCTTTTGTAACCGGATCAAAGCTACCAGGCATTATTGCTACTTTCATATATCTTTCTCCTTGAGAAATTTCGTTACCGAAACTTTCCCGTATTTATATTTTTTTACTTCTCGTAAGCCCTCAATCTCCGTTTTTATAGACCAATCATGCTCACTTTCAGCAATTATTATACCACCGTCAGCTGTGATTTGGTAGACTTTTTGCATAATTTCATCTAATATCCCCATATTATATGGCGGATCAAGAAAAACAATATCAAACTTATCTTTAGTGGTAGTCAAAAAGTCTGTGGCAGACATATTTGCTACCCTGGCTCTATCAAAAACAGCGCATGATTTTAAGTTTTGTATAACTATATTGGTTGCATCTTTATTACTGTCTACAAAAACAGCTTTTTCTGCACCTCTTGACAGGCATTCTATCCCCATCTGTCCACTCCCCGCAAACAAATCTAGAACCATTGCTCCGGGTACCATAAACTGTATGGAAGAAAAAATTCCTTCTTTTACTCTATCTATTGTAGGTCTTGTTGATAAACCTTCAATACTTTCAAGCTTTTTTCCTCTTGCTGTTCCGCTGATTACTCTCATTGTATCAAATTCCCTTCTTCATCATGGAAAAAATAATATATATTTCTAGCATCTTTATAACTAATGCCATCTACTTCTACAAGTTGTCCCATCTCTGCTGATTTTACATTGGTTACAGTCTTAAAAACTTTCATAAGATTTTCAGATTTCTTTTCTCCTATTCCTGGAATTTTAGTAAGTGTAACTGCATAAGATTTAGTTTTCCGAGTTCTTCGCTGATACTCAATTGAAAAACGGTGAACTTCATCCTGAATTTCAGTTACAAACTTAAATATTCCTTTGTGCATAGCAATCTCTATTTCTCCATCTTTGCTCACCATTGCTCTGGTGCGGTGCTTAGAGTCTTTAACCATACCAAATATTGGAACATCTTCAAATGCTGTACCCTTCACCACTTCAAGAACACTTGAAAGCTGTCCTTTACCACCATCCAAAAATATAACATCTGGTTTTATTCCAAACTGTCCACTTGTATTCTTTTCAAATTCAGCCACTCGACGAGATAAGGTTTCTTGCATAGATCCATAGTCATCCGTTCCAGCGATTGTTTTCATTTTAAATGTACGATAACCACTCTTTTTTGGTCTGCCATCTTCAAACACTACCATGCCCGCAACACTTGTACCGTCACCCCAGTTTGAAATATCGTAACTTTCAATAGTGTGTGGTGGCTCATTTAGTCCTAGCATATTTGCAAGCTCATCTAAAAATCTTTGACTTTTATCCAATCTACCACTTTCTCTTGCAAGTCTATCAACTGCATTTGTATATGCCATTTTTATAACTTTTAAATTTTCGCCTTTTTGAACAAAGGAAATATTAACTTTATTTTTTGATTGTCTTTGTATATATTCCACTATATCTTCATCCATAGGCATCTTGTCCAGAAGTACATGTTTAGGTGGTTGTTCTGTTGAATAAAATTGTACTAAAAATTCATCTCGTACATCATCCATGTTTTCTTCACCAAAGAAAACATGTTCCTTTTTATCCATAAGCCTTCCTTGTCGAAACCTTAATACGCTTACACAACAGTTTTTACCACTTCCTGCCACAGCAATAAAGTCATTACTTTGCAAACTTTCATTGACTACATTCTGCCCCGCAGACAATTTATCAATAGCTTTTATTTGATCTCGCAAAAGTGCTGCTTTTTCAAAGTTAAGCTCTTCAGCAGCTTCTTCCATACCCTTTTTTAATACATCTATAATCTTATCTGTATCTTGTTTTATAAATTTGACTGCATTTTCTATGATTTCATTATAATCATCTTGAGTTATTTTTCCAGTGCAAACACCCATACATTTTTTTATGTGGTAATTCAAACAAGGGCGTTCTTTTCTAAAATCTCTTGGAAAAACTCTGTTACAAGTTGGAAGTTTAAATATCTGCTGTGCTGTATTAACCATCTCTCTTACTGCAAAACTAGACATATATGGTCCTAAATATCTGCTGTCATCAAGTACCTGAAACTCTGCAGTAATTCTTGGATACGGTTCTTTTGAAATTTTTATAAAATTATATCCTTTATCGTCTTTGAGAAGAATATTATATTTTGGACTATGTTGTTTTATCTGACTACATTCAAGTGTAAGTGCCTCAAACTCACTATTTGTAACAATAACATCAAACGAAAAAGCATTGTCAACCATCTTCTGTACTTTTGGTAGATGCTCATTACCTTCCTTAAAATACTGGCTTACTCTTATTTTAAGTCTTTTTGCTTTGCCTATATAGATTATCTCATCATTCTTATTGCGAATAATATAAACGCCAGGCAGCAGTGGTAGACTGCGTGCTTTTTCATAAAGTTCTTGTTTAGTCATAATACACCCTAAAATATAACAAAAATACCGCCCGGCTGTAAAACAGTCAGGCGGTTTATTATCCATTAATTAATCAGCAAAACCTGAGTTAACGAGTTTTACCAAAGCTTCTACTGCTTCTTCTTCATCCTGTCCGTCAGCAATAACTCTAATAGTTGTACCACCAACAATACCAAGTGACAAAACGCCCAAAAGGCTTTTAGCATTAACACGTCTTTCTTCTTTTTCTACCCAAATTGATGATTTGAATTCATTTGCTTTCTGAATAAAGAAAGTTGCTGGACGAGCATGTAAACCTACCTGATTCTCAACTGTAACATCTTTGTAAAACATTATATAATCTCCTCATAAATAGAATGATTTTATTTTCTAATATAAAACTATTTTATAACAATCTATAAAAATAGTCAACAAAGTTATTACATTTTATCTATAATCACCATGAATGTTGTTAATAAAAACTACACAATTTGTGTGTTTTGCTACTTACTTTTCAACATTTTTGTCACTATTAAATAATTTAGCATATAAATCTGGCCTTTTTATTTTAGTTCGATTTATCGAATCTTGCTTGCGATATTCTCTTATATTCTTTTCATGTCCCGAAAGAAGAACATCTGGAACTTTTCTTCCATGCCATTCATAAGGTCTTGTATATTGTGCATATTCCAAAAGTCCATTAAAATGGCTTTCTTCAGTAAAACCTTCTTCGCTTTTCAATACACCAGGAAGCATACGACATACTGCATCTGTAATAACTAGCGCAGGAAGTTCACCCCCTGTAAGAACGAAATCCCCAATCGAAATTTCCATATCGGCTATCTCTTCTATTATACGCTCATCTATGCCTTCATAATGCCCACAAACAATGGTAATATTTTCTTTTTGCGCAAGTTCTTTGGCAAGTTCTTGGTCAAAAACTCTTCCTGCTGCTGTTGTGAAAATCACAAATGGCTTAGAAGTGCTATCTTCTTCAATAGCTTTACAACAATCATAAACAGGTTGAACCTGCATTACCATTCCATGCCCACCACCATATGGTGTGTCATCCACATGGTGATGCTTATCTTGAGAATAATCTCTTATATTATATGTTTTTATTTCAATTTTACCAGAATTTTTAGCACGACCTATTATGCTGGTATTTATTACACTTTCACACATTTCTGGAAAAAGTGTAGCAATATTAATCCTCATCAAACATACCCTCTATAACTTTTATTCTCACAGTTTTAGCATCGATGTCTGTTCCCATAAGAAATTCATCAACAGCTGGAAACATATATTCTGCTCCGTTTTCACTTTCAATATAATAAATATCACTAGCACCTAAGTTTTTTACATCTTTAATTGTTCCTAAAATCTCATTGGTATCATTATTTATAACTTTGCAACCAATCAAATCTGCTATAAAAAATGTTCCTTCTTCTAACGCGATTTCATCTTTATCCAAATAAAGTGTTTTTCCTATCAAATTTCTGGCAACTTCTGTGTTATCTATGCCTTCAAACTCAATGAGAACCACATTTTTGTGTGTTCTTACATTTACTGCATTAAGTCTTTGATAGTGCATTTTATTCTTTTTTATATAGAATGTATCAAACTCTTCAAGAAATTCAGGATAATCTGTCCAAGGATAAACTTTCACTTCTCCACGAATTCCATGCAATGAGATTATTTCACCAGTTTCAATGTAATTCATACTGCCCTCTTAAAGTTTCAATAAACAAAATATAGGTTTTATCCCAATTTATTGTGATAAAGCCTATTCTTTGTTCTTTATGCTAAATTCGGGTGCTTTCTAAAGGAAAACACCCGGTTATTTTTAGTCTATTTCCACAACTACCTTTTCACCTGAACGATTTGCGGCAGCTCTGACAACTGTGCGGATAGCCTTTGCAATTCTTCCTTGTTTTCCAATAACTCTGCCCATATCGTCAGCAGCTACTGAAAGGTGATACACTGTAACACCTTCAGCATTCTTTTCGTCTGCTACAACTTTAACTGCATCTTTATCTTCTACAAGGCCTTTTGCAATATTAACCAATAATTGCTCCATTACAGCCTCCGGAATTAGATAATGTTATTTTTCTTCAAAAGAACTTTAACTGTATCTGTTGGTTGTGCACCATTAGCAATCCATTTTTTTGCTTTTTCAGCGTCAATTGAAACCATTGCTGGTTCTTTTGTTGGATCGTAAGTACCGATTTCTTCGATAAATCTACCATCTCTTGGGAAACGAGAATCAGCAACTACTACACGATAAAAAGGAGCCTTTTTTGCACCCATACGACGAAGTCTAATTTTTACAGCCATGTTTATACCTCCATAAGAATTCTGTTTATATTAAAACGCATTAGCGTTAAAATATACCGAATGATATAATATTTTAATTTTGTGTTTATCTGCCTCTTAACATTCTGCCAAAGGCTTTTGGATTTTTTGAAAATTGTTTCATCATCTTTTGCATCTGTTCAAACTGACGAAGCAAACGATTTACATCCTGCACCTGTGTGCCGGAACCCCGTGCTATTCTTCTTTTTCTTTTAGGATCAATGATAGATGGTTTTTCTCTTTCCTTTGTGGTCATTGAAAGAATAATAGCTTCGATTTTTTTAAATTCTTTTTCTGCAGCTTCTTCATCATCTTCTTTAAGCGTTGATCCGCCTGGAAGCATTGAAACCATTGCAGAGATGCCACCCATTTTTTTTACTTGTGCAAATTGAGCCAACATATCGTTCATGTCGAACTTATTTTGCATCATTTTTTTTGCAGCTTCAGCAGCAGCCTTTTCATCTTGAACATCTTGTGCCTTTTCTATAAGTGAAAGAACATCACCCATGCCAAGAATTCTGCTTGCCATACGATCCGGATGAAATGTTTCAAGGTCATCCAGTTTTTCACCTGTACCAACAAATTTTATCGGCTTACCTGTTACAGCCTTTACACTAAGTGCTGCCCCACCACGAGTATCGCCATCCATTTTTGTTATTATTACACCGTCAAGTCCAATTGTTTCATCAAAATGTTTTGCAACATTTACAGAATCCTGACCTGCCATTGCATCGATTACCAACAGTGTTTCTGACACTGGTACAGTATTTTTGATGTTTGTGAGCTCTGCCATAAGCTGTTCATCTATATGCAGACGGCCAGCAGTATCCAAAATCAAAATATCATTGCCATAATCTTTGGCATGATTATATGCGTTTTTTGCAACAATAACTGGATCGGTTTTACCCATTTGAAAAACAGGTACTCCAGCTTGTTTTGCTACAACTTCCAACTGCTCAATAGCGGCAGGACGGTAAATATCCAATGCAGCTACCAAAGGTCTATGACCTTGCTTAAGATACATTTTTGCAAGTTTTGCAGTATGTGTTGTTTTACCAGCACCTTGCAAACCGCACATCATAATAATTGTTGGTCCTTTGTTTGCAAACTTTACTCGTGAGTTTTCACTACCCATAAGCTTTGTAAGCTCTTCATTTACAATTTTAATTACCTGTTGTGCAGGTGTAAGACTTTCCATTACTTCAGCGCCCATTGCTCGTTCGCTTACAGTTTTAATAAAGTCTTTTGCCACAAACATATTAACATCAGCTTCAAGTAGCGCTATACGCACTTCTCTCATTGCTAACTTTATGTCTTCCTCTGTGAGTTTGCCCTTGCTTCTAAGCTTCTTAAAGGCGTTGGACAGTTTTTGACTTAATGATTCAAATGCCATATAACACCTTCCTAACCATTGGATAAATCATCGCATATTTGCATTATCTTATTAGACGCTTTTGAAATTTCATCATTGGTAGTATATGCAGAAATATTATAAAAGCTAATATTCTGTGCCAATGTTTTAATTTGTTCGATGCTTTCTATAAGATCGCGATATTTTTTTGCAAAACCAATTTGATCCTCAAGTTGAGTAAGAACCGTTTCCCCTCTCTTGATTGCATCTCTCACTCCTTGTCGAGTGATATTGAAATTGTCTGCTATTTCAGAAAGAGACAAGTCCATGTTAAAGTATTGTTGCATCATATCTCTCTGTTTTTCAGTGAGAACTTCACCATAAAAATCGAGCAAATATGACATTTCAAGATTCTTTGACATAACCTTCTCCTTTCTGTAAAGTTTTACCGCTTTACAACGCTTGTTTATTATATTATATATATAATATTTTGTCAAGTTTTTTTATAAAAAATATATATTTTTAAAGCAATAAATGCTGTTTTGACAAAAAATTCAAAACAGCATTTATTTTTTTAGAATTATAACCTATTTGCAAAACTTATCCACATAATTATCAATACAATGTCTGATAATTTCTTTTGCTACTTCAGCACCCTGAACTTCATTTACAACAGTTTCTTTACCTTCTAGACTCTTATAAACTGTAAAAAAGTGTTTCATTTCTTCAAAAATATGAGGTGGAAGTTCTGTAATATCCTTATATGTGTTATAAGTTGGGTCACTCATAGGAATTGCAATTATCTTTTCATCGCCTTCCCCATTGTCAAGCATTGAAATAACACCAATTGGGTATACTCTAACAAGACTCATAGGAATTATATTCTCACTGCAAAGAACAAGTACATCGAGCGGATCACCATCATCGCCATATGTTCTTGGGATAAAGCCATAGTTTGCCGGATAATGTGTTGATGTGTGCAAAATTCTATCAAGAATTATATGTCCTGTTTCTTTATCTAGTTCATATTTATTCTTAGAACCTTTTTCTATTTCAATGAATGCGATAAAATCATCAGGGTTAATTCTTTTTGGGTTAATATCATGCCAGATATTTGTCATAATAATTTTTCTCCTATATTTTGTATTCTTATATATAATACCACAAAAAATTCAAAATTTAAATACATTATCAGTAGTTAAATAATTAACTTATTATTTCTTGTCTTTTACATCTAAAAACTCTATTATTTTTTTCTGTTGCTTTATAATTGTATCCAATTTATAATGTATATCTTCAACTATAATTTCGCTTTTAAGATTTATTCTATATTCGCTTTCGTTACGTCTGCGGTCTTTTTCCTCTTGTCTATTTTGGCTCATCATTATCAACGGTGCTTGCAGTGCCGAAACACACGATAATATCAAATTCAATAATATAAATGGATATGGATCAAAAGGAGGTTTCAAAAAATATATATTAAAAACTACCCACACTCCCAAAATTATAATAGCCAAAAATACAAATATCCAAGAACCTGCAAATCTAGCTAGCCTGTCTGCCGCTCTCTGTCCAAATGTAGGATTATCATCATTTATATTATAAATTTCAGTTTCTGATAACAACCGATGTATAAAATCTTCATCATTCATTTCTTTATCAGTAATATTTATTATTTTTTTTGCAAGATTTTGCTTTTCATCTTTTGTCATATTTTTTCACCTATAAATCTTATTTTTAATATTATTGGAAATTTTAAAAAAAATATTAAAAAAAGCTTGACTTTATGTATACCATATGGTATTATAATTTAGCAATCGAGATTAGCGCTTGTAGCTCAGGTGGATAGAGCAACTGCCTTCTAAGCAGTGGGTCAGGGGTTCGAGTCCCTTCAAGCGCACCAATTGTGGTGGATGTAGCTTAGTTGGTTAAAGCGCCAGTTTGTGGCACTGGAGACCGTGG
>JAHHTS010000009.1 GCA_020024475.1 Oscillospiraceae bacterium
AGAATTGATAAAACAAAAGATTCAAAATTAAAAGAGTGTTAAGTGTAATATTGCAATTAGAAATACCTTAATATATAATTATTTGTAGATTGATTTAAAGTTATGAATAAATGAAGGAGAATCCATTTTGACTAAAGATAAAATTCAAAATTATAATGAGCATGCAAAATTTTTGGCGGAAATTGCACAAGCTATACTTGAAGGAAATAAATCGGTATTGGATATTAGTGGAGTCAAAGAAATGATTGCTTTGTATCTATTAATACCGTATATGTCAGAACAAACACTTGAGACACCAGGGGATAAATATGTTATTCCTAAAATAAAAGGAGAATTTGTAGAAGGTATTTCATATTCTGAACTAAGAAATACAATTAGTCATTCGTTTGTTACAGTTGAAGAAGATAAAAATGACGGCACTATGCATGGTAAATATTTAATTTTTGATGATAGAATAATTTGTAATAGAAATGAACACAACAAAAAAGGGGTTCACAGTGAGGCATATAATATCACAATTGATCAAGTAAACAAAAAACTATTAGAAATGATTAAAAAAATTATAAGTTTTTAAGTATCAGTGGTCACGCAATTTAGGATTAATTTTAGCACTTAAGCAACATAGCTTAGGTGCTTTTTTCATGCAATAAAACAAAGTAAGGAGGAATAAAATCTATATGTCAAGAAAATATGACCTTATTTCAGAGTTATATAATCGAACTAGCAAAGCCGTAACATCAAATGCTGAAAACTGGCAGAGTTTCCTTAGAACAGCTTGTAGAAACTACAAACTGAGATATGACGAACAGATTTTAATCTATGCTCAGCGACCTGATGCGATTGCAGTTCTTGAAATAGAACAATGGAATGGAAAATTTGGTCGTTGGGTAAATAAAGGTGCAAAAGGTATTGCAGTTTTCTCTGATGAAAACAGAGAACGACAATGGCTTACTCACTATTTTGATATATCGGACACACACGAAAGCAGATATTCAAGACCTGTACCTATTTGGCAAATGCGAGATGAATATATCCCCGAAGTTATTGAAACTTTGGAAAATTCATTCGGAACATTAGAAAACAATTCTCACCTTCCCGAAGCTATCATTAGTTCAGCAAGAAATGCAGTTGAAGATAATCTTCCGGATTATTTAGGCGATTTATTGTATTGTGCTGATGAAAGTTTCTTATCAGAACTTGATGAGAATATGATCGAGCCAATGTATAAATCATTAGTAACAAATAGTGTTGCATATATGATGATGCGTAGAATCGGCATTGAACCAAGCGATTATTTCGAAAACAGTGACTTTGTTGACGTTACCAATTTCAACACACAGGATACACTTAACTCTCTTGGTTTTGCGACTAGTGATATTGCAGAAATGGGACTTACTGAGGTAGCCAAAACAGTAATTGCTTTAGAGCGAAATCGCATAATTGCTGACCGAAAAGAAAATGAGTACAATAAGGTCACAAAAGAAAACGAAAGGAGTTTTGAAAATGAACGAAATCACCTACACGATGGTGGGAGATTACAATCTTCCGAACCTGAAATTACCGGAACAGCCACAAGTGGAATTGGGCAGATACGCTCAGATGAGAAGAACATATCTGAAGGAACAACACAAAGTTCTGTATTACAACTTTCTGACGAAAGGGACTCTAATTCAGCACTTAGCCGAAGTGGAACAGAGAGCGATCGAGATGGAAGAAACTCTTATGAAACAGATGGCAGCACAGGAAGGATTGACAGAACAGTTGAAAGCAACAGATATGATGGACTGGGTTCGCAAGAACAACAACTTGAAGAACAGAGTTCAGGAAATCGTGAGATCAGAAGTAATCTACGCTTAGATTACTTTGATAGAAAAAACGAAGATAACAGTCTTCCTTTCTTTGGTAGAGATAAGGATGTAAATGCAATTCTTGTAACTACGCCCCATCTTAAAGCTACAAAAGATGAAATCAGGAAGTTCTTTGAAGAACATAAAGATAAGGATGCTCGTGAAGAATATGTTAAAAGTATATTCAATAATGACTATACGGAACTCATAATTGATGGCGATCGCCGTGTGGGTTATAAAACATATCAGAATGTTCTTCACCTATGGGAAGGAAGCTATGAAAATCGTACAGCACAATCTTATTTTGATTGGGGTGTCATTGCATCTCACTTTGAAGGATTGCGATTGCTAGGAGAATTATATGATGAGATCAAGCCTCTTCCATCAATAGAAGGACAGCTTAATCTTTTATCACAGACAGAGGAGAAATCTTCTGTCTTTTCTTTTTCTCAAGAACTTATTGATACGATTCTCTGCCGTGGAAGTGGTGTTTGTGAAGGTAAAATGAGAATTTATGAGCAGTTCAACAAAAGCTTGTCTTCTAAAGAAAACATTGAATTTTTAAAGAATGAATACGGTTGGGGCGGTTCATATCCAGCTATAACTGGTACTGGAGTTGATGAACAACACGATGCAAAAGGAATTCATCTGCAAAGAGGATTTGGTGAAAATGATCCTCGAATGACACTTAATTGGAAGCAGGTTGAAAAAAGACTTGGCGAACTGATTAAAATGGATAGATACCTTAATCCAAAAGAAAAGGAAAACTATCCACAGTGGCTTGAAGCAAGAGAAATTGAACGAGCCGAAATAGAAGAACGAAAGAAAAATCGTGAAATTCTTTCTACTGCTCCTCCAGAAATTACAGAGTTTAACGCTGATAATATCATAGGTCAAGAAGTTACTATTGATGATAGCAAATTTGTCATTGAGAGTGTTGGAAAAATAAGTGGTGATGTTTCTATGAGAGATATTACTTTTGAAAACACTAATGGTTTCCCTATTAACCGTGTAGAAAAACTTGGTTATGTTCTTGATTTATTAAATGGAACAAAAAATGAACTCGAATATATCTATGATTATCATCTAGGTGACAAGGTGTATATTGGAGCTGCTGAGTATGAAATATTATCTTTTGATGATAAACGAGTAATGCTTTATGACTTTGAAATGCCGTTGTTTAATAAGGAAATGACTCGTGAGGAATTCGATAAAAAAGTAAAAGGAAATCCTTTTAATGACCATTTAAGAGTTCCGGCAGAAACCAAAGAATCATCAAAGATCGAAATGGAACTTGCTGATCGTCTAACGGAATTTATGCAGAATTTCGATTTCTATGAGTTTCAGGACAATATGGAAATGGATGAAACATATGAAGAAGCTGTTGAAAAAACAAGACAGCTCTTAGATGATCCAAAAGGCGTTGAAGGTGTTTTGACATTCTTAAACAGTATTGATAACGAAGAACTTGCTGATGCTCAGATAAACGAGTACCAGGCATTAGTAAAAGAAGTTCAAAACTTGGCTGAGAATAAAAAAGATGAAACCCTTTTAAATAAAGCAAAAAATCTTATTGATGTTTTTTGTCAGGTTGAGTATCAACAAGAAGATGGTGCAGATTATTCTGATTTATCAAAAGTAGGTGTAGCCTATACCGAAACCGAAGAAGATGCCTATCCAATCGAATCTTTTGTCGACTTGGAACAATTTAAGATTGAAACATTTGTCCAGAGTGTAAGAACCTATTATGAACAATATCAAAGTCTTGAAGATATGGTTGAAAATGGTCTTCCTAATCTTGATTTCTCTGATTTAACTTATATATCAGAA
This sequence comes from Oscillospiraceae bacterium, assembly GCA_020024475.1. GTDB lineage: Bacteria > Bacillota > Clostridia > Oscillospirales > Ruminococcaceae > RGIG3102. The sequence goes on from JAHHTS010000009.1 coordinate 3,678, forward strand.
GAAGATATGGAAATCATCAATGCGAAAGTAAATGGCGAAGTAATAACCAACATAGGTAATATGCCAATCGAAGATTATCGAGAAATAAAAGCAGTGCAAAGTGGTTTCGATAGTTACGATGATATGTATAATCAGGGCTTTCGTCTTGGTGATGGCTATGATAAAGCGCCAGAACCTGAACAAGTTTCAGAACCAATAACACCTACTTGGGAAAAGAAGAAAAAAGAAAAAGTCAAAAGTTTTGACTTGCACCCTGATATTCCAATGTCAGAAAGACATAACTTTGATTTAATTAACCATCCGATAGAAACAGTTCCAAAGAAAGAACGTTTCAGAAGAAATATGGATGCAATAAATGTTTTAAAAAAGTGCGAATTTGAAGATAGATATGCCACTCCAGAAGAACAAGAAGTGTTGTCAAAATATGTTGGATGGGGTGGTCTTTCAGAAGCTTTTGAAGAGAATAACAGTGCTTGGGCAAATGAGTTTAAAGAGCTTTATACAGCCCTCTCACCCGAAGAATATGCAGCTGCAAGAGAAAGTACACTAACTGCCTTTTACACACCTCCTGAGGTTATTTCAGCGATTTATAAGTCAATGGAAAGAATGGGTTACAAAGAAGGAAACCTTTTAGAGCCAAGTTGTGGTATTGGTCATTTTATCGGTATGTTGCCTGAATCAATGAGCAAAAGTAAAGTGTATGGTGTTGAGTTAGATAGCGTCTCTGCAAGTATTGCAAGACAGCTTTATCAGACATCATCGATTGCAAATCAAGGATATGAGAATGTAAATCTCCCTGATAGTTTCTTTGATGGAATAGTTGGTAATGTTCCTTTTGGCGATTTTAAAGTAATGGACAAGCGATATGATAAACACAAATTTCTTATTCACGATTACTTCTTTGCAAAATCACTTGATAAACTCCGTCCGGGTGGAATTATGGCTCTTATTACGAGCAAAGGAACAATGGATAAAGAAAATTCCAACGTTCGAAAGTATATTGCACAAAGAGCCGACTTATTAGGAGCTATCCGACTTCCAAACAATACCTTTAAAGGTAATGCAGGAACTGAGGTTGTATCTGATATTTTGATCTTGCAAAAAAGAGATAGACTTATTGATATTATGCCTGATTGGGTTCACTTAGATACAGATGAAAATGGTATTAAAATGAACTCCTACTTTGTTTCCCATCCAGAAATGATACTTGGTGAAATGAAGATGGTAACAGGTCGTTTTGGAATGGAATCTACTTGTGAACCATATGAAAATATGGAACTTGAAAATCAACTGGATGAAGCATTTTCAAATATTCACGGAGAACTTTCAGTGTATGAAGTCGAAGATGAATTAGAGGAAGAAGATAATTCGATCCCAGCTGATCCAAATGTAAGAAACTTCTCATACACAGTAGTAGACGATACTGTTTACTATCGTGAAAACTCAAGAATGATACCTCAGACAATATCAGCTACGGCTGAAAATCGTGTTAAAGGTATGATTAAAATACGAGAGTCTGTTAGAAATTTGATTGAACTTCAAACAGAAGATTATCCTGACGAAGACATCAAAAAAGAGCAAGAAAACCTAAATCGTTTATATGATGACTTTACTAAGAAATATGGATTGATCAACAGCCGAGCAAATAGTTCAGCCTTTTCACAAGACAGTTCTTTCTCTCTCCTTTCCGCTTTGGAAGTTTTAGATGAAGAAGGAAATCTTGAAAGAAAAGCTGATATGTTTATTAAGAGAACCATAAAACCACATACACCAATCACTTCAGTTGACACAGCAAGTGAAGCACTGGCCGTGTCAATGGGAGAAAAAGCTCGCATAGATATGGAATATATGTGTGAGCTAACTGGTAAAAGCGAAAATGAAATGTATGAGGATTTAAAAGGTGTCATTTTTCTTAATCCTAAACACAGTGAACTGATGTCGGAAGCTAAATATCTTATGGCTGATGAATACCTTTCAGGTAATGTCAGAGAGAAACTTGCATTCGCAAAACAATCAGCTATGCTTTATCCGGATGAGTACAAAATCAATGTAGAAGCATTAGAAAAAGTACAGCCAGTAGATTTAACAGCAAGTGAAATATCCGTTCGTCTTGGTGCTACTTGGTTACCCGAAGATATAGTACAAGAGTTTATGTTTAACTTCTTGGAAACGCCTCGATATGCACAATGGAACATCAAAATTCATTACTCACCTTACACAAGTGAATGGAATATTGAAGGTAAATCTTACGATAGATCAAACGTAAAAGCTTATAGCACGTATGGTACAAGTCGAATAAATGCTTATAAGATTTTTGAAGAAACGCTTAATTTAAAAGATGTTCGCATCTTCGATTATATTGAAGACGAAGAAGGAAAGAAAAAAGCTGTTCTAAATAAAAACGAAACAGCGATTGCTCAGGCAAAACAAGAACTTATCAAACAAGGCTTTCAGGATTGGATATGGGAAGATCCTGCTCGTAGAGAAAGACTTACCAAACTATATAACGAAAAGTTCAACAGTTTAAGACCTCGTGAGTATGATGGTAGTCATATTGTGTTTAGTGGTATGAATCCTGAAATTGAGTTAAGAGAACATCAGAAAAATGCTGTTGCTCATATTCTTTATGGTGGAAATACTTTATTGGCTCACGCTGTAGGTGCTGGTAAAACATTTGAAATGGTAGCAGCTGCACAGGAGTCAAAACGACTTGGCTTATGCAATAAATCACTGTTCGTAGTTCCAAACCACTTAACAGAACAGTGGGCATCTGAATATTTACAGTTATATCCTTCAGCGAATATTCTTGTTGCTACTAAGAAAGATTTTCAAACCAAGAATCGTAAAAAATTCTGTGGTAGAATTGCTACTGGAGATTATGATGCTGTTATCATTGGTCATTCGCAGTTTGAGAAAATCCCTATGTCAATCGAAAGGCAAAGAGCAATTCTTGAACAGCAACTTGATGAAGTTACAATCGGAATAACAGAATTGAAACGTAATCGTGGAGAAAACTTCTCTGTAAAACAGCTTGAAAAATCAAGAAAAGCAATCAAGCAGAAACTTGAAAAGCTCAATGACCAGACACGTAAAGATGATGTAGTGACATTTGAAGAACTTGGTGTAGATAGATTATTTATTGATGAAAGTCATTATTATAAAAATCTTTACCTCTACACTAAAATGAGAAATGTCGGGGGAATTGCTCAAACAGAAGCACAAAAATCCTCTGATTTATTTATGAAATGTCGATACCTTGATGAGATTACCGGAGGTCGTGGAACTGTATTTGCAACCGGTACTCCAATCTCAAATTCAATGGTAGAGTTATATACGATTCAAAGATATTTGCAGTATAGTACACTTCAAAAGTACAACTTACAACACTTCGATGCTTGGGCATCAACGTTTGGAGAAACTGTCACAGCAGTCGAATTAACTCCTGAAGGAACTGGCTATCGAGCTAAAACAAGGTTTGCAAAGTTTTACAATTTGCCTGAGCTTATGGCTATGTTTAAAGAAGTAGCTGACATTAAAACAGCTGATATGTTACAACTTCCCGTTCCAAAGGCAAACTTCCATAACATTGCTGTAAAGCCATCAGAAATGCAGACGGAAATGGTTGCTTCACTTGCAGAAAGAGCTGAAGCTGTTCGTGGTGGAGGTGTTGATTCCAGTGTGGATAATATGCTTAAAATTACGAACGATGGTAGAAAACTTGCACTTGATCAAAGAATGTTAAATGATATGTTACCTGATTTTGAAGGTAGCAAAGTCAATGCTTGTGTTGATAATATCTACAACATTTGGAATGATACAGCCGAAAAGAAATCGGCTCAGCTAGTATTCTGTGACCTATCTACTCCTAAGAATGATGGCTCATTCAATGTATATGATGATATTCGTAAGAAACTTGTTGAGAAAGGAATTCCTGAAAATGAAATAAGATTTATTCACGAAGCTGATACCGATGTTAAGAAAAAAGAACTTTTCCAAAAGACACGTAAAGGAGAAGTTCGTGTATTGCTTGGCTCAACTCAAAAGATGGGTGCTGGTACAAATGTACAAGATAAACTTGTCGCATTACACGATGTAGACTGCCCTTGGCGTCCATCTGATTTGGAGCAAAGAAGTGGTCGTATCATTCGTCAAGGTAATGAAAATCTAGAAGTAAATATCTACAGATATGTTACAGAGCAAACATTTGATGCTTATCTTTATCAGCTGGTTGAAGGAAAACAAAAATTTGCTTCTCAGATTATGACAAGTAAATCTCCGGTCCGATCAGCTGAAGATATTGACGAAACTGCTCTTTCATATGCTGAAATAAAAATGCTTGCGACTGGTAATCCACATATCAAAGAGAAGATGGACTTAGATATACAGGTTCAAAAATTAAAGCTGCTTAAATCGAACTTCTTATCAGAAAAATACTCTTTGGAAGATAAAATCATTAAATATTATCCAGAGCGAATAGCAACATTAAAGACAAGAATTAACGGTCTTGTTAAAGATGTTGAAACAGCAAATGCTCACCCGAAATCAACAGCCGATATGTTTGTCGGTATGAAAATTTCGGGTGTTTTTTATTCTGATAAAACAGAAGCAGGTAAAGCTATATTAAATGCTTGTAAAACAATGTCTAGTCCTGATTCTATACCTCTTGGGGAATGTCGAGGGTTTAAATTGGAACTTTACTTTGATACTTTCGATAGAACTTATAACGTAAAAGTTAAAGGAGAAACCAGTAGAAATGTTCCGTTAGGAGAAGATGTTCACGGTAATATCGTAAGAATTGAAAATGGTATTGATAAATTTAATGAAGTCCTTGCGACAACAAAAGATGATTTAGAAAATACTGAAAAACAATTTGAAACAGCAAAGATTGAAGTAGAAAAACCATTCCATCAGGAAGAAGAATTAAAGGCTAAGTTAGCTCGTTTAGATGAATTAAATATCTTACTGAATATGGATAAAACGGAAAATGAGATCGTTGGTGGTGAGCCTGAAGAGAGCGAAAGTTTAGAAAGGAGTAAAAATAAGGATTATGAAAGATAGAAAAAAAATCATTATATATGACTGCCCTTTATTGGGTAGTCATATGACTAACGTTCGTTACCAGGAATATTTAATCTTGTTTAAAAGATTAACAGAAAGGAAATAAAAATATGAATTTTATAGATTTTTGTAATTATGCAAAAGAAAATATTTTAAATTATATGCCATCGGGATACGAAAATTCAGATGTCATATTAGATACAACAACAAAGAATAATTCTGTAATTAGATATGGGATTTCAATCTTTACAGGACAAAACAATATGGTTCCTAAAGTTTATTTAGAAAGTTTTTATGAGCAGTACAATCAAGGGAAAAATATACAAGACGTTATGAAAGATTTAAGCAAAGAGTATGTACGAAACATCGTACCAGAAAGGTCTTTTATTGCAGAAAATGTATATAATTTTTCTAAAATAAAAAATTTCATTACAACAAAAATTGTAAATGCAAATCAGAATAAATTTTTTATAAAATCAAGGCCACATAAAAAAATTGATGATTTAGTATGCTTTTATCAAATTTCGATTAAGAATTTTTTGGACGGTACAATAACAATTCCGATTTCAAATGAATTATTTAAACATTGGGGAATTTCGAATGAAGAATTGCATAGTCTTGCTGTGGAAAATACAGAAAAGATGTATCCTTCAGAGTTAAAAGATATTGCACAAACTTTGTTTGGAGAACCTAAAAATTATTTAGATAATCCTAAATCATATTCAAATGAGCCGATGCTTGTATTAACGAATACAGAAAATCTTGGAGGAAGTTCAATCTTAGCAAACGATAATATATTGCAGAAAATTTCTGAGGTAGTAAATGATGATTACTATATTTTGCCATCATCAATTCACGAATTGTTGATTATACCGAAGAATATGAGTGAAGAAATGAATTTAACTGAACAAGCATTAGGTATAATGGTTCGAGATGTAAATGTTTCTCAAGTCAATGCAGAAGAACAATTATCAGATCACGTTTATTCATATAGTCGAGATGTTAAAGAACTTTCAACTTGTAAGAATTCAAAATTAAAATTAAAAGAAATGGAGAGATAATTTTATGAGCTATAAAGATTTTAACCGCTTGCTTTATGAAAAATCTGTTTCGGAATACACGAATTTTATTACTGAATTAGAGTCAATGACACCAGATGAAATCATTGAACATTCCTATGAAAAAGTAATAAAAGAAGATTTAGTTACCTTATTAGAAAACAATGATATAGATCAAGATAAAGCAAAATCACTTTATTTAAAGAAATATCCACTTGATTATATCTATCAGGAATGGCTTGACAAAGACTGTTCTCATATAGAAATGCTCGAAGATACTATCAATGATAGTGCAGAACGTGCTACAAAAGAACGCAAAGAAAAGTCAAAAGAAAGTAGGTGATCGTATGCCCTATATTGATTCTGAAGTAGTTTTAGAAGCAAAAAGAATGGACTTGCTTACCTACCTTCGTAATTATGAATCAACAGAATTAGTGAAACTATCAAGGAATACTTACACCACAAGAACACACGATAGTTTGAAAATTTCAAATGGTAAATGGATGTGGTGGTCACGTGGTATTGGTGGTAGATCGGCTCTTGATTATTTAGTAAAAGTAAAAGGGTTGAATTTCATAGAGGCTGTTGAAACCATAACTGGAAAGACTGTTTCCCATTCTCCAGTCTATGTTAGAGAGAAACCAAATACAGAACAAAGACCATTGCTTTTGCCAGAGAAAAGCAAAACGACAGATAAGGTATTTGAATACTTATTTAATCGAGGAATTGATTTTGAAATCATAAGCGACTGTATAAACAAAGGCTATATTTTTGAAAGTTTACCCTATCATAATGTTGTTTTTGTAGGTTATGACGAACACGAAAAACCTAAATATGCAGCGTATCGTTCAACCAATTCAATCAAACTTATGGGAGATTGTAGTGGTAGTCAAAAGCAATATTCCTTTCGATTAGATAATGGATATTCTGATGAAGTTCATATTTTTGAATGTGCAATAGACTTACTTTCTTATGCGACTTTATATAAGTTACAAGGCAAGAACTGGAGAAATTTGAACCTAGTATCTTTGGCTGGTGTGTATTCACCAAAAAAAGATATTGAATCTAGTAAAGTCCCGATTGCATTAGATAACTTTTTAAGCAAACACCAAGAAACAGAAAAAATATTTCTTCATTTAGATAATGATAATGCCGGTCGAAACGCAACTAAAGCAATGCAGTTTCTTTTATCGGACAAGTATGAAGTCATTGATTCTCCGCCTCATTCAGGCAAGGATTTCAATGACTTTCTTTGTTTTAAGTTAGGAATACAAAAAGTAAGTGAAAGGAGTCTAGAAAGATGAAAATAGCAATCTATCAGGTTAATCACGAACGAGATTCAAACAATGTTTGTTTCGTTCGATATGACAGTCTTGCTAATTTTCAAGGTGATAAAAACATTGATAGTAAGATTTATGACAAAGTCTTTGAAGGCAATGTAACTTGTAAAGATCTTGAAGATGTTTATCAGATGTTCAACATAAATCACCCTAAAAATTACAAAGGTCGTTCTCTTTCCGTATCAGATGTTGTTGAAATTATGGAAAGTGATGAAGTAAAAAAGGGCAATTACTTTTGTGATAGTTTCGGTTTTCAAAAAGTCGAATTTGACTCAAGCAAAAGTACAAATAAATTAGAAACGGAGTTGAAAGAAAAGAATGTAGAACAGATTAGAGAAGAATATCCTGTTGGTACAAAGATTGAATTGATCAATATGGATGGCGAAAGCCATATGTATCCGGGATTGAAAGGCGAAGTAAAAAGCGTTGATGATATTGGTCAGATCCATATGAAATGGGAAAATGGCAGCTCACTTGCTCTTAATGTTGGCGTTGATTCTTTCAAGAAGATTGAAGAAAAAAATAAAATTTCTGTCCTTCTTGTAGAACCATTCAAAGAGCCTAAGATGATTGAAATTGAAGATGATTTGGATGCAATGCAAGAAATTGTTGGAGGCTATATCGAAGAGTATATGCCCTTTGAAGATGATGTTGCTATCGTTTGTAACGAAGAAGGAAAAATGAGAGGTTTACCTTTAAACAGAGCAATTTATCTTGATTCTGATCCTGGTAAAAGAAATATTTCGGACATCATCGCGGGTAAATTCTTTGTGTGCTATGCACCTCCAGAGAGTGAAAACTTTTTAAGTTTGCCTGATGATTTAGCTAAAAAGTATGATGAAAAGTTTAAATCTCCAGAGCGATTCTTTAAGCGTGATAATGAAATTGTAGCTATCCCATTTAAGCCTAAGAGCAAAGAGATGGAGCGATAGAGATGTTGTATTAGGGGCTGACAAGAGTAAGTGTGTAATCTTAGCGAGCAGACTGTTTGTATCCCCAAAGGATAAAACAGTAACTCTTGTTAGGGTAGCCCCTAATACCCTTATTAAGAGAAAGGAATAAATATATGATCGAATTTATTGGTGGATTTAGTGCCGGTGCTATTTTTGGAATTTGCTTTATGTGCTTTTTCCAAATCAATAAACATAACTAAAAATATTGGAGGTAATTACAGTGAGAAAAAGAAATATTGATAAACACATTTGGTTCTCTCGTGATGAAGCATATCAGCTTCAGAAAAAAGCAAAGAAAGCTTGTATGAGTGAAGCTGGTCTTATCCGTTTTCTTGTTAAAGGTTATGAGCCAAGAGAAAAACCTGATGACAGATTTTATGATGTAATGAGAGAGTTAGCAGCTATCGGTAATAACATCAATCAGCTTTCTGCTAAGGCTAATAGTCTTGGCTTTATTGATACAGTACAGCTTAATCGTGAGACTGAAAAATGGCATAAGCTACAAGCAAATATTGAAAGAGAATTCCTTCGCCCTGATAAGAGCGAAATCAAATGGCAGTAAGTAAACTATGGTCCGTGAAATCACGATTAGGAACTGTTATAGATTACGCTACTAACCCGGATAAAACTTCTGCAAAGGTTTATACACCCAAACAGTATCAGGCATTAGCTGATGTTCTTGCTTATGCAAAGAACGAAGAAAAGACTGAAAAAGAATTTTATGTGGAAGGCATAAATTGTAACGTTGCAAATGCTCGTGATCAGTTTATTACTGTTAAAGAACAATATGGGAAAGTAGATGGCATACAAGCCTATCACGGATATTTAAGTTTTAAAGAACAAGATATAACACCTGATCAGGCTCAAAAGATTGGAATGGAGTTTGCTAATGAAGTATGGGGCAAAAGATTTCAAGTCGTTGTAACAACGCATTTGAACACGCAACATCTTCATTGTCACTTTGTGATTAACTCCGTATCTTTTGTCGATGGAAAGAAACTTGTGGATGAAGAAAAGGCTTGGTTTAAATTTCGCTTGGTTGCAGATAGAATATGCGAAAAATATGGATTGTATTATAATCCAAATCCAAATCGCAGTAAGCAATCTGATTATCTAACGAATAAAGAAAAAGCAGGAATGCCAACAAGATATTCCGTTGCCAAAGAATCCATAGATGAAGCTATTTCCCATAGTACAAACTTAGATAGTTTCAAACGAGCCTTAAAAGAAATGGGATATAGCTATAATCTTAGTCCTAGCAGAAAATATTGGACGGTGATTCCTAAAGGATATGACAAACCGATTCGATTAAAAAATCTTGGAGAAGATTATACGAATGATTCCATTATGAAAAGACTAAGAGAAAATCAAGATAGATGGGCAGATATTGAGCCATTTCAAAGAGCTGTATATAAGCCAAGACAGTATCGATTGCAAACACGAAAAGATAAGATAAAAAAGGTCGGAGGTCTGTATGGCTTATATCTTCATTATTGTTACCGACTCGGTTATTTGCCTAAATACAAAAAACAAAATAATGCCCGGCTTCATTATCTTTTAAAAGAAGATTTAATGAAACTGGATCAAATCACTGATGAAGTAAGGCTGCTTGGTAGAAATCAAATTGATAATGCTGAGCAACTTTTTTCATATAAAGAGTCTGTCATAAAAGAGATTGATAAGTTGACTGACGATAGAACGCAACTGCGTAAGGTATCGAGAACAAAACTCACAGATGAAAAGCTATGCGAAGTCAAAGAAGAAATCTCAAGTATTACTGACAAACTTAAAACACTTCGTAAAGAAGTAAAGCTTTGTGACGGTATTGCCGAGAGGTCAAAAGTTATTGAAAAGAACTTAAAGCAAATCGAAAACGAAGAAAAAGACATTGAAAGAAAGGAGATCCGTAAGTATGAACAACGGAGGTGACGCAGCAGAACAAGTCGTAAGGCTTTCGCTGGAAGGATTTGAAGTAGTTGCAAGATTAAGTGGTTCGGCTGCAAAGAACATTGCTTTGCTCCTTGCATCTGTTCTTAAAGAAGAACAAAAGACAAAAGGAAAAGCCCGACTCACAAATATGATTAAGTCCGGTAAAGAATTAAAAGTATTTTCAATTCCAAATAAGGACTTGAAAAAATTTACCGAACAAGCAAAACGCTATGGTGTTTTGTATTGTGTCCTTAGAGATAAGAACACAAAAGGCGATAATGTTCCAGTAGATATTATCGCTAGAGCAGAAGACGCATCTAAGATTCAAAGAATTGTTGAGAGATTTGAACTTGGTAAAGTTGATAAGGCTGCTATTGTTACAGAAGCTGAAAAAGCTAAAGCAAACAGAGAAGCAAAACAACTTGATAAGCCACAGAAATCTAAGAATGAAATCATTACAGAAGAAGCTGTGGAAAAACCTAAACAGAAAGAAGGTAACTCTCAATCAAACCCCCACATTGCCAAAACGGAAAAAGACCCTCTGTCAAGGCAAAACTTAGAGCAGGACGATATGCAATCTGATAAGGGTGTTGTTAAATCACCTGAGAAGAAACCATCTGTTAAGGAAAAACTTGATAGATATAAGGCTCAGGCTCGAAAACAAAAAGAAGCAGAACGCTCAACTGTGAATGAAATAAAAGACACATCTAAGTCTAAGCAAAAGAATGGACAGACCATTCATAAACAGCCAAAGAAAAGAAAATCGAAAGAGAGGTAACGTAAGATGACTAACAATTTTACACCTGCAAAGTCAGGTTCGACAAAGAAAAGAATGTCTAAAGAAGAATATGCTGAAATGAAAAAAGCTGAGAAAGATAAAGTGTATCAGATGATTGATGAAGCTTCCCTTGATATTGTTTCAAGTGGAGAAAACTTTAGATCATACCTTGATACACAAAGTACGATGGATAGATACTCAGCTGTCAACGCTTTATTGATTAACAAACAGTTTCCTACTGCCACTCAGTTAAAAGATTTTGATGATTGGACAAAAGACAATGTCAAAATCAATAAGGGTGCAAAAAGCATTCAGATTCTTGAACCAGTGGAATATACAAAACGTGATGGAACAACTGCTGTTTCCTACAATGTTAAGAAAGTGTTTGATGTTTCTCAGACAAATGGTAGACAGACTCCTGCCCCATCTGTAAAACGAGATCCTCGTTCATTGATTACAACAATGCTCGATGCTTCCCCAGTTCAGGTAGAAGGAACAAACGAACTTCCATATCCTAATATGGCTGCTTTTTATGATAATGAAAAACAGACTATCTTTGTAAAAAGAAATGTCGGTGATAGTGTAGCAGTTGCTCAGTGCGTTGCACAGGAACTTGGCCACGCTCAGTTATCCATTAACAGTAAATCTTACAGTCGTAGAGATATGGGATTTTCGGCAGTTTGTATCGGTTGTATGCTTTGCAAAAAGTATGGTGTTGATACACAGAACTTTGCGATTGATCGAATCCCTGAAGAAATCAAAAACAAAGAGCCAAAAGAAATCAGAGCAGAACTTTCTAAAACAAGAAATGCTATGAATGATATTCATTCTCGTATTTCAGAGGAACTTTATAAACAGAAACAGTCCCGTTCCAAAGACTATGAACGATAAGGAGGAAAACGCTGATGAAAGAAAAATTATACAGTGTTACGCTGGATGATTATGAACACGGTGCAGTCATTCGCTCATTAAATGATGAAAAAACAAAACTTATGAACGAAGGCAAATCAGCAGATGCTATTGACGATTTACTCATCAAAATCGGTACAGCCCCAGTTAAGAAATTCAAAGTGTTTGGTAAGGATAGAGATGAATCGAGATAACGATAGACAGTCTTCTATCATTTTATCCATTATCGGTATTGTTCCGGTAATATGGATTGGTTTATTGATTGCACCATCTGTAAAAGGTGGACTTCCTGATATATTACCAAAACTATTAAATGCTTTTAATGAGCCATTTAATATTAAGCTTTGCGAGGACAGTTTAAAAACTGTTCTCGTTTTTCTTTTAAGCTATGGTCTTGGTATTGGAATATATTTTTCGTCAATGAGGAATTATCGACGTCGAGAAGAACACGGTTCTGCTAAATGGGGCAATGCACGAGCTGTAAATAAAAAATATATGCAATCACCTCAATCACAAAATAAACTTATGACTCAAAATGTATGTGTCGGTTTAAATGGTAAGAAGCATAGACGAAACTTGAATACTCTTGTTTGTGGAGGTTCGGGTGCAGGTAAAACTCGTTTTTACTGTAAGCCTAACTTAATGCAATGTAATACAAGTTTTGTAATCTTAGATCCTAAAGGAGAAATTCTTAGGGATACAGGAAAACTACTTGAAAAGAAAGGATATGAAGTAAGAGTTCTTGATTTAATCTCAATGGAAAAAAGCCATTGCTATAACCCTTTTGTTTACTTGCAATCAGATAATGATGTACAAAAATTAGTGACAAACTTATTTAAAAGTACGACGCCAAAAGGCTCACAGAGTAATGATCCATTCTGGGATACAGCAGCATCAATGTTATTACTTGCATTGGTGTTTTATTTGCACTATGAAGCACCTGAAGAAGAACAGAATTTCTCAATGGTTATGGAAATGTTAAGAGCTGGAGCAATCGAAGATGAAGACAGCAACTATCCTTCCCCATTAGATAATCTGTTTAATGATTTGATGATGACAAATCCTGAACATATAGCGATTAAATACTATAACTCTTACCATTCCGGTTCAGCTAAAACTTTAAAATCCATACAGATTACTTTAGCAGCAAGACTTGAAAAGTTTAACTTGGAAAGTCTTGCTTCTTTAACATCTACGGATGAATTAGATCTACCTTCAATGGGAGAAAAGAAAGTCGCTTTGTTTGCATTGATTCCGGATAACGATTCAAGTTTTAATTTCTTGGTTTCGATCCTTTATACGCAACTCTTTCAGCAGTTGTTTTATTCTGCTGACCACATTCACGGAGGTTCACTTCCTATGCCCGTTCATTTTCTAATGGACGAATTTGCGAACGTTTCATTGCCTGATGATTTCGATAAGATACTATCGGTTATGCGTTCTCGTGGCGTTTCTGTAAGTATTATCTTGCAGAACTTGGCACAGCTTAAAGCCTTGTTTGATAAGCAATGGGAAAGCATTATCGGTAACTGTGATGAATTTCTTTACTTGGGTGGAAATGAACAAAGTACACACAAGTATGTTTCAGAAATGCTTGGTAAAGAAACGATAGATACAAACACTTATGGTAAAAGCTCTGGTCGAAGTGGAAACTATTCAACCAACTATCAAATAAGTGGTCGTGAGTTGATGACATCTGATGAAGTAAGAATGTTAGATAACCAATATGCGATTTTATTTATTCGTGGAGAAAGACCTGTAATGGACTTTAAATATGACATTCTCAAACATCCAAATGTCGCACTAACAACAGATGGTAAAGCAAGTGCTTATAAACACGGTGAAGTTACTATCGACAACACTTCAATTTCTATTCTTGAAATCAATCCAAATGATTTACCAGAAGAAAAAATTGGAGAAACAAACTATGAACTTCTATCTGATGAAGATTTTGAAGTCAATCAACATAAATAACGGAGGAATAAAAAATGTTTAAGAAAAACGAAATAAAAAAAACAAACAAATTGCCTATGACTGGCAAAGTTAAAAAAGGCTTTATGTCCTATTGCGCAGTTGTTGCAGCTGCAACACTTCTTTCAATGACTACTGTTACAGCTTTTGCTGCTAGTGATCCACTTACAGTAATCAATAACTTATCTGATTTTATCTTCGGACTTATTAGAGCCATCGGTATGATTTTGCTTGGTTTTGGTATCGTACAGATTGGTCTTTCTTTGAAGTCACACGATCCATCTCAAAGAGCAAATGGATTTTTGACTCTTGCCGGTGGTGTAATCATTACCTTCGCAAAAGAAATCTTAACTCTTATCACAGGCTAATTCAGAAACACAGTTATCAGGGCATATCCAAAAAGGTATGCCCTTTATTGTTAGGAGGTGCGAATAATGAGTGATAACTGGGTTGTTCAAAATCTTCAGAACGCTCTTGAAACGTGGAACGAAAAGTTAGCTGAGATTTGGCAGTTACTAACAACAACCCCTCAGGATTTTAAGGGTGGAGATATTTGGAAAATAATCGTAAATATAAACGGGGCAGTACAGGCAATCGGTTTAGCATTGCTTGTCTTATTTTTTGTTGTCGGTATTGTAAAAACTTGTGGTTCTTTTACAGATGTAAAGAAACCTGAACACGCATTGAAATTGTTTGTAAGATTTGCATTGGCTAAGGGTGTTATTACCTATGGAATGGAACTTATGCTTGCACTATTTAACATTGGACAAGGGACAATCTCAACAATTATGAATGCAGCGGGATTTGGTTCACCACAATCATCAAAATTACCTGCCGAGATGATAACAGCAATCGAGAAATGTGGTTTTTTTGAGAGCATTCCTTTATGGGCAGTAACCTTAATTGGCGGACTATTTATAACGGTGTTATCTTTTATCTTGATTATGACAGTATATGGACGATTTTTTAAGTTGTATATGTATACTGCACTTGCTCCATTGCCTTTATCAACATTTGCTGGTGAACCATCGCAGAACATTGGGAAAACCTTTATCAAGAGTTATTGTGCAGTCCTTCTTGAAGGAGCTGTAATTGTTCTTGCTTGTATTATTTTCTCTGTCTTTGCATCGACACCACCAGTTGTTGACACAACAGTAGCTGCTGTTACACAGGTTTGGTCATATGTTGCTGAGCTTATCTTCAATATGCTTGTACTTGTTGGAACAGTAAAAATGAGTGATCGCATCATTAGAGAAATGATGGGACTATAAGGAGATTTTAAAATTGAAAAATAGTAAATGTAAAAATTGTGTTTATTACGGTGGAAAACGAAAAAGCAAAATCATTTGTTTAACAGAAAACTGTATTAAGAAACAGCCCACCGGGAAAGGAAAAAAATAATGGAATATCAAATGTATAGAATACACTTAATTGATGGATCAGTAATTGAAATTGCTGAAGAATACTACCTTCCTGAAGGAAAAGGTTTTATCAATCACTATTTGAAAGCAAAAGATGAAGAACTCTTTGCTTTTGGTGATAAAATCGCAGGATTCAGCTATGTACCAAAGAAAAACATTGTTTTCATTTCAACTGGTGATGTAAAGGTGGTAGATAACTAATGGAAGTAAAAATCAATCGTGAAATTAGAAATTACACAGAGTCTATGTTTTTTGGACTGTCTTTAAGACAGTTCATTTTCTCTTTATGTGCTTGTGCAGTAGCAGTAGTACTTTACTTTATTTTAAAACCTTATTTAGGTACTGAAACAGTATCCTGGGTTTGTATTCTTGGTGCTGTTCCGTTTGCTGTTCTTGGATTTGTAAAGTACAACGGAATGACTGCTGAGAAATTCATTTATGCTTGGATCAAATCAGAAATTCTTATGCCTAAACGAGTAATGTTTAAGCCAGCGAATACTTACTATGAACTGATGAAACCAAACATTAAACAGAAAAACAAGGAGGTATTAAAATCCAATGATTAAAACATTATCTAACTTATTAAAACAGGATAAGGAAAAGTTTGTAGTTCCTAAGAGCGTTCAGGATATTATTCCTATCACAGCAATCTATGACGATGGAATTTTTAGAATCGGTAAAGATAAATATTCTAAAAGCTTTAAATTCAGTGACATTAACTACGCTGTAGCAAGCCGAGAAGATAAAGAAACAATGTTTCTTGAATACTCTGAGTTGTTAAACTCCTTCGATAGTGGAGCAACAACAAAAATTACTATTAACAACAGACGTCTTAACAGATTGGATTTTGAAAAGACAATCTTAATTCCTAAGACTGGTGATAATCTTGATGTCTATCGAGATGAATATAACAAAATGCTACTTGAAAAAGCTACGGATGCTAATTCTATTGTTCAGGACAAGTATGTCACTATTTCTGTTAATAAAAAGAATATCGAAGATGCGAGAAATTACTTTGCTCGTGTTGGAGCCGACCTGATCGCACACTTTGGTAGACTTGGAAGCAGATGTGTAGAACTTGAAACGAATGAAAGACTTCGAATTGTCCACGACTTCTATCGAGTTGGAGAAGAAAGTTTTTACCACTTTGATATTAAAGAAAGTCGCAAAAAAGGTCACAACTTCAAAGATTATATTTGTCCGGATTCAATGGAATTCGAAAAGGACTTTTTCAAAATAGGAGACCGTTATGGAAGAGTCCTTTTCTTACGTGACTATGCTTCTTATATCAAAGATAGTATGGTTGCTGAAATTACCGATATGAATAGAAATCTGATGATGTCTATTGATGTC
Organism: Oscillospiraceae bacterium; assembly: GCA_020024475.1. Classification (GTDB taxonomy): domain Bacteria; phylum Bacillota; class Clostridia; order Oscillospirales; family Ruminococcaceae; genus RGIG3102. Next base: position 20,448 of record JAHHTS010000009.1, read on the forward strand.
ATTCCTGTGCCAACAGATGAAGCAGTAAAAGAAGCAGAAAGCCGTTTGTTAGGTGTTGAAACAAACATCACAAATTGGCAGCGAAGACAGAATTCAAGCAATAACTTTTCTGCAACAGTTCCCTATGATATGGAACAACAGAAAAGAGAGATGAAAGAATTCCTTGATGATTTAACAACTCGTGACCAGAGAATGATGTTTTCAGTTCTTACGATTGTTCATACAACTGATACAAAAGAACAGCTTGATAATGATACGGAGACTCTTTTAACAACTGCTAGAAAACATCTTTGTCAGTTCGGAGTATTAAAATTTCAGCAGGTGGATGGACTTAACACAGCAATGCCTTTTGGAGTTAGAAAGATTGATGCTTTCCGTACTCTTACAACAGAGTCTTTAGCTGTATTTATCCCATTTAGAGTTCAGGATATTTACCACAAGAACGGTATTTACTATGGACAGAATGTAATCAGTAAAAACATGATTATTGCTGATAGAAAGCAGTTATTGAATGGTAATGAGTTTATTCTCGGTGTATCTGGTGGTGGTAAATCATTTGCAGCTAAAGGCGAAATCATCAATCAGATGTTGTCTTCGGATGCGGATATTATTGTTATTGATCCGGAACGTGAATATTCCCAGCTTGTAAAAGCTATGGGTGGAGAGATTATCAATATTTCTGCAACTTCCCCAAATCACATCAATGCAATGGATATGAATAAGGAATATGGCGATGGTGCAAACCCAGTAATCTTAAAATCTGAATTTATTATGTCACTTTGTGAACAGCTGATTGGTGGATCAAATCTTGGAGCAAAACAGAAGTCAATCATTGATCGATGTACAGCAAGTGTATATCGCTCTTATCAGCAGAACAATTATGAAGGAAAAGCACCAACTTTACAGGATTTTAGAGCTGAATTACTCAATCAGAATGAACCTGAAGCAAAGGAAATTGCTCTTGCAATCGAGCTTTTCACTCACGGTTCATTAAATACCTTTGCAAAGGAAACAAACGTAGATACAAACAATCGTTTAATCTGTTATGACATCCTTGATTTAGGTAAACAGTTACAGCCTATTGGTATGCTTGTTGTCCTTGACTCTATATTAAATAGAATCACACAGAACAGAGCCAAAGGTAAAAATACGTTTATCTTTATTGATGAAATCTATTTGTTATTCCAGCACGAATATTCTGCTAACTTCCTTTTCACATTGTGGAAACGAGTTCGTAAATATGGTGCATATGCAAGTGGTATCACACAGAACGTAGATGACCTTCTACAGAGCCACACTGCAAGAACAATGCTTGCCAACTCTGAATTTATCATTATGTTAAATCAGGCATCTACGGATAGAGTTGAACTTGCTAATCTGCTTAATATTTCTGAATTGCAGATGTCTTATATCACAAATGTAGAAGCAGGACACGGACTTATTAAGGTTGGTAGTTCCCTAGTTCCGTTTTCTAATAAGTTTCCAAAGAATACGAAACTCTATAAGTTAATGACAACCAAACCAGGCGAAGGAGAATAACTCTTTCGCCTATTTTTATGAAAGGACTTAATTATGAAAAGAAATGCTAATATTTATGTTTCAATAATCAGTGGCTTTTTGCTTTGCTTTATCTTAAGTTTGACATTCATTATTTCTTACTATCAAGATTCTGCTAAACAAGAAGCTATCTATGATGAATTGGTAGAAGTCGTGGAAGAAGAAAAAATCAAGAACGACGAATCTGATTTACTAAAAGAATATCAGGACTTATATCTTCAAAATGACGATATGGTAGGCTGGATCAAGATTGATGGTACAAAAATCAATTATCCAGTTATGCAGACTGTCGATGAACCTAACTTTTATTTAAGACGAGGTTTCGATAAGAAATACACTATTTATGGATGTCCCTATATGCAAGAAAACTGCAATGTAGATAAACCAAGCGACAACCTTGTTATCTATGGTCACCATATGAATGATGGAACAATGTTTGCTAACTTAATGAAATATACGAAGAAATCATTTTGGGAAGAACACAAAACAATCGTTTTCGATACTCTTGAAGAACATAAAGAGTATGAAGTTATGGCTGTATTTAAAACAATTGTTTATTCGGATAGTCCTGAAAGTTTTAAGTATTACCATTTCGTAGACGCAGAGAATGAAGAAGAATTCAATGCGTTCGTAGAAAAATGCAAAGAACTATCTTTCTACGATACTGGAGTTGAAGCTGAGTATGGAGATAAATTTATAACTCTATCCACTTGCGAATACTCAAAGAAAAATAGTCGAATGGTTGTTGTAGCTAAAAGAGTGAAGTAATCTTATTGCCTCTATTAACAGGAAAGGAGGAATTCGATGACGAAAATTAAAACCAGAGAAGTTGTAAAAGGTACAATCAAAACATTAGATAAAGCTTCTGTTGCTGGAGAGCGTATGAAACAAGCGTATATAAATACAAAAGAAAAAGCAGAGCAATCTACACAGGCAATAGAAAGTTCTGCTGAAGAATATGCTGCTAATAAAATGGAAGTTGGTTCTGAGTCAGTGATATTTGAAGGAATAAATGAATTTGACAAATCTGGTCGAAAAAGTGTTTCAACAACAAAAGAGAATTATCAATCAGCTAAAATTGGAATACAAAAGTTCAAAGAAAAAAGAGCTATGAGTTCATTGAAAAAGCAAAAAGAAATGAATAATAGCATATCTGGAATTAAGACATTGGAAAAATCAAATGATTTAATAAAAGAATCAGTTCGATCTTCAGGAAAACAAGGAATCAAAACCCTTGAAAAAGGTTCTTCCATCGCAACAAAAAGAACTATAAAGACAGCAGAACATACAGCAAAGACAAGTATCAAAACAACAAATCAAGCCACAAAAGTTGCAACTGAAACTGCAAAGGCATCCAAAAGAGCAACAGTTATCGCAAAACAAGCTGCACAAAAGACAGCACAAGGAATAAAAGTGGCAGTTAGAGCTACAATATCTGCAATCAAAGCAATCATTGCAGGTACAAAAGCACTTATCTCAGCTATTGTTGCTGGTGGATGGATTGCTGTTACTGTAATTGTAGTATTATGCTTAGTTGGTCTTTTAGCCGGTTCTGTATATGGTATTTTCTACTCTGGAGAAGATTCAGGGAATGGTATGTCAATGCCTGCTGTAGTAAGAGAAATAAATACAGAATACGATAACAAACATGAGGAAACAATCGCTTCTTTTCCACACAATGATTTGGAAGTATCAGGAGGAAAAGCTGTATGGAAAGAAGTTCTTGCAGTATATGCAGTTAAGACCAATACTGATCCTGATTTTCCACAAGAAGTCGCAACGATGGACGATAACAAAAAAGCTATACTAAAATCTATCTTTTGGGAAATGAACGAGATTTCACATAGGACAGAAACAAAGTCTGAAACAGTGATAGAAGAAACGGACGATGGACACGGAAATATTGTCCAGACAGAAAAGACTGTAACAAAGACATTTCTCTATATCACTGTATCTCATAAAACGGCAGACGAAATGGCAGACAAATATGGTTTCAGTGAAGAACAAAGAAGTTTTCTAAGAGATTTACTCAAGGAAGAAAACAATTCCCTTTGGTCAGCGGTTTTATATGGTGTTGGTGCATCGGATGATCAGATTGTTACTATTGCTTTATCACAAATTGGTAACGTTGGTGGTCAACCTTATTGGTCTTGGTATGGCTTTGGTGGACGAGTTGAATGGTGTGCTTGTTTCGTTTCTTGGTGTGCAAACGAATGTGGATATATTGATATGGGTGTTATTCCTAAGTTTGCAGGCTGTATAAATGGTTCACAGTGGTTTAAAGATAGAGGTCAATGGGCTGATAAATCTCATGAACCAGAACCTGGAACTATTATATTCTTTGACTGGGAACAAGATGGCATTACTGATCACGTTGGTATTGTTGAGAAATGTGAAAACGGAGTTGTCTATACTGTTGAAGGTAACTCAGGAGATATGTGTCGTGCTAGACAATATTCAGTTGGAAGTAGTGTAATCTACGGATATGGTATTCCGGCATATTAAAAAATGGCTGCTCGTATGAGTAGCCATTTGTACATTTGATTTAAAATATTTGTTTCAATGTAACAAATTCTCTCTTTTTATCATAAGGACGAATTTGTATTCCCTTAATCACCATATGTTGAACATCATTTAATGAATAACACTGTCCATATGTTATGAAAGTAAAATAACCATCTACATTTGCAACATCTACACCGTTTTTTATATCGACATACTCTAACATTTCTTGACAGTCATAAAGCTTACAGCTTTTTATAATAGGTTTTTCGTTTTTATGAGCTTCATCAAATGGTTTAATTAAAACAGCACAATCATAATTATCTTTTTGCATAAATAATTCCAAAAAATCATTTATTTCTCGATTATGTATTTCTTCTTCGTTTTCATCGCAATCTAAAATGCTCTTTGAGTTTAGTCAGTTCATAATTTTCACCTCTATAATTTAATTAATTTTGATGAGCAGAATTATAGCTCATTGTATCTAAATTTAATAATGTTTATTTTGGTATATGATGTCAATAAAAATAAACACCACATATAATATATCTGTGCTAAATTTAGGTAAATACTTGAAAAAATAAGGTTTTTATTATATAATGTTACAAGCATTTTTATAAAGGAACGAGGTATTGATATGCATATTAGTTATAATAAATTACAAAAATTAATGATTGATAACAAGATGAAACGAAGTGATCTTAAAAGAGCAGCACAAATAAGTGACTATACAGCTACAAAAATTAACAAAAATGAACCTATCTCAATCGAAACGATTATGCGTATTTGCAAAGTTTTTCACTGTGATATTGGAGATATAATGGAAATTATTTTAGACGAAAATAATTAAAGGATTAGGAGTAATTTATTATGAAAAATATAACTGTGAATTCAATTTCACAACAATATGAAAAACTTTATAAAAAATTCAAAGATACTTCCACTCAAGACGAAACTTTTTTTTCAATAAATAATGCAATGATTTTTGCGTATTTTATTAGATATGTGGATGTAGAGTATAAAAAAGATAATTATGCGTTTTGCTGTAAATGTATCGAAAACCATTTTGGAAGTGAATTGTTTTTTTATAACATAAAAAAAACATATAAGTATAAAGAAAATTTAAATACAGCAATAGAAACTTTTATGGATATGTTTAAAGATACATTAGATAATAAAATCCCACTTGAAAGTATTCTAGGTAATGTTTTAGAAAAACATATCAATCAGAAAAAAACAGGATCTTATTACACTCCTGCTGATACTACTTCATATATATCTTGGAAAACGATTATATTTTCAAGTATTAATAAATCAACAGAAGAACTTAAAACTAAAATATTGGCTATTTTAGGGTTTAATACGTGTTCAGATGTAATTAATAGCAAATATACATTTTTAGATATTTTGGAAATTTTAAAAACAAAATTAACAGAAGAAGAAAAAGTAGCCTTTATTACGGTTATCTATAGTTTGAAAATTATTGATCCAACTTGTGGATCGGGAGCCTTCGTTATGATGGCTTTTGAATGTTTGGAAACTATTATAAAACATATGTCAAAAGAAGTAGATTATAAAAAAATTCTCGAGTGTTTATATGGCGTAGATATATCAAGAGAAGCTATTCAGTTAACCAAGTTACGTTTATTGATGAATATATCCAAACGAAGCACAAACTTGCAAAATTTTAATGAAATATTTAAAAAAAATTTTATTGTTGGAGATGCACTTAAAGGCAGTGATTTTATTATAGAAGAAGAAGGGTTTGATTGGAAAAATTTTGGAATCAAATTTGATTGTGTTATTGGTAATCCACCTTATGTTGAAATGAAAAAATATGTGTCAGATAATTTTTTGACTCAAAAATGTGGGAATTTATATGCATATACAATTGAGAGAGCGTGCAATATTGTTTCAGACAATGGTATGATTTCTTTTATTGTTCCTCTACCTCTTGTCGCTACACCAAGAATGCAGGTAGTAAAATCTTATTTAGAGGAACATTCAAAAAGAGTTTATTATAGTACCTTTGCTGACAGACCAGGATGTATTTTCACTGGAGTTCACCAAAGATTAACCATATTCTTTGCTGAAATAGGAAAAGTAGAAAATACAAAAATATTTTCTTCGTCTTATAAATATTGGTATAACGATGAACGTAAAGAACTTTTTAATTCAATATCGTATTACGAAAATAAATATAAAGGTATTTTACCTAAAATCGGTAATGAAATAGAAGATTGCATATATTCTAAAATAATAAGCAATAAACATTCTATTTTAGATATGATAACGGATGAATCTGAATACCCTATATATTTAAGTACTAGAATTGGTTTTTGGACAAAAGCATTTTTAAATAATGTTTTTTCGTCGAAAGAATATAAAACATACTTCGCTAAAGATATTCGAAACAAATATACACTTGTTGCTATATTAAACTCATCTACATTTTATTATTATTGGGTGATTTCTTCTGATTGCTGGCACATTACTTCTAAAGATTTATTATCTTTTAAATTTGACTTAACGAAATTAGATGATAGAGCATACGAAAAATTAATACAAAAATGTGAATGCTTAATGGAATCTTTGGAGGAAAATAAAAAATACATTGGAAGTAAGCAAACATTATATGAATATAAACATAAATTATCCAAAGATATTTTGGATGAAATAGATGATATATTATGTCCTATTTTTGGATTTGATAAAACTGAATTAGAGTATATAAAACGATATACAGAAAAATATAGAGTTAATAAGTTGGAGGTATAAATATGGATGTTATTGATTTGTTTGCCGGTGTTGGAGGCTTTTCAAATGGTTTCAGAAAGGCGGGATACAATGTTATTCTTGCCAACGAAATAGATCAAAGTATTGCAGAAAGCTATTCCAAAAATCATCCAAATACAAAAATGATTAATGATGATATAAAAAATCTTTTGCCTTATGTTAAAGGTTTAAAAGGAAAAGTTGATGTAATTATCGGTGGGCCACCTTGTCAAGGATTCTCAATGGCAGGAGCAAGAATTCGTACAAATAAATCCAGCGAATTTCTAGATGATCCGAGAAATTATCTTTTTAGACACTATTTTGCAATTGTACAAGAAGTAGAACCTAAATTTTTTGTAATGGAAAATGTTCCAGGAATGTTATCTATGTCAGAAGGAAAAATAATTCAAGAAATAGAACGTTTATTTTCTGATGAAAAGAATTTTATGAATGGCAAATATTATCTATATAAAAAAGTATTGAACGCTAGTGAATATGGTGTTCCACAAGAAAGAAATAGACTTATTATTTTTGGCTCAAAAAAGAAATTAAATTTTGATGAATTATTTAATGATGTAAAAAAAGAGATGATAGAATCAGGGGAAATTGTAAATCATACAATTGAAGATGCAATATCTGATTTGAACTGGTTAGAAAGTGGCGAAGGAGCTTTTGAACAAGATTATCAAAACGCACCTATGAGTCAATACCAAAAAGATAGAAGAAAGAATTGTACAAAACTGTTTAATCATATTGCAACTAATCATAATGAAAAAGCGATTTCAAGGATAAAAGAGTTACAGCCGGGTGGAAGAAGATTAGATTTAAAAGAAGGAAAAAATATTAAATCCGTTCATAGCGGTGCTTATGGAAGGATGCGTTGGAACGAACAATCTAAGACAATTATCACTAGATTTGACACACCATCTTCAGGAGTATATATACATCCTGAAAGACATAGAACTTTAACTCCACGAGAAGCAGCAAGAATTCAATCCTTTGATGATGATTTTATTTTCTATGGCAATAAAAGTTCAGTTATAAAACAAATTGGTAATGCAGTTCCACCATTGTTATCTTACTATTTAGCTAAGGTGGTAAAGAAAGCGAGTGAAATGTGATGAATATTGAAGATTACTTAGATAACTTAATAGAAGTAGGGTTAGAAAAGAATCATTGGTTTATGACGAAACAAACGATGAGCGATTTTTACTTTCCTTTTTATGTTGGGCATATAGTAGAAACTTACGCAACAAAACATATGCCAAACCAAAATTATCAAATGTATTATACACAATGTTTTAAAGATAACCCTGAAACACGTGAACTTTATCCAAAACAATGCGAATCAGAAAATACATATAGGAATTCTATTATTGCAGAATTTGTTGGTCTAATTGAGCGTACAGATAATCAATACGCTCACGCAAATGTTACTAACGCATATTTGAGATTGAAGTCTTACTTAACAAAAGCAGCTGACGTTTCAGAACACAAAGATATCGTTGATAGACAAATTGAAAAATTGTGTTTAAACGTTATAGATTCCAGAAAAATGAGTGATGTCAGAGAAGTTACTATTTTCCCAATCATTTTCATTTATAAAATATTACTAGGCTTATATTCAAAATACGGAGATTCAAAATTAACTTATGAAGAGTTTTCACTATTTGTTATGAGAGCAAAAAATTATCAAGAATATGATCAAGTAATGAATTTGATTGAACAGTACAGAAAACATAATTACAATAATTCTTATGATTTAAAAATAAGGAAAATATTAAAACATCAAAGTACAACGAATGTAAGATTTGACACAATGATTGGCTCTTTAACTCATATCGATTACAAGAAAAACGAATATTACAGAATATCAAATTCTCAAGAGTCTTATGATTATATGCAAAAGATAGTTGAGATATATGAAAATTCCGATATTGCTAAAATAACAGATAAAAACAAATTAAAAACATTTATGCAAAGCCAGTACTATTTTACTGGGGAAATTGACAAGGTCGATCTAGGAAAATCTATATCTGCAGAAGAATTTAAGCAAATGATAGAAAATGAAGATAAGTTCCTGAAAGAATTAGAACGATTAGCAAAAAAATATGGAGAACAAGGGACAACAACTATACAATCTGAGGTGCGTTTGAGCAGTGTGCAGCAAGCGTTCAGAGATAAATTAATAGAACAATATGGACAAAAATGCTTATTATGTGGTGTAACACATAAAGATATGCTGGTAGCAAGTCATATAAAAGATGCAGCAAAATCAAATATATTTGAAAAAGCCGATTTCAATAATGGATTACTACTATGTGCAAATCACGATAAATTATTTGATAAGTTCTTAATTACTTTTAATTTTTACGATGGGAAAATTCAAATATCTAAAACTCTATCAGATGAAGAAAAGAATATTTGTCAATTAGATGAAAATTATTGCTTACCCGAAGAAATGTTAACACCAGAACGTAGTGAATATTTAATGTGGCATAATGAAGAATATCATAAGAAGGAAAGTGAAAGATAATGAGAAAACTTTGTAACAATCCTTTTACAGCAAAATATTGTTTTAATGAATTGGAATTAAAAAAAAGTGGATCAGATGTAGAAAGAATTGGAACAACATTATTCAATTCTAAGATAAAGTTGACACCACACCAAATACAAGCAGCTTTATTTGCGTTTCAGTCACCCCTCAGAAAAGGAGTAATATTAGCAGATGAAGTTGGTTTAGGTAAAACCATTGAAGCGGGTATTGTAATCGCTCAAACGTGGTTTGAAAAAAAAGGCAAAGTTTTAATAATTTCTCCTGCGGCATTGATGAGACAATGGCAAAATGAATTGGAAGAAAAATTTGGTTTAGAATCAATTATATTAGATAGAAAATTATATAATAAAAAAATAAAATCAGGTTATTCGAATCCAGTAAAGGCAATAGATACTAATATTGTTATATGTTCTTATCAAATGTGTTCTTCTTTTAAGGATGATATTAGAGCTGCAAGATTTCAATTAGTAGTAATTGATGAAGCTCATAAATTACGAAATGTACACAATGAAAAAAGTCTAACTGCTAATAATGTTAAATATGCTGTAGAACATTTTAAAAAACTATTATTGACAGCAACTCCGATACAAAACAATCTAATGGATTTGTATGGTTTGTGTTCAATTATAGACGAAGATATTTTTGGAGACAAAGATATTTTCCGATATAATTACATTAAAAAATATGATGAAAATGAAGAAGAATTAGAGCAAAGATTAGATTGTGTTTTGCATAGAACATTAAGAAGTCAGGTACAACAGTATATTCAATTTACTAATAGAATTCCAAAAACTTTCTCGTTTGATTTAACCGATGAAGAAAAGAAAGTTTATGATCGAATAAGACTACTTTTAAATGATTCAGATGAAGAATCGTATTTGATACCAAATGCACAGAAACATTTGTTAGTATTAATTTTATGTAAATTAATGGGTTCTTCGATGCACTCTATTGTTTTTACATTAAATAAAATGAAAGCTAGATTAGAATCTTTGCGTGATGGAAATAATTATGTTGATGATTTTGGTGATGAATATGACGATTTGGAACTAGAATGCACGAATGATGATGAAATAGATTTAGAAAAATTAGAAAGAGAAATTTCTAATTTAGACGAGATAATTCAGATGGCAGACAGTGTTCAAAATGAAAGTAAATATTATGCACTTTTAGATGCCTTAGAATATTCATTTGATCATCTAAGAAAACTAGGTGCTGCAGAAAAAGTCTTAATATTTACAGAGTCTAGAAGAACGCAAGATTATTTATATGAGACCTTAAAAAAAGATGGATATACAGATATTTTGCTCTATAACGGTAGTAACAACAGTGAAGAATCTAAAAAAATATATAATGACTGGATTAATAAAGAACAAAACCAGGATAAAATCAATTCAAACAAAAGCATTAATATGCGTTCCGCAATTTTAGATAAGTTTAAAAATGATGGCAAAATACTTATCGCTACAGAAGCTGGGGCGGAAGGATTAAACTTACAATTTTGTTCTTTAGTTATCAATTATGATTTACCGTGGAATCCTCAAAGAGTCGAGCAACGTATTGGTCGTTGTCATAGATTTGGTCAATTGTTTGATGTTGTTGTAATCAACTTTATAAGTTCTAATAATGTTGTGGAACAAAGAATTTACGAATTATTAAATAGTAAATTCAAATTGTTCGAAGAAATTCTCGGATCTAGTGATTCGGTTTTAGGAACCATTGAAGATGGAAAAGATATAGAGAAAGCAATCGTAGACATTTATTCTAAATGCAGAAACAATGAAGAAATAAATAAAGCATTTGATGAATTACAAGAAAAATATAAAGATGACATTTCTCAGTCAATGAAAAAAACTAAAGAAGAATTATTGGATAATTTTGAAGAAGATGTTCAAAATTATTTTGCAGATGTTATGGTTTCAACAGAAAAAAGTATTTCTAATGTTGAAAAACTATTATGGAAACTTTTAGTTTCAATCTGGAATTCTGATATAAAGCTATGCAATGAAGAATCGTATGCTTTTATTTTAAAAAATAAAAAATATTGTTTATCTTCACGTAATTTAAATGACGAATTTATTGATTTTAATTTAACAACAACATTAGGAAAAAAATTGTTAGACGAAGCGAAAAACATTAGCATAAACAAGGGACACATTAAATTTGATATAACTAATTATCCTTATAAATTAACACGTATATCTAAGTTACGTGGAAGTAAAGGTGTAATAACACTAAGGAAATTAGTTATTGAGTCTTTTGAAAACGAAGAATATTTAATATTCAACGGTATTTTAGATAATGGAGAAAGATTAGATTCTGAAATATGTGAAACATTGTTCAGACTAAATACTGAGGAATATGATGAAGTGATTTGTAATACATCCTTGATTAATGATTTAATTAGCGACTCAAAAATTAATGTTGAATCAACATTAAATGATGCACAATTAAAGAACAACGCTTATTTAAGTGAAGAAATTTCTAAAATAAATGCTTGGGCAGATGATAAAATTCAATCTGTTCAAATGGATGTAGAAGCAATGCGTTTACAAAGGAAAGATTTACAAATGCAATCTGACTTAGCTACAAATATGCAAGATAAAGAAAATTTAGAAAATAAAATTTTGCAGATAAGTTCTAGGATAAGACAAAGTTGGATGAAACTTGCTGTGGCCGAAGAAGAAGTAGAAACTGAGAGAAAGAATATGATAGACGCAATTAGAAAAGAAAATATGAAAAAATCGTATGTAGAAGACGTTTTTACAGTTTCTTTCGAGGTAATATAATGAAAGATTTATGGATGCAAGATATAATGACACAAAAATTTCTTGATAGCGACGCTACAAGAATTATTATGTTATATGCTATTACAAATAAAGGAATAAAAAAGATTTATAAAAAAATAGAAATATTAGAATTTATTTATCGAACATATTCCGATAACAAGGAATTAGCAAATATTAATCCAGATATAAAAATCAGAAATATACATAGATATGGTTTATTGGATATAAAAGGAATATTAAATAATGCTATAGAAGAATGGAAATCTTATGCTCAGAATGGCGTTTTGAATTCGGATGAAAGATATATATATTTAAATATTTGCGAAGAGGATCTAAATAGTTTGACATTATATACAAAACGATTGTGTAAGATGCTAGAAAAAAAGTATTTTGATATTGAAATAACTCCACCTAAAGATGTTTCTATAGTGGAGTGCAGAAATGATAGTGATTTGAACTCCTTTGGAAAAAGCCTATATAGAAATAGAGTATTTGAAGATGTTCAGTATTGTCCCTTATGTGAAGAAACACATATTGAAAACTTATATGTAGTTCATATTCTACCTGAAGAGTTTTGTGAAGATTTTGAAGTTATAGATAAGAATAATGGATTAATAATGTGTAAACAACACGCTATTGATTATTTACAAAAAAAATTTCTGTTTAATGAATTAGGATTTGTTGAAAATATAAAATCTAATATTGTTGATGAAAGAATGCATTTGAGTTTAGAGATAAAAAATAAAGAAAGAAGAAATTATATACGACGATATTATGAAGAAATGGATAATAAGAAATCTTAGAATTTTTCGCATTTTTGAAAATTGTTTGGAAGGATACAGATATGGAAACAAAACCAAGAATTATATGCTTGCTAAAACTATTAGAAAAATATACGGATGAGGAACACCAACTTACTACAACGGAATTATCTAATATGCTTGAAAGTGAATATGGATTAACAGTACACAGAGTGACCTTTAAAAGAGATATAGAAGCTTTACAAGAAATTGGATATGACATTGTAGAAATAAGATCATCACAAAATAAATATTTTTTAGGTGATAGAAAGTTTGAATTACCTGAGTTGAAATTACTTATTGATGCAGTGGAATCTTCAAAGTTCATTACATCGAATAAAAGTAAAATATTAATAGATAAAATAAATGATTTAGCAAGTATCTATCAGGTCAAGAAATTAAAAAGAAACAACTATGTTGTTAAAAATATTAAGCCTGATAATGAACAGATATATTACATCGTTGATGCGATCAATGATGCTATAAACGAAAATAGACAAATATCATTTCGGTATTATGATTTCACTGGATTGAAGAAAAAAGTGTTAAAGAACAATGGCGAAGTTTATACGATTAGTCCATATCACCTCACTTGGAATGGTGACTATTACTATGTTTTAGGATACTCTGAAAAACGTGGTAAAGTTATTTCTTTCCGAGTAGATCGTATAGCAACGATACCAACCATTCTTGAAAAAGAAAGTTATCCACAACCTAATGATTTTGACCTTAATGAGTTCACAAAAACTGCTTTTAGAATGTTTGAAGGTGATGTTGTTGAGGTTGATCTTCGTTGTGACAACAGTTTGATGAAAACAATTATTGACAAGTTTGGTGAAGACGTAACTACCCTTGCTTATGATATGAACTCATTTAGAGTGATTACAGACGTTGCTGCAAGTCCTACATTTTATGGGTGGGTATTTGGTTTCTCTGGTAAAATACAAATACTTGGTCCGGAAAATGTAAAAGAAGAATATAAAAAAATGGTTATGGAAACAGCAAAGATAATGGATTAATCTTAATCTATTTAAGATAAAATGTAGGATAAATTATGAAAATCGAAAATATTGAAAAGTATTTTAAAGTAAACCCAGGAGCATATTATTATAAGGATGGAAAACAATACTGGCAATCAGTTCATTATGGTAGCTATAATCGGTACAACACAGCAAAAGAACAAATAAAAAAACCAACTGTAGAAATAGAAGTTATCATTAATTATATCAATGAATTTTTAGAAACTATAAATATAGCTACGGTTGAAAATCCTATAATGAAACCCGACAAAATTGACTACGGTGTAATTAAAACTCAATTTAATTTAGATGATATAAGAGATTTGATTTGGCTAAAATTCACAAAAGATAAATATGTTGGTGTAGTTGCTACAAGCAATGACATTAATTTTGATATTCCACCAGATGCACTTAGTTATGATTTGAGGGACAAAGAAGGTTGGAAATACAATTCAGCAGGAATTTTGTTGCATAAATTAAATAAAACTTGGGATGAATCTTTTGTTCTGGTTTTCCCATTAAAAAATCTTAGTAAAAGTTGTAAATATACTAGGCACCAGATAGAGATAGGTGTAGGAAATTACCTCACTGAGCAAGACGTTCCAATTATTGATTTTTTTTCGCACAATATCGGCTAATTTTTATATCAAATCCATTTTTAATAAAAATCAGAAGGTTATATCAATGAATAAAGAATTAAAATTACAAACTTGTTGTTTCACTGGTCATAGAGTAATACCTCAAGGCGAAGAAACGAAGATACTTGCAAGAGTAAAGTCACGCATAGACAGACTTATATTAGATGGAGTTTTATATTTCGGTGTTGGTGGAGCATTAGGCTTTGATACAATGATGGCAGAATATCTGATTGAGAGAAGGAAAAGAAATTCAAGGATAAAAATTATTGAAGTTTTACCCTTTCCGGAATATCGCAGTAAATGGACTGAGGAACAAAAACAAAGAGCATCTGTAATTGATGCCCAAATGGATAAAATCGTTTATTGTTATGACGAAAATAGTCGTGAAACTTACTTAGGACGTGATCGACATCTTATTGACTGTTCTGATTATTGCATAAGCTATTGTACTCGAAATACTGATGGAACTGCATATACAGTAAGGTACGCATTGAAAAAAGTCTTTCTGTATGGAATATGTCATCGTTTGATATAAAATTATTAAAATAAAATTACATACTTATATAAAGCAAAAAGGTGTTGCCATAACGGTAACACCTTTTCCTATTTTCCATTTATATTGCGATCAATAAATAGGTAAAACTCGTAGAGAGACTAACTAGTATTTCAAATGCCCCTCATTATATATATACGATATAAACATCCGATTTCCTTTAAAAAAATTGAAAATTTTCAAATATAAAAGAAATGAAAAAATTGTGTTGTCTATTATTATCGACACCACAGAACTAATGTTCGAAGATGTATTGAAAAATGTAACCGCTATCTATATAATAAGACTATCGGAAACAATATGTTTACGATAGAAAAATAGGAAGCGAGATAGTAAAATGAGAAGAAAAAGTCCAGAAATGATGGATAAAATACGTAGGTTTGCCGAAAAGTATTACCTTCAGTACGGACAATCGCCTTCCATTTCCATAATTGCAGATGATGTTCAAATGTCTAGAGGAGCAGTCTATAAATATCTTGTTGAAATGGACGAAAAAGGAATTGTTGAATATGATGGTAATTCCATTCAAACACCAGTAACAAAGAAATGTAATTTAGGACTAGCTCAAACTGCGATTGTTGGTTCTATCCCTTGTGGCTCGCCGAGTTACGAAGAGGAACATATCGAAGAATATGTTTCCTTGCCTACTGCCATATTTGGCAATGGAGATTTTTATCTTTTAAGGGCAAGTGGTAATTCGATGATTGAGGCAGGCATAGACGATGGTGATCTTGTTGTAATTAGAAAACAAGTAGTAGCAAATAATGGAGATATTGTTGTTGCTTTGGTCGATAACCAAAATACATTGAAACGATATTTCGTAGATGAAAAAAACAAGAAAATCATCTTACATCCCGAAAACAAAACAATGAAAGACATAGTAGTCAGTGAGTGCTACATTCAGGGAGTTGCTTGTCACGTAATTAAACAGCTTAGTAGAGCCTAAATAGCATATATGAAGGAATTCGCTATCCATTTCTAATTGATAGTGCGGAAAAAAATTGCCACTAGAATAATCGTAATGTTTATTCTGGCGTTGGAGGTGGACACAACTTGAGTAATTACATTTCAAGAGCAGAACTTGATGAAATCAGCGAGGGACTAATTAAAGTCTATATTTCAGACAGACATCAAGATATTCAATCAATTGATATAGATGATTTTGTAAAATCATTTCTAAATTTAAGGATTGAGTATGCTCACTTTGCTGAAGAAGATCCCAGCAAGATTGGTTTTATATCCGATGGTAATACACCATTGCTTATTTATCTTAACGGAAGAATTGTTCCCTTTGTTTTCCCAAAAGATACGATAGTGTTGGATGAATTTTTACTCGCTAAAAAAGAAAATGGCAGAAGACGTTTTACATTAGCTCACGAAGCAGCACATTACATCTTAGAAAGAATACAAGTGTCATCCAGAGTAGCAAGATTTCATACAGAGTATGACAGCCAAAGAACATATACAAGAGATGAACTTACGAAGATGTTTGCAGCTATTGAATGGCAAGCTGATGTAATGGCGGCATCATTACTTATGCCTGAGTTTATTATAAAAAGAACAGTAAGCAGGTGTGCAAAATCAGATCACATTAAAATATATGGGGACAACACACTTGCAGCTAAAGACAAATTGATTATTAGTACAATGTCGAAACAACTGGAGGTTTCGCACACAGCTTTATTTATTCGATTAAAAAATCTTGGAATTTTCGAATACCACGATATATCTGAATATATATCACAAGAATTAAATTTAGGAGGAACACTCTTTTGATGCAAAATGAA
This sequence comes from Oscillospiraceae bacterium, assembly GCA_020024475.1. Classification (GTDB taxonomy): domain Bacteria; phylum Bacillota; class Clostridia; order Oscillospirales; family Ruminococcaceae; genus RGIG3102. The sequence continues at coordinate 37,425 of JAHHTS010000009.1, forward strand.
TGTAAAAGACCTATTCCCCCGGATGTAAAAAGAAAATTATTACAGTCAAGAATAGAAGCTGATGAGTTATCTCAAAGAGAAATCCGTTGTCCACATTGTGGTTTCCTCATTCAGAAAGTCTATTCTGATGCAACCGGGCATTTGAGCATTAAGTGCCAAAAATGTAAAAGTGTCAGTGTATTAAATCTTGCTTATTTCAGAAAAGCAAAAATACGAATACGAAAAAGAAATTATATAAGAAAAATTAAATATTAACGATTCTAATCGAGCAAGCGGAGAAAGTTTTTTAAACTTACTACCAAGCGCCGTACGAAACAGATAGAACACTAAGTTCTATCTTTTCTACGGTGCTTTTTTATTGCTTAGAATTAGGTTTCGTACTGTGTTAGGTCCTTTCTCAGATATTGCTTGGGAAAGGACTTTTTATGTTTTATAACAGCTGGCAATGCCAAATTGCAAAGTATCCGTAATCTCCGAATTTTGGTCAAACAGAAAAATCAAAATTCAAAGGAGATTACAAAATGAACAATACATTTAATGAAAGACAAGAACAATTTAACCGTGAGTGTAGACTCATAAATCTTAAATATGAATATCAAGGATATAAAGGAACACCAAAGTGGGCAATCGTTTCTGACTATTCTGAGAAAGAAATAATGGAAAAATATGCTGATGTTGTTTGTGAGTATGTACCATTTGTTTTACTTACATCTGAACACGGTGAAGCTATCAAAGAATATGATCGCAATGAAGATAAATTCAAAAAGAGAAGTAGAAGACACGGTCATATTTATGATGTTTGCGATGGTGAATTTGAAACACATCATCCTGAATTTGCAGTGGACGATCTAGAAGAAAAAGTTTTAAAGGAAATGGAATATGAAAAGCTTCGTTCTGCAATCAGTATGTTAAAGCCAATTCAAAAACAAAGACTCATCAAATACTTTTTCGATGGTAAAAGCAGTCGTCAAATAGCTTTAGAAGAAGGCGTTAATTATAGTGCTGTGGATAAATCAATTTATAGTGCGTTAGAAAATTTAAAAAAATTTTTAGGTTAGGGTGTGCATTTTGCCCTTCCCAGTCCCAAACAAGTGAAGGGGTTAATAAATGGATAATATAATCCCTTCTTACATTTTAGAAAACGAGGTATAAATTATGAATCATACAGAATTTAAGAAAGTAAAATGGGGCGATATTTATTACTGCAATTTAGGACATATGAAAGGTTCAGTTCAATGTGGTAGACGTCCAGTATTAGTTATCCAAACCAATCGTCTTAATGGTACAAGTCCAACAGTTCTTGTGGCTGTAATTACATCTGTATTAAAGAATAAAGAAATGAGTACACATATTTCATTAGGAAAAGAATATGGTCTTCCTGAAGAATCGATGGTAATGCTTGAACAAATCAGAACTGTCGATAAAGCTGAGGAACTTGAAGATTATATTGGTACAGTTTATGACGCAGATAAAATAAATGAAATAAAACGTGGCTTAAAATTTGAAATCGGATTACCAGTAAAGCCTAGACAAAAAAGAACGGGACTTGTTTTATCCCTTTGCCCTAAATGCAGAAGTGAATTTATGGATGTTCCTGAAAACATTGTAAAGCGACTTGATCCATTACAATCAGAAAAAGAAGTTTGTGATAAATGTCAGGTTCATTATGGTTATGATTACATCATAATGAAAAAGCACAATCGTAGAGAGCAAAGGAGTGAATACTAATGTTTGATGAAAAGATAAAGGAAATGAATGAGCAAACTGATGCTTTAGGATTCTCAAATAATTACGAAAAACGAGTATACACTGTAGATGAAATTATGGATGTATTAAGTATTGGAAGAAACGCTGCCTACGATTTAGTTAAATCTGGAGCATTTCACTATGTAAAGATTGGAGGTCAATATCGAATTTCAAAGAAAAGTTTTGATAAATGGCTGGATAATATTGATGAAAGTCAAATATGCGATTAAGGATTTCGCATAATTAACAAAAACTCCGTTAACAACTAATATATAGCCAAGCCAAGTGGCTTGGCTATATTAACAAACGGAGGTGCATTTTATGAAAAGTAAAAAAGTATACACTATTGATGAAATTCACAATATCTTAGGTATCAGTAAAGTTTCAACTTATAAATTGGTAAACTCCAATGTATTTCATTACGTGAAAATTGGTAGTTTGTATCGTATATCAAAAACAAGTTTTGATAAATGGTTGGAAAATCAAGGAGGTAATGCATAATGGCTTATCCTCAACTTGAAAAGAATATCGAAAAATTAAATGAAGAAATCACTGAATTGCAATACGGATTAAGTTTAATCGAAAAAGAAGAATGGGATACTTATTCAATAAAAGAAGTACAAAAGATGTTTGGTCTAGACGAAAGTGAAGCTTCCCTATTGGTTAAATCAGGTCTCTTTAAAATTCACAAGGTCGGAAACGAATATCGTGCAACTAAGAAAAGTGTAGTTGATAAGAAAAAGGTCATAAAATCTGTTACTACATATAGAAATAAGAAATCTATGAAAGTAAGTGATATGGCAAAACTTTTAGGACTAGGTAAAACTGCATCTTACAGGTTGATCAGCAAAGAATATTTCAAAACATATCTTGTTCTAGGAGTTATGCGTGTAGATGTAAAAAGTTTTGAAGAGTGGTATGCAGGACAATTTCATTATAAAAAGATAACCGGAGAACAGCCTGGTCAAAAGTATGGAGATACAATTGCACCTATTGTTATGGCTCGTGTATTTGATATTCATCCAACTACCGCAAGAGAGTTTATGGATAAAGGATGGGTAGAAACAGTTACCGTAGGTGGCAAAAGAAGAGTGGTAAGAAGTAGTTTTGAAAAATGGTGTGAAACTCAATCACACTACAAAATGGTTAGAACGATCGAGGAGGCAGAAGAAATATGTCGTTAGAAGAAAAAATTATTGCGTTAAATCAACCAACTTACGAAAAGAAAAGTTACAGCGTTGTTGAAGTACAGAATATTCTTGGCATTTCAAGACAAACAGTTTATAAACTCATCAAACAAAAATGTTTTAAAGCTGTAAAAATTGAAACCGGATATAGAATTTTAAAAGAAAGTTTTGATTGTTGGTTGGATAATGAGTAAAGGAGGATATGGATAATGGCTTCTATAGTAAAAAGAAAAAACCGTTATTCAGTTGTGTATAGATACACCGATGAAAACGGAAATCAAAGACAAAAATGGGAAACGTTCGATACAAATGCTGAAGCTAAGAAAAGAAAGATTCAATTAGAATACGAACAGCAACAAGGTACATTTATTGTTCCTACAGCAACTACTGTTAGGGACTTATTAGAAGAATACATTTCAGTATATGGAGTAAGTTCGTGGGCAATGTCCACATATCAGTCAAAGACAGGTTTGATGTATAACTATATCATTCCTTTAATCGGCGAAGTTAAATTAGATGATGTTACACCAAGAATGATGGATAACTTTTATAAAAGTCTTCTTTCAGTTAAATCAAAGGTAGCTAATACTAAAAGTCACAAAGGCGAATATCTTACTCCACGAACCGTAAATTCAATTCATAAGTTATTAAGAAGTGCTTTCAATCAAGCAGTTAAATGGGAGCTAATGCCGAGAAACCCTGTTGCTAATGCTACTCTTCCAAAAGCTGAATATCAAAAAAGAGAAATTTGGACAGCAGATACTTTGGCTAAAGCTTTAGAACTGTGTGATGATGATATTCTTGCATTAGCAATCAATATATCATTCGCCTGCTCATTACGTATGGGTGAAATGTTAGGCTTAACTTGGGACTGTATAGATATAACTGAGAAGAGCATTAAAGATAATAACGCATCTATCTTTGTTAATAAAGAACTTCAAAGAGTAAATAAAGACGCTTTGGAAAAATTAGATAATAAAGATGTGATCCGTAAGTTCCCTCACGTTTTATGTAATAACTCAACTACTCTCGTATTAAAAGAACCTAAGACTAAGACTTCAATCAGAAAAGTGTTTTTACCTAAAACAGTAGCTTTAATGTTATTGGAAAGAAAAAAGGAAATAGAAGAACTTAAATTGTTATTTGGAGATGAATACATTGATTATAACTTGGTGTTTTGCCATTCATCAGGTAGACCGATGGAAGGTCAAGTAATAACCCGTTCATTAAAGAAGCTGATTAGAGAGAATGACTTACCTGATGTAGTATTTCACAGCTTTAGACACGCCAGTATCACTTATAAATTGAAATGGAATGGTGGAGATATGAAGTCAGTACAAGGTGACTCAGGACACGCTAAAATGGATATGGTTGCTAATGTATATTCACATATTATAGATGATGATAGGCGTTATAACGCACAGAAATTCGAAGAAGAATTCTATGGTGGTAAATCATTGAGAGATAATGAAACAGTCAAGACACCTAAATTCGAAGATGCAATCACAGATTTATCCAGCGAAAGATCAAAAAAGGATAAAAAAGATATAGAAGAAAATGGAGAAGAACTTATTGCAAAATTACTTTCAAATCCTGAAACAGCAGCTTTACTTAAAGCTTTAGCAAAAGAATTATGATATATTAATTGGACAACTCACAGAAATATGGTGTGGGTTGTCTTTTTATTTTTAATTGTTATAATATATTTATCACTTGTCTTTATTTTAAATACAATTTCTATATCACACGCAAAGGGGATAATAGATTATGAACTTTAAGAAAATAACAATAAATAATTTTCGTAATTTTGATAATGTTGAACTCAATTTATCTAACAAAAATATTTTTTTTGGTTTAAATGATGTGGGAAAGACCAATTTTTTATATGCATTAAGATTTATATTTGATAAGGATATTCGTAAACAAGGGTTATTGGACTCTGATTTTCATAATAAACAGATTGATAAACCAATAGAAATAATTATAACTATAGATATCAGTGATGTGAAAAATAGTGATTGTGAAAAACTTCGTGCGCAATTAAAGGGTGCATTACAAAGTGATCATAACGAAGTGTTTATAAAACTTTCAGCAGAGTATGATAAAACTGAAATGGTTGCATCACCGATATTGTTTTGGGGTGGGGATAAAAATAATCTTCAAGAAATGAAACAAAGGGGATATCTTTATGAAATAGACTATGTTTTTAATGTTATTTATATTGATTCGTATGTTGATTTGTATTCATTATTTAAAAAAAATGTAGGACAACTTGTAAAAAATGAAAATGAAGACGATAAGGACATTTTAAATCAAATTCAAGGAACTGTCGATCAATTAAATGGACAAATAGCATCTTTGTCTGGTATAAGAGAATTTGAAAGTAAACTTACTCCAGAATATAAGAAATTTCGTGATGAAGGAATATCAGTTTCTATAAAATCTGAGATTGCAGTCAAAGGGTTATATTCAAATATTATTCCGTATATAAAACAAGATAGTGATGAAAATTTGTATCCTACTGCTGGAGAAGGTAGAAAGAAATTATTAGCATATTCAATTTATGATATATTATCTGATGAAACATCAGAAAAGAAAATTAATTTATTCTTAATTGAGGAACCAGAAAATCATCTTCATAAGTCTATGCAAATAGCATTATCTACGATTCTGTTTACTGATAAGAAATATAACTATTTATTTGTAACTACTCATTCTCCATTTATACTTTACGATATGGATGAAGTGAATTTAGTAAGAATTTATAGTGATAGAAAAGTTAATAGTATTAGCACTTTATATAAAGTTCCAGATACATTTAAAAAAAATAGAAAATTATTGAATCGCTGTTTATCAGAAGCAATTTTTGCTAATAAAGTTCTTTTGGTAGAAGGGCCTTCAGAATTTATGCTGTTCAATAAAATACTTTCAACAGTACATCCATTTTACGAAGCTGACGGACTCTATATTTTACC
>JAHHTS010000090.1 GCA_020024475.1 Oscillospiraceae bacterium
TACGGAGAGGTGTCCGAGTGGTTTAAGGAGCTAGTCTTGAAAACTAGTGATTCGCGAGAACCGTGGGTTCGAATCCCACCCTCTCCGCCATATCTTAAAAAGCAGTGCGGCTATCTGCCGCTTTTTTTATCTAACTGAATATAGTTAATAACTTCGAATGGAGATTTACTCAAGCTGGTCGAAGAGGCGCCCCTGCTAAGGGCGTAGGGCGGGTAACCGTCGCGAGGGTTCGAATCCCTCAATCTCCGCCAAAAAAGCACTGCGATAGCGGTGCTTTTTGTTTTATTATAATCTTGGCATATAAAATATTTACATAATTTAATATTATTTTATTAAATTGAATATTAGTACTGTAAAGCTCAAAATATGCAATAAAATATTAAATAAATTTTTTATTTATATTACATTGTTATATATTTTTTATAAATTGAAAAAATATATTTTTTGTTGACATTTTAAAATTTAGTGGTATAATAGATCACGTAGCTTAGAGATACGGAGAGGTGTCCGAGTGGTTTAAGGAGCTAGTCTTGAAAACTAGTGATTCGCGAGAACCGTGGGTTCGAATCCCACCCTCTCCGCCATATCTTAAAAAGCAGTGCGGCTATCTGCCGCTTTTTTTATCTAACTGAATATAGTTAATAACTTCGAATGGAGATTTACTCAAGCTGGTCGAAGAGGCGCCCCTGCTAAGGGCGTAGGGCGGGTAACCGTCGCGAGGGTTCGAATCCCTCAATCTCCGCCAAAAAGCACTGCAATAGCGGTGCTTTTTTTATTTGTATTTTTTTAGCTTAATAGTTTTACTTTAATTGGAAAATAAACTATTAAATATATTGACATTTTAAAAGTTATGATATAAATTATAATTATTAGTAATGAATAAAAGCTATGAAAGAAAGAGTACTTTTAGTATTTAATCAAAGAGAATCGTTAATGGTGGAAATACGATATTGAATCTTTTAGGAAAAACATTCTTGAGCTGGCGGAAGAAAGCAAATATGTTATTAGAACCGCACGTGAAGCTACGTTAAAGCGTTTAAAGTGGATTTTATACAAAATCAATTTGGGTGGTACCACGGAAGCTGTCTTTCGTCCCATAAGGGACAAAATGACGGCTTTTATTGTTTTTGTTAAACAAGTATATATTTTAAGAATAAAAAAGAGGTTATGTAATGGACACAATAAGATTAGAAAGCTTGCAAAAACTTAATCAGCTTAAACTAACAGAAGAAGAAACAGAGAAACTCTTAGTTTTTTTTACTAAAGCGCAAGAAGATGCTAGTATTTTAGAAGCAATTGATACTGATAATATCGAAAGAATGGTACATGTTATGCCACTTACAAATATTATTAGACAAGATGTTGCTAAAAAAATTTATACCAGAGAACAGCTTCAAAAGCAAGCTCCAGAAGAAATGGATGGGTACTGGCAAGTACCACGCCTTGTAGACTAATAGGAAGGAATTTAAAAGATGAAATTATATATCAGTGAGTCAGCAAAATTAGAAAAAAATATTGTTGTTGATGATATGATTTTGACAACTAATATGCCAACATCTGCAGGAAGTAAGATGCTTGATGGATATATTAGCCTTTTTGATGCTGAAGTAGTAACAAGACTAAGATCACAAAATTATACTGTGTTTGCAAAGTCAAATACTGGGGAAATGGGGATTGATTTTCTCGGAGAAACATCATACTATGGTGTTTGCATTGATGAAAATGAAAATGTAGTTAATGCCCTTGCTCAAAGCATTAAAACAAAAGATTCAATGGCAGGTATCGCACTTGAAGTGAATGGCTCTGCATCAAGAGCTGCAGCACTTTCTGGTCTTACATTTGTAAAGCCAACTTATGGAACGGTTTCAAGATTCGGAACAATAGCATCAGCTTGTTCAGGAGAAACAGTTGGTGTTATGGCTGAAAATGCTAAAATTTGTGAAGAAATTCTTGAAAAAATATCAGGACATGATGATAAAGATGGAACGAGTTTACCACAGGAGCTTTGTGAAAAGGCTAAAATTGTTTCATCGATTAAAAAGATTGCAATTGCAAAATCATTGATGAAAAATATAAGTGATGGAACTAAGAATGCCATTAGTTTAGTAATCGATAAACTAAAATCACAAGGAATTGAAATAGTAGAAATTGATGCTGAAGAGCTTCTTCTTGCAAAACCAGCATGGAATATTCTTATGTCCGCAGAAGTTTGTAATAATGTTTCTAGATATGATGGTGTAAAATATGGATATCGTTCACCAAACTACACAACTATAGATGAACTTTATACTAATAGTCGAACAGAAGCTTTCGGTTATCTCCTCAAATCAACAATTTTATATGGTTCAGAAGTCCTTTCTAATGAAAAATATATGAAAGTTTATGATAAGTCACTTAGAATACGCCGTGTAATAAAAGATTACTTTGATAATAAGTTTGATGAATTTGATGCAATTTTAGCACCAGTATGCTCAAAGATGTTTTACACATTTGATGAAGTAAATTCTAATATCTATTTAGCTTATGAAGAAAGTGTTTATACAGCCCCTTCGTCAATAACAGGGTTACCAGTGGTTGTTTCAAATGGGGTGCAATTTATTGGTAAAGCATTGTCAGAAGGTAGTCTTTTGGCTTTGGCAGAGAAACTTGAAGGAGACAAAAAATGAAATACGAAACTGTTATCGGTTTGGAGGTTCATGTTGAACTTTCTACAGAATCAAAAATATTTTGTTCTTGCTCTGCAAAATTTGGAGGAGAACAGAATGAACATGTATGTCCAGCTTGTTGCGGTATGCCTGGTATGCTTCCTATTGTAAATAAACATGTTATTGATCTTGGTATGACCGCTGGAATGATGTTGAATTGTGATATAAATAGGGTAACAACTTTTGATAAAAAGAATTATTACTACCCTGATCTTCCAGGCGCTTATCAGACAACACAATGGTTTGCCCCTATATGCGTAAACGGATTTCTCGAGATTGAAACCTCAAAAGGCAAGAAACAAATTAGAATTAAACAAATTCATATGGAAGAAGATGCGGGTAAACTTGTTCATGATGATTGGACTGATACTACCCTCGTTGATTTCAATAGAACTAGTGTTCCTCTTATAGAAATAGTAAGTCAACCTGATCTTTCAAGCGCTGAAGATGCGATTGCATATTTGGAAAGATTGAGAGAACTTCTCAGATTTGCTAAAGTTTCTGATTGCCGATGGGAGCAAGGTTCTATGAGATGTGATGTTAACCTTTCAATTCGACCAGAGGGAAGTGATGTTCTTGGAGTCAGAACAGAAATGAAAAATATGAATTCACTTTCTGCTATTAAAAGAGCAATAGAATATGAAATAGCAAGACACACAGATGCGTTGGAAAAAGGTACAGAAAAACTAGTTCAAGAAACACGTCGTTGGGATGATACAAAAGGCAAAAGCTTTGCGATGAGAAATAAAGAAACAGCAGGAGATTATAGATATTTTCCAGATCCTAATGTTATGCCTATTGTTATTGATGATAAATGGTTCAACGATATAAAAGAAAGTATTCCATTATTTCCTGAAATCAAAAAAGCTAATTATATTAATGAAATTGGTCTTAGTGAATATGATGCAGAACAAATTTCATCAAGCAGGGCTTTATGTGATGTATTTGATGCAGCATATGCCGAGTGTGGAATGGCAAAAGAAACAGCAAATTGGATTATTACAGATTGTATGAATATCCTTAATAAGAAACAAGAAACTGCAGATATGTTAACTGTAAACGGTAAGTCGCTTGGTCAGCTAATTAAACTTGTTTCTGAAGATAAAGTAAGCAGAGGAAATGCTAAGAGAATTTTAGCAGTTATGTTTAATGATAATATTAATCCTGAAAAATATGCGAAAGAAAATGGATTTATAGTTTCTAATGATATAGGTGCGATTGAAGAAATTATAAAAAATGTCATTAATGCAGATTCTAAGTCAGTATCTGACTTTAAAAACGGAAAAGAAAAAGCGCTGATGGCTTTATTTGGAAAATGTATGAAGGAGTTGAAAGGCAACTGCAACCCACAAGTTTTGAGAGAAATTCTCATAGATAATATAAATAAGATATAGTATAAAAGGGTGCAACATTTAAGTTGCACCTTTTATTTGATTTGTGTTATAATAACCATGGTAAAAAAGGAAAAAAGCATATGATTACGATAGAACAAATTTTAAATAGTCTTAATATTACATCAAACTATAAAGGATACAAAATTATTATAACAGCTGTGGAAATCGCATTAGAAGATGAACTAGCATTAGATAATGTGATTGAAAGAATATATCATAGAGTTGCTGAAATCAATGGTATAAGTTTTGTATCGGTAGAAAGAAATATACGTACAGCAATATCACATAGTTGGGCAGTAGTACCATTTAAATTCGATAAAGTATTAAATTATAAATGTGATAAGTCGCCCAATGCATCACTTTTTATACGGCTTATGGCTGAAAAAATAAAATCAGAAAATAATTTATAAAAGACCACTTATAAAGTGGTCTTTTATTTTGCATAATAATTGCATATACACTAATTGAGTTGATAGGTCAAATAGTATTTTAAAACTATATATAAAATTGTGGCTCAAATGAATAAATAAAATAAAATTATGTATTTTTACTTGAAACAACTAAAAAATTATAATATTAAAATGTAAAAATATTTATTCGTGATAAAACAATTGTTATTAGTTATAAAAAAATATAAAATTTTCCAAGTCTTTTGTGATAATATATAATCTTACACTTTTATGATAAATATGCATTGACATTGTATAAAAATAGATATACAATACAATCATCTTAGAAAAATTAATAAATTATGAAAATAGAGAGGAAATAACAATGAAAAAAATAATAGCATTAGTAATTATTGCTGCAATAGCAATTTCTATGACAGCATGTGGAGAGAAAAAACAAAAAAAATCTAAAATTGATAATATTCTTGAAAAAGGATACATAACAATGGCAACATCACCAGATTTTGCACCTTCAGAGTTTAAAAATCCTAAAACGGGTGAAGTTCTAGGTACTGACATAGAATACGGAAAAAAAGTTGCCGAATACATAAGCAATAAATACAGTAAACCAATTGAACTAAAAATTGAAGAAATGGATTTTGGAGCATGTATTTCTGCAGTTGCTACTAACAATGTGGATTTTTCAATGAATGGATTTGCTATTACAGAAGAACGTGCAGAAAATTATTACTGTGCTGGTCCATACGCAGTTCTAGGATCTAGTGAAGACACCTATCATGGAGCACTGGTAAAAAAAGGCACTAGCATAAAAACAACTAATGATTTTAAAGGGTTAAAAGTTGGAGCACAACAAGCATCTCTACAATACAATCTTGCTGTTGAACAGCTCCCAATCGAAGAATTAGGAAGTTTAGAATATATAGCTAATCTTACACAAGGAGCATTGATGGTAGCAACAAATAAAATTGATGCGTTAATCACAGATTCAGGAGCAGGGGAACTTCTTATTGCTAATAATCCAGATTTAGAAATGGCTGAATTTAAATTTGATTTTGAAAGCGAAGGTAACTACGCTTTAGTTAATAAACATGAAAAAGAATTTGGTGATCTTATAACAGAAGCACTTTTAGCTGCCGATAAAGAATTGAATTATAGTGAAGTTCGCCAAAACAATGTAGAAATAGCACAGTCTCTAGGTGTAGAGGTAAATAACTAAATCTTAATAAAATATTTAGTGGGGGATATAGTTTTGACAATAAATGAACTTTTTTCGGGAGTGTGGATGCTACTTATAAAATATAAAGCATCTTTTATGAATGGTATATTAATGACGATAAAATTGTCTTGTATAACAGTGTTATTGGGTTTGATTTTTGGAACTGTAATTGCTTTTATAAAAATGAGCAGTTTTAAAATTTGGAAAATAAAACCTTTAAATATCTTGGCTACAATTTATATAGAAATAATTCGTGGTACACCATTGCTTTTACAATTAAATTTCTTTTATTTTTTCTTACCTATGGCTATTCCATCAATGAATTTCGATAAAACAATGAGTGTAATTATTGCATTGACTATAAATTCAGCTGGGTATGTAGCAGAGATTATTCGTTCAGGTATTATGGCTGTAGATAAGGGACAATCAGAAGCTGCGCGTTGCTTAGGATTAAGCAAGATACAGACAATGAGAAAAGTTATAATTCCACAAGCAGTTAAAAATATTCTTCCAGCATTGGGTAATGAACTCGTAATGATGACTAAGGAAACATCTCTTGCTGCAACATTATTTGTAGGGGAAATTATGACTCAGTGCAATGTGGTTGGAGGTGCTAGTATGATGCAGATTCAGACACTTATAATAAGTGGAATATTGTATTTTATTTTAACATTTAGTTTATCTAAACTTGTAGGATTATATGAAAGGAAGTTGAGCGTTAGTGATTAAAGTAGAAAATTTACATAAACATTTTGGCGAACTTGAAGTTTTGAAAGGTGTTAGTGAACATATAAAAAAAGGTGAAGTAGTTACAGTTATAGGAGCATCTGGTTCAGGAAAAAGTACATTTTTACGTTGTTTAAATATGTTAGAAGAACCAGATAGTGGTTCGATTTATTTCGATGGAGTCAATATAACTGAAGAAAAAGTAAATATTGATAAACATCGTCAAAAAATGGGAATGATTTTTCAACATTTCAATGTATTTCCACATATGACTGTTATTCAAAATATAACAATGGCACCGATGATGATAAAAAAAATGTCAAAAGCTGAAGCAGAAGCTATGGCAGAAAAATTGTTGGACAGAGTAGGCCTTTTAAGTAAAAAAAATGAATATCCTAGAAAGCTTTCTGGCGGACAGAAACAGCGATTAGCTATTGTACGTGCACTTGCCATGGAACCAGAAGTAATGCTTTTTGATGAGCCTACATCAGCACTTGATCCAGAAATGGTTGGCGAAGTTCTTCAGGTTATAAAAGATTTGGTTAAAGATGGGTTGACCGCTGTTATTGTTACACATGAAATGGGATTTGCAAAAGAAGTTTCGGATAGAGTTCTTTTTATGGATAGTGGAGTTATTGCCGAATCGGGGACTCCAGAGCAGATTTTTTGTAATCCACAAAATCCGAGAACAAAAGAATTTTTAAGTAAAGTTTTACATTAATATTTATATTTTTATTGGTATCTTTTTATAAGATACCAATTTTATTATTAGTATATTTTAATTTTTATATTATTGTAGTATAATAACTAGATAAAGTATTGGAGGTATTAAAATGAAAAAACAACATTGGCCTGGTGGTGCGATGCTAGCTCCGGTGCCTCCGGCTCTTGTAAGTTGTGGCACTGTTGACAACCCAAATGCTCTTACAATAGCTTGGACTGGTATTATAAATACAATACCACCTAAAACATATATAAGTGTTCGCCCTGAAAGATATTCTTATAATATAATAAAAGAAAGTGGGGAGTTTGTTATAAACATTCCTACAGAAAATATTGTTAGGGCGGTTGATTATTGTGGATGCCGCACAGGAGCCAAAGAAAATAAGCTTAAGCAATGTGGACTGACAGTTACAAAATGTGTTAAAGTTGATGCACCAATGATAGATCAAAGTCCAATAAGTATAGAATGTAAGGTTAGCGAAATTATCCCACTTGGTAGTCACCATATGTTTATAGCTGATATTATTGGTGTAAATGTATCAGAAGAATTACTCGATGAAAAAGGAACGCTTCATTTATCAAAAGCAAATCTTTGTTCATATGCACACGGTGAGTATTTTGCTTTAGGTAAACAGATTGGCGATTTTGGTTTCAGCGTTCGCAGAAAAAGCGTAGAGAAACGCCGAAAACAAAACAACCATATAGGACAGAAAGGAAATAAAAATGGTAAAAGAAGTTAATGGGGTAAAATTTACAACTGAGTTTACACATAGAGATATAGAATATTCAATAAAAAGACATATAGAAATTTTTGATAATGAATATGGATTTTCAGAATATTTTAATAAATATGCTACGGGAAAAATAGCAGAATTTGAAAAAAATTATAATCCTGAAAAAGATTTTATGCTTATATCTAAAGTAGAAGAAAAATTTGCAGGAACAATTACACTTATTGGCGAAGAAAATGGCAATGCCAGATTGAGATATTTTTTTGTTGAGCCGTTTACTAGAGGTAAAGGTATTGGTAAACTTTTATTTATAACCGCTATGGAACTAGCGAAGGAAATGGGGTATAATCATTTGTATTTTACTACATATAATGTATTAAAAATTGCTAGAACCATGTATCATCAATTAGGTTTTGAAATAACACAAACTATTCCAGATGAAAATGTTGCACCTGGTGTTATTGAAGAGTATTGGGCAAAGGATATTTAATTTATGGATAAAATATATCTATACAATAAGAGTGAAATTGATTATGTAAAAAGCAAAGATGAGAAAATGAGAAAGCTTATTGATGCAATAGGAGATATAGAGAATTTGGCTAAACCAGATTTTTTTACTGCGGTTGTTGATACAATTATAGCTCAGCTTATATCTATACCAGCACATAAGACGATAAGAAAGCGAATAAATGATAAATTTGGTGAGTTGACACCGGAAAAGGTAGTGGAATTATCAGCTGATGAATTACATTCAGTTGGTATAAGCATGAAAAAAGCTGGTTATATCAAGAATTTTGCTGAAAAAATTATAAATAATGAGTTTGACATTAATGCTTTAGATAATATGAATGATGAAGCTGCAATAAAATATATGACTTCTCTTGATGGTGTAGGAAAATGGACTGCAGAAATGTTACTTACAAGCGCATTACAACGACTTGATATTATTTCTTATGGCGATTTAAGCATAAGAAAAGGAATAATGCGTCTTTATAGTTTAGATGAATTATCTAAAGAAAAGTTCCATGAGATTACCGATAAATTTTCACCATATAGAACTATTGCAGCACGATATTTATGGCGTTATGCAGACCCTAAATGCAAAACTATAATAGTTTAAAACAAAGAATAATCATAAAACTGAAATATAAAAATAAAAGTAGACATGAAAATGTCTACTTTTGTTTTTTATGCATATATGCATAATATAATCCATGATATGAAAATATGATAATGACTATAAATTATATTCCCAATTTTAAAATTAAGATGCGTAAATAAATCTTAAACATCAAAATAAAATATTTAACAACTGGAAATCTATAAGAT
>JAHHTS010000091.1 GCA_020024475.1 Oscillospiraceae bacterium
ATGTTGAAAATATAGGTCTCGTTAGTTAAATGGATATAACAGGGTCCTCCTAAGAGTTTGTTATAACATCCACTTTTCGCATAAAAGAGATTGGCATCGAGTTAATTTCTTACCATATAAATTGATATTTTTTAAAATGTCTCCGTAGCTCAGTCGGATAGAGCGACTGCCTCCTAAGCAGTAGGCCGGAGGTTCGAATCCTCTCGGGGACGCCAAAAATCCCGTCGAAAGCCTTTATTTATAAGGGTTTTCGGCGTTTTTTATTTTTATAACAAAATTAAATTTTAATCGCTAAAAATATTTTTCTGTTAGCAGGAATATTTTTTAAAGACTATTATACAATTACTTTCAAGGTGGATGGTCTGCTAACAAATGTTAGCAAGAAAAGTGCTGTTTTGCTAACAAAATCACCCTATTTGCTAACAAGAGGAAAAAACATAGTGAAAATCTTGCTAACAAAAAAGGTGTTCGTCATAGAGTTTTTAGGCATTTAACCTTTCATAAAAGACTCTTTGTTAGTTCGCATACTTCCTATTATTAAATAGTTTTATATAATAATGATACAGGAGGTGCTGTATATGAAAAATAAAAAATATATGATTTATCTAACCGAAGAAGAACGCAGTCAAGTTGTTAAATCTCTTATTTCATTGAAAAACAATCTTATTGAAGAAGGTAGATATACCGATGAAGTAGATGATGTTTTGTTAAAATTGGCATCTGCTAAAAAGAAAACAGTTAAAATCTAAAATAGAATATACATAATATAAGGAAAACACCACTTAGATCTGGATGCAGATTTAGGTGGTGTTTTTTTGTTTAAAAAACTTTTTAAATTTTTTTTAATTTTTAGGGTGTGCATTTTGCCCTTCCCAGTCCCAAACAAGTGAAGGGGTTAATTTTCAAATCGAAAAAGATAGAAAATACTTTTCATTTGTTCTTTGAAAACTGAATATACAATTTACTAAGACTTTATCTTTAATGATTTTAGCCACAGTGATGGGTACGCCAAGACCTTATAAAAACTTATATATATAAGTGAGCGATAACTCCCTACACAAGTATTAAGTTGCCCTTAATATGGCGGTGACAGTTAAAGTGATAATGATACTCCTGTACGCAGCTTCGAGAGATCCTCGGAGGGGTGAAATTCCCGTGATGAGATTAGCAATCGAAACTTAGTAAATTCCCTTGCTAAGGATGTTGAGAACAAATATAGCATATTTTAAACATTTAACCGAGGATGTAATTTCTCGGTTTATACATAGTCATCTTTTATCAGATGGCTATAAATATTAAAGAAAGGAGGCAACGGATATGCCAGACTGCAAAACGATTGCAATATGTAATCAAAAAGGTGGCGTTGGAAAAACCACTACAGCAGTTAATCTTGGAATAGGACTTGCAATGAAAGGCAAGAAAGTTTTACTTGTCGATGCCGATCCTCAGGGTGACCTTACTACTTGCTTAGGCTGGAATGATGCAGACAATCTCCAAAATACAATATCTGATAAGATGATGGATGTTGTAAAAGGAAATGAACCAGATCCTTATACTGGTATTCTTCATCATAAGGAAGGCGTTGATTTAATGCCATCAAGTAATGAGCTATTTGATTTTGAAATTGGACTTGTTACTGCAATGAATCGTGAAGTCATTTTAAAGACATATCTAAATGATGTAAAAGAAAAATACGATTATATATTAATCGACTGTTCTCCATCGTTAGGTATGATGACTCTTAATTCATTATCAGCTGCTGATAGTGTAATCATTCCAGTACAAGCTCATTATCTACCGGCTAAATGTATGACTCAGCTTTTAAAGACAGTATCCAAAGTAAAAAGATATATCAATCCAAATTTAAAAGTAGATGGTATTCTTTTGACACTTGTGGATAACCGAACGAATCTTGCAAAAAGTACGGTAGAAGCATTGCGACAAAATTTTGGTTCACATATGAAGATATATAAATCTTCAATACCTATTGCAATTAAAGCTGCTGAGGTTTCGTCCAAAGGTAAGAGCATTTATGCTTATGAGCCTAACAGTACAGTGTCTAAAGCCTACACTGAATTTACAAAGGAGGTGTTAGCTGATGACAAAAAGAAAGAGCGACTTCACTCTGCCAACGTTCGATGATTTATTTTCAACACAAGAGCAAAGAGATGAAGAAAAGCTCGCTAAGATTCGTGATATTCCTATAACTGAAATTGATGATTTCCCCGAACATCCTTTTAAAGTTCGTGATGATGAGGATATGATTCAGCTTATAGAGAGTATTAAAGAGCGTGGTGTTATAACACCTGCAACAGTTAGACAAAAAGAAGATGGCAGATATGAGTTAGTATCAGGTCATAGAAGAAAAAGAGCAAGCGAACTTGCTGGATTTGAAACACTAAGATGTGAAGTTGTTGATCTCACAAGAGAAGAAGCAACTATTTTAATGGTTGAGTCTAACTTTCAACGTTCGCAGATTCTTCCTAGTGAAAAAGCATTTGCTTATAAAATGCGATTAGAAGCAATGAAAAAGCAAGGTCAAAGGTCAGATTTAACTTCTGTGCCAGTGGCACAGAAGTCTAAAACATCTCGTGAATTACTTGCTGAACAAGTTGGTGAAAGTCAAGATCAAGTACGTCGATATATCCGTCTTACAAATCTTGTTCCTGAACTTTTAGAATATGTTGATGATGGACGAATTAAAATGCGACCTGCTGTTGAATTATCATATCTTGATGAAGATAGCCAACGTGATATTGTGGAAGAAATTGATATGAATGATGCTACACCTTCACACGCTCAAGCAATCAAAATGCGAAAATTCTTTGAGGATGGAAAACTAACAACAGAAGTTATTTCTTCGATTATGTCTGAGGAAAAAGGAAACCAAAAAGAAAAAATCGTACTCAGAGGAGAAAGAGTGAGGAAACTTATTCCAAAGAATATCCCCATAAACCAAACTGAGGAATTTGTCTGCAAAGCTCTCGAACACTACAACAAGTTTTTGAGAAATCGTGCAGATCGTGACAGTCGTTGACAAACAAGTTCCCCCTTTCTCACACTCTAACCCCTTATACTAGCTGTATATACTAACCGAAAGAATATCTAAGTATACTATCTCCCTTGTATATAATATCTCTTAATATATAGCTATCTCTAAGGGACAAGAACACAGAGGCATAATTGTCATTTACCTGTAAATCTCTACAATGGGAATTGAAAGGAGTTGATGGTTATGCTGAAAAGAATTAGTGTAATCGGCTTAACAGTTTTGATGGTAATTTCTTTGGTTGGATGTGATACAGAAAACAGGAACACCAAGAATGAGATTGATGAACCAATCACTTCTCTTTCGGCTAGTGAAAACATTATTCCTGAAGAGTCAAAAGAATCTGTAACAGAACAGAATTCTACAGAAACAGAAGTTTTGACTGAGTTATCAACAACTACAGAATCAAGTGTGGATAATTCGATAAAAACAGAATCAAATGTGGATTCAACCACAACAGAGCAAAAACAATCAAAGCCAGTTATTACCGAAAGTACAAAACCTAGCAAACCGAAAGAAGACGCAAAAGTAGAAGTTGAAACAAAGCCAATACCTAAACCAGAAAAAGAAACGAAACCTGAAACAAAACCAAAACCTGAAGTTGATAAGCCTATAGAAACCAAACCAGTTGAACAGGCATTTGATATTGACTACTAGATAAATTACAGTAAGAGTTATGCTACAAGCATTGGACTTGAGTTAGATAGTCAAGCTATTGAATGTTGGGACAGTCCAATCGCAGCAAATAATAAGCGAATCAACTTAGAGAGCGACATTAAGAGCAGGTTAAATCGTTATAAAGACATTGAAGGATTTACTGCTGTATGGGTATGGGCTGTAAAAGTTTCGGAAAATGAATATGACCTTTATATCGGTTATGCTTAAAAAGAAAATAGTTTATTTGAACGCATCGTAGAAATACGGTGCGTTTCTCATTTTAAGGAGGAATTTAAACAATGTTTAAAGAAAAATTTAAAAGAACAACGTCAATGTTCCTTGCAGCATTGATGTGTTGCTCTACCTTCCTCGGCATAGGTTCAACAACCACAGCTTATGCTGCAAGCGGAGAAAGAGCGAATGTTTATCTTGTTGATTATCCTCGTTCTGGTGACACCAATAACAATGGTCACTGGGGACACGGAAATTTGCAATTTATGAATGGTTGGAAACAAGTAGCTTATAACAGAATGGGACTTCGTGCGATGGGTTCTTATTCAGGAAACATTGCTTATTGTATTGAACCGGGAACGGGACAGCACACAGGTGATACCTTGACCAAAAAAGATGAAAACTTTTTTAATGATTTACCTTCGTACAATAAGACTCTTTCTGGAGATGATATTAAGTTATTTATCGGTCGTATTCTTCAGTATGGATATAGAGGACCGATTTCAACGGAATGGAGATCCCAAAATCCAAGCGATGCAGATAAGATTGCACACGCATATGCAACACAGATTATTATTTGGGAAACTGTAGTTGGAGAACGTGATAAAAATTTCAATCACATTGATCCAGGAAGCTATTCTCCTGTTCTTGCAATCGTAAGTTCTAAACATCCTTTACGTAGCAGAATTATGGATCATTATCACAATATTGAATCCAAAGTGAAACAGCATACGAAAATTCCAAGCTTTTTTGAAAGAACTACCGGAAAAGCAAAAACTGTTGAACTTGAATGGGATGGAGAAAATTATGTAACTACTCTTACAGATAAAAACAATGTATTGGGTAACTATACGTTTTCTGCCAATGTTTCTGGAGTTAAGTTTTCAACAAGTGGTAATAAACTTACTATCTCAATGAAAAAAGCACCAACAGATGTTTTGACAATTTCAGCAACTAAAAAAGGTTCTGTACGTAGAGGTGTTATTACTTGGACAGATGGTAACTATCAACCGGGTGTAGGTATTCAGGATGTAGTAACTTATGCTCAGGAAGTTAGTGACCCTGTAAAAGGATTTTTAAAAGCTAAAGTAAGTTATGGTTCTTGTGCCATTGTCAAAACCAGTGAAGATGGTGTAGTCGATGGTATCAACTTCAAAATTGAAGGAAATGGTATCAATAAAACTGTTACTACAAAAGACGGTGGAAAGATTCAAATCGACAACTTAATGCCGGGTGTATATACAGTGACAGAACAGACTTATGATAAGTATGAGCCACAGGAAGTTCATCGTGTAACAGTTGTTGCAGGTCAAACTTCTAATGTAACTTTCAACAATGTTTTAAAACGTGGTGATTTAGAAGTAATCAAATCATCAGAAGATAATCTTGTTGAAGGTGTTAAGTTTAGATTGTCAGGAACTTCACTTTCTGGAATTGCAGTAGATACTTATGCAGTGACAGATAAAAATGGTGTTGCAAAGTTTGAAGATGTGTTAATCAGTGGATCTACACCATATACAATCGAAGAAGTAGACACAGCCATTCGATATGTTGTGCCAGAATCACAGTCAGCTCCTATCAAGTGGAATGAAGCAACAGAAAGAAACTTTAAGAACATTCTTAAAAAATTCTCTGTAACTGTTACAAAGAGCGATGTCGAAGAAGGAACAGCACAAGGAAATGCAACTCTTTCAGGTGCTGTTTATGGAATCTATAAGGGTGAAACTTTGGTAGATACCTACACAACTGATAAAAATGGTCAGTTTACAACTAAAGAATATGTATGTGATTCAGATTGGACAATCAGAGAAATTACACCTAGTGAGGGTTACTTGATTGATAAAACTGTTCATAAGGTCGGTGCAGAACCTGAACTTTATGAAATCGAACACAATCTAACATCAAACGATGTTACTGAACAGGTAATGAAAGGAAATATTGCAATTATCAAACATACCGATAATGGCGATACACAGATTGAAACTCCTGAAAGTGGAGCAACTTTTGAGGTTTATTTAAAATCTTCAGGAAGCTATGAAGCAGCCGAAGAAGATGAAAGAGATATTATTGTATGTGACGATAATGGATTCGCTCAAACCAAAAATATGCCGTATGGTATTTATACCGTTCATCAGACTTCAGGATGGGAAGGTCGTGAGTTGATGGATGATTTTGATGTATTCATTTCTAAAGATGGACAGACATATCATTTCATCATTAACAATGCTAATTTTGAAAGTTATGTAAAAGTAGTAAAAATTGATGCAGAAAGTGGAAAAAATATTCCTTATGCTGGAGCAGGATTTAAAATTTATGATCCTAACGGAAATTTAGTGACTATGTCATTTACCTACCCAACTCCAACTACGATTGATACTTTTTACACAGATGCAAATGGATCGCTTGTAACTCCAGAATCTCTTGAATATGGCAAAGGATATTCTCTTGTCGAAGTTCAGGCTCCTTATGGATATGTATTAGACAGCACACCTGTTTATTTTGATGTAACAGAACAAAATTCCACAGAAGAAAGTGGTGTTACAGTAGTTAAAGTAAATAAAGCGAATATGGCTCAGAAAGGTACAATCACAGTTGAAAAAACTGGAGAGATTTTCTATGGAGTCAATGCTAGTGGAAATGAGAAAGGTGAAATAATTTATCAGCCAGTATATGAGGTTTCAGGTCTTGAAGGTGCTGTATATGAAATTACAGCAGTAGAAGATATTTATACACCTGATGGAACTTTACGTTACTCTAAAGGTGAAGTAGTTGATACTATCACTACAACAATTGATGGATTGGTAAAAAGCAAAGAATTATATCTTGGCAAATATGAAGTGAAAGAAATTTCTGCACCGGATGGAATGGTATTAAATCCTGAACCACATTCTGTAGAATTAACTTATGCAGGTCAGGATATTGCGATTACTGAAACAGCTACTTCGTTCTTCAATGAAAGACAAAAAGTTAATGTAAGCCTTAAAAAGGCATTAGAAACAAATGACAGTTTCGGAATCGGTATGAACGATGAAATTAAAAACATTAGTTTTGGACTTTATGCTGCTGAAGAAATCAAATCAGCTACTGGAACAGTAATTCCTAAAGACGGCTTGATTGAAATCATTACTCTTGATAAAGAAGGAAATGCAACTATTAAGAGCGATCTTCCAATGGCAAAATACTATATCAAAGAAATTGCTACAGATGAGCATTATATTCTTGATGATACAAAGTATCCATTTGAATTCGCCTATGCAGGTCAGGATGTTCCAACAGTTGAGATTGCTGTAAATAAAGGCGAACCGATCAGCAACAAACTTATTTATGGTTCTGTTTCTGGTATGAAGGTAGATGAAAACGATAAGCCACTTGAAGGTGCTTTAATCGGTATCTTTAAGGCTGATACAACTGAATTTACAAAGGATAACGCTTTAATGACTACCACATCTAAAGATGACGGTAGTTTTTCTTTTGATAAAGTTCCTTATGGCAACTGGATTGTAAGAGAAATTAAGCAGCCTACTGGATTTGTACTCGATGAAACAATCTATGAAGTCAATATTTCAGAAACTGCACAGGTTATCGAAATCAAAATTGTAAATGAATATGTTCGAGGACATATTACTTTAACAAAGGTTGATAAAGATTATCCTGATAACAAATTAACTGGTGCAACATTTGAAATTTACAAAGACGTAAATGCCGATGGTAAATTAGATAGCAAAGATGAACTTATTGGCGAACTTAAAGAAAGTGAATTGGGCGTATATGAGATGAGAGATCTTTATTATGGTCATTATCTTGTAAGAGAAACAAAAGCACCTGAAGGATTCCATCTTGATAAAGGTATTTACTCTGTATTTGTTGATACAGATGAAAAAGTATACTCCATCGAAAATAAAGCTGGTGTAGGCTTTGTCAATGATGCGATGAAAGGTTCACTTAAGATTGTAAAAACTTCATCTGACGGTAAAGTCGAAGGATTTGCATTTAGAGTAACAGGTCCAAATGGTTACGATATGACATTTGAAACAAATAAAGACGGTGTCATTGTGATTGATGGACTTAGAATCGGTGAATATAAAGTTTCAGAAGTTGTAAATAGTAAATCTTCTGTATATGAAATGCCTGCCGATAAAGAACTTACAATTAAAGTAGGTTCAACAACAATCGTAAAAATGCACAACGTATTGCGTGATACACCTGAAACCGGAGATCATAGTAATTTACCTTTATGGTATTCGCTTGCAGGACTTTCATTGTTAGGTGCAGGAGTTACCTCTGTTGTAGCATATAAAAAGCGTAAAAAGGAGGATAAAAAATAATGAAAACTATTATTGCAATCGTATTAGTAGCTTTTATTGTAGGTGGATTTATCTACTTACAGATAAAGAACAAAAATAGATAAATAATTCTAGGGGTAAGCAAAAGCTTGCCCCTTAATTTATGGATTGGAGGAAGTTATGAATAATCCAAACACAATTGAAAACTTTGTGCTATCTCTCCTTCAAGAAAGTACAGATGCACGTAATGATGATATGAAATTATATCTTATGGTTTGCAAAAGAATTTACAACAACTGTGATGATATGGATATTGGTTCACTACCTTTTGCTGTAATCATGAATTCTTATAAAGAATTGAAGCTCCCTCATTTTGAAACAGTGCGAAGATGTAGAGCAAAATTACAATCAAAACATTCTGAACTTGCTCCTACCATTGAATGTGCAAGAGGTAGAAAACGATGTGAACAAATGTATAAAGCGTATGCAACAAAATAGAAGTTGGAGGTAAAAAATGAAAGATAAAATAACATTTCAACAAAAAGTTAAAGTAATGAATAAGCTTTTTGATAATGGCTACAACACAGAAAAGAAGTTACAACAGTTAGATATGGAAAAAATTTTAAAAATTCCAAATATCACAATCCATGATATGAATTTAATTTTGGAATTGCAAAAACATATCAAATCTAATAAGTTATTTACTTACTTGGGAAATGGTTCTGATGAACAAGTGGAAAATCAAGTGTCACCAAATTGGTCGTAATACAGAAAATAAACACGATTTATTGACATCGTTATAAGGAGTTTTCTGTATTAATTATGGTGATAAAGTAGAATTAAACTGGATTTTGACAATTTGTGTAGAAAGAGTCTAAAAATATGTTTATGA
>JAHHTS010000092.1 GCA_020024475.1 Oscillospiraceae bacterium
ATATATAATCTATGTTTGTTAAAAAATTGTTTATTTTGTTAATTGATAAAAAAATAACTATCATATATAATATATACAATAACATATTAGTTAAATAATTATCACACTAAAAATTCACTTACTAATTTAAGTAATATTCAATTTTTATTTTTAATATGGTATATTTTAATAAGCTTTCTAGGAAAATCCTTCAAAATATAAAAAAGACAGTCTTGATATGAAAGACTGTCTTTTTTTTTTGCAATAGATTTGTTTTTAATTTTTAAATATATGTATTTATTCGACAAATTATGATTTTGGAATCATATATAATGAATTATGAAATAACTGTAAATCAGAGATTTCATATATAAGTGAAATAACCGAATAGCAATTTTAGAAAGGCGAATTTTAATGAAATCATTTTTATCGAATAAAATATTTAATTTTATTTTTAATTTAACCATCGTGATATTGATTTGTTTGAATTTATTGCTTTTTGGACCACGCCTTGTTGGTTATAAAGTGTTTTCTGTACTGTCAGGTTCGATGGAGCCAACATATCATACAGGTTCAATTATATATGTAAAGGAATCTGATTATAGAAGTTTTAAGGAAGGAGATGTTATAACATTTTCTATAAGTGATAACATGGTGGCAACTCATCGAATAGTAAAAGTTGTTCAAGATGAGGACAACCCATATACTGTAAAGTATTGCACAAAAGGAGATGCAAATGATACAGAAGATGGATCTCTGGTGAATTGCATTGATGTGGTGGGAAAACCTGTATTCACAATTCCTTATCTAGGTTATATAGCAGTTTATATGAAAAAATATCTAGGAGTTTTTTTGATAATAATGATTATATCGTCAATAGTTTCATCAATATTTCTACATAAAAATAATATGTTTATAAAAAAATAAAAATCATACATTTAAAACAATTAGTATTTATTAGTAAAATATTGATTTTAGCTATTAAACTTTCTATTATTCACATTTTAATTTATATCACTTATACAAATATTAATATTAATATGAAAGAAGGATTATTTTAATGAAGAAAGCAAAAAAAATTGCGACTACAGTATTAGCAGCATCTTTACTTGTAACAGCAACAGTATCAACAACGGTGGCATATTTAACATCTAAAGATGAGGTGAAAAACACTTTTACAGTTGGTGACATAGTAATTGATATGGATGAAACAGATGTAGATTTTAGCAGTGATACCGATCGTGATAAATTTAATAAGTATCATATTATTCCAGGAGGAGAATACGAAAAAGATCCAATAATTCATATAGGAACTTCTAGTGAAGATTGTTATGTTTTTGTAAAAGTTGATAACGGTATTAAGTCTATAGAATTATCGGATACTGAAACAGCTAATAATACAATAAAATCACAGATGCTTGCTAACGGCTGGACACTTGTAGAAGGGGAAACAGATGTGTACAAGCTTAATAGAGTTGCTACAAAAGATGATGAAAATATTCCGGTTTTTGAAAGTTTTAAAATTAGAGAAGATGTTGATAATGAAACATTAGCACAATACGCGGATGCAAATGTAGTTGTTAAAGCTTATGCAATTCAAGCTGAAGGATTTTCATCTGCAGAAGAAGCATGGATTGCAGCACCAACAGACTGGAAATAAGTTATATAATAAGTTTCAAATAACTAATATAAAGAGTTTAAACTAGTAAAGGAAATAAAATATGAAAAAGAAAACGTTGGCATTATTTACTGCAATAATTATGTTGTTTGGTACAGCGATAGGTGGAACAATTGCGTGGTTAAATGCAAAATCTAGTCCAGTTATAAATACATTTACAATAGGTGATGTCTCTATCGATTTATACGAAAAAGATGGTGATGATAAGATTTATAAAAATGAATACCAGCTTGTTCCAGGTCAAAAGTATACCAAAAATCCTACAGTAGAAGTTCTTAGTTCAACAAATGTTGACTGCTATTTATTTGTAGAATTTATAGAAGGTGAAAAAAATGATATTTATTTGAATTATGAATCAAACTTAAATGTAAATGAGGGTTGGACTCAAGGAGATGGAACAATAATTCCAAAAAATGTTTGGTATCGCACCGTGAAATCAACCGATGATACAAAATCATGGAAACTTATCAAAAATGATGAAATTTCTATTAACGGAGACACAGTAACCGAAAGTAGTATGAATGATGCAGTTACAAACACAAAACTTGAATACAAAGCTTATGCAGTACAGTTTGATAATCTTACAATTGAACAAGCTTGGTCACAAGTTAACAAGTAAATATGGCTTTTTTATAAACTGTAAAAAATAGTTGCCGAAGAAAATATATTTATTTAGTATGTAAAATATGTCGGAATTAAACATAAACTATAACGAAGAAAGGAAGTAAATATATGTAATGAAAAAGAGACTTTTTTCTGCAACGTTGTTAATTTGCTGTTTAGCACTGCTTATTAATGGAACGATGGCATATTTTACTAGAAGTAAAATAGTCGATAATGTATTTACCACTTCATCAATCAATATTGCTATCAATGAAAAAAATAATATTTATGATGAAAATGGAAAGCATCATCAAGTAGACTTTACTGACTTAGAATTTAATAATGTCATGCCTGGTCAGACAATAGGAAAAATAGTTACAGTTAGCAATATAAAAGAAAGCTCACAAGCTTATATCAGAGTTAAAGTAGAAAAAAATTTTATCAACCAATATAAAACGAATAAAAGCGATTTATCTACTGATGTTATTGAAATTGATTTTAATAACGATAATTGGACGCTTAAAGATGGTTGGTATTATTACAATACAGCTGTTGATAGTGGTGAGACAACTAGACCTTTATTTGAAAACGTAATGTTTGATGGTAAAGGTATGGGTAATGAGTACAAGAATGCTAGTTGCAATATTGGTATTATTGCACAAGCTGTTCAGGTTCGTAATAATGGGTCTGATGTTTGGTCAGCAAAAGGATGGCCGGCAATAGAAATTAAAAAATAGTAGGAGGTGTAACAAAATATGAAAAGATTTTCCAAGTTGTTGAAAAAATATACATCATTGTTAATTGTGTTCTCTATGATGTTATCTATTATTTCATCATGTCAGGTTCGTGTTTTCGCAGAAGAAGAGTTTTTTAATTCTGATATCTCACATAAAGTTACACTGCCAATGGAAGAATTGATTGTACCAGAACAGTCAAAATCAGATTTATCCTCCATGGATAAAACAGAACAATTCTCTATAGAAAAAGATAAAATAATATCGGATGAAAATATAGAGCAGATTTATGTTGACAATGAAAATATTGATAACAAAAAAGAAAAACAAGAAGTTATCACAGAAATTATAGCACAAGAAAATGTAAATAAATCTGAAAAATTTGATGTTCAAGCTGCTTATGAAAAATTCATATCTTTGGAAAAAGAAGAAGAACAAAAAGCGTATCTTGATAGTTTAACGATAGAAGAGTATTCGGAACTTGAAAATTATGTAAATAAAAAATTATCCGAGATTCCAGTTGTTATTCCTAAAACAATAGTATTTACTGAGGTCGGTCCTTTTTTACCTCCAGTTTTTATCAACTCAAATTGGAAAACCCCATTAATGAAAAATTTGAATCCGGATAATAATGGTATCGAAACATCAAAAACGGTGCAAAACAACGGTGATGGAACATACACACTTAAACTTGAAAGTTATGTTACTGGCGATATTAAAACTGTCACAAAAACAACTCCTGTGGATATAGTTCTTGTGCTTGATCAATCAGGGTCAATGTCTTTTGATTTTAATGGTAATGAAACTAACATGAATAATGAGCGAAGACAGTTTGCTATGAAAGAAGCTGTCAATGCCTTTATAAACGAAGTTGCAAAAACATATAGACCGGAAAGTGATCACCGTATATCGATAGTGACCTTTGGTAATGATGGATATACTTTATCTGGGTGGCAATATGTTGATGAAAATGGAAAAATCAATTTGAAACAAAAAATAAATGATTTACCTAGTAAACCGGCAGGTTCAACTAATATAGGTGCAGGTATGCAAACGGCTGAAAATCTTATGGGAGCAGGGTACAATTACACAGGAAACAATAATGAGCGTCAAAAAGTTGTTATTGCATTTACTGATGGAGCACCAACCAAAACTAATAAGTTTGATGTACAAGTAGCGAATTCAGCAATTCTTTCTTCTAAAAATCTTAAAGATAACGGAGTAACTATTTATTCAGTTGGCATATTTGGTGGGGCAAATCCAGATCAGTTGTATGGAGATAAAGGTTTCAAACAGAATTCTAATGGTTCAGTAGGAAGTATATGGTACGATCGAATTAACTGGATGATAGGTGATGACAGTCTGGTTGATATTCCAGCTTGCAACAGATTTCTTAACTATGTTTCATCTAACTTAGATGATGCAGATGAGATAGGATTAAAAAACTATAAAAAAAATAATTTTTATTATGAATATCTAGGCTGGGAAATAACTAAGAATTTTGATAAAAATAAAACCGGTTACTATCTTACAGCTGATAATAGTGAAAGTCTGAAAAATATTTTTGAAAAAATTAGTAGCAATATCGGGGGAGCTTCAATAGAATTAGGAAAAGAAACGATTCTTAAAGACATAATTTCTAATAGTTTTAAGCTTCCTGAAGGAGCAGGTGTAAATTCGATTAAAGTTTTCACATGTGATTATAATTCTAATGGTAAGTGGAATAGTCCTGTGGAATTAGCTCAGGCGAAAATTGCCATTAGCAATTTAAATGGGCAAGATATTATTGATGTTAGTGGATTTGATTATTCCAAAAACTTTTGTAGTGAAATAGGCAGACAAGAAAATAATCCAGGGCAGTCAGGTAATTTTTATGGAAGAAAAATTCAGGTATTGATTCCTATTGAACCAATAAGCAATTTTATTGGTGGAAATGATATAGCTACAAATACAAATAATTCTGGAATTTATGACAAAGACAATACAGTAATTGAGAATTTTATATCACCTAAATTAAACATACCTATCAAAGTGTATACACCTAAAGCTTTTGATATAAATGTATTTTATGGAGATGATTTTAGCCTACTAGAAATTCTTAATAGTTACGGTGATAAGTCGCATTTTGATTATGAACTAGATGGGATAAAATGTGATATTGATGGTAAAAACAATGAGTTTGTTGATATAACATATAAAATTAGCACTGTAAAAGAAGATGGTACAAATATCGTTGTTGCATCTATAACAATACCGCATGGTAAAAAAGATGTAGTATTTAATTATATAGATGAGACCACAATAAAAAATATTAAGAAAGATTTTAACTATAAAATTGATATTATTGTTTCTCCAGTTACTAATGGTGAAGGTTCAATAGGAGAAAAAAATGATTTATCCGGATTGATAACAGAATCGGAAATAGGTAATGTGAAAGTATTTAAACCAATTGTACAATTTAATGATGTTTATGCTTATCTTGGAAATGATGTTCCAACCAATGAACAAATAGGGGAAGCATATGTTCCTGAAAAAACGATTTGGACACATGGTGATATATTAAATACTAATGTACAAATGTACGGAAATGAGCCAAAACTTGATTTTGAATATGAAATAAATATAAATGGAAAAATTAATAAGCTTGATGATATAGGGGTAACTGTCACCACAAAATCCAATAACATTATAGTGAAAAGGGAAAATAATAAGTTTAATATTAAAGTTTTCTATCCAGAAATGACATTTAAAGATAGCGAGATTAAACTAGGAGAATCAGCAAATTATAATGATAACTATGTTGGTGTCAAGTGGAAGTTTGAAAATAATGTTATTGACAATCCTGATATAAATAACAGCAGTATCATAGATGGCTCTGGCTTTTTTACAGATAAAAAAATTATAGGTAAAGCTCCTAAATTGATTTATGACTATAACCCTGGTCAAAGTGCATTTAATGAAGATACCCCGGTGAAAATTACAAGTGTTAAAATTTTGGGAATAGATATAACTGAATTCGTAAAATTTATACGCCAACAATGTTCTATTTGCGAAAAAGAAAATGGTGTTGTAGATGGAAATAAACCAAACTTTATTGTTCATATTAAGTGTATAGATCTAAAAATCACTAAACAAGTGTCCGATGTTTCAACGCTAGATCCAAATCAAACATTTATATTTGAAATAAAGGGGAAAGAAGGTTCTGCAACTTCAAATATATATGCAACTGTTTCAATAAAGGGCAATGAAACAATAAAAATTAAAAAATTACCTGTTGGTGAATACACAATAAAAGAAAATCAAAATTGGTCATGGAAATATAATGCGGTTCAACCAGAGCAGATAATAAATACTGAAAATGAACAAGAAGTTGTATTTAAAAATATTTTTTCAAATAATAAATGGCTAGATGCAAACGCATATTCAAATAATATTTTTATAGGCACATGTGATAAGTGACAGAAAGGAGAAAGATAAATAATGAATAATAAAAAGTTATCTACTTTGGCATTCTGTATTCTTATTACATTAGTAATTTGTGTTGGAGGAACAGTAGCCTATCTTTCTACTCAATCACATATTGTAAAAAATACTTTTACACCTGCAATTGTCGAATGTGAGATACACGAAGAATTCGATAATAAGATAAAGAAAAATGTTAAAGTGCAGAATACGGGCGATGTTGATGCATATATTCGTGTAAAAGTTGTTGTTAATTGGAAGAATGGTGTGGATGTTATTCCGGCAAACCCTAGTGAATATGTCATAGATTATGCCCAAAATAAAAACTGGATTGAAATAAATGGTATTCATTACTATAAGCTTCCAGTTAAGAGTGGTGATTACACAGAAATTCTTATAAATTTAGCAAAACAAATTGTAGAATCACCAAGTGAAGATTATCAGCTTAATGTAGAGATTATGGCACAAGCGATTCAAGCTGATGGAACAAACATTGATGGTGAAAAAGCTGTCAAAGATGCTTGGGGTATAGATTTTTCTACAATGTGAGGAGTTAGCTGTTATGAAAAAATTAAATAAAGTTGTAATCTCTATACTTTTTGCAAACGCCATAATGTTTTGTACATCATTAACATCGTATGCAGCGGGAGGCAAAGTAACATACAAAGGAAAAGATAATGAAATTGTTGTTGAAACAGGAACAAAAAATAAACAAGAATATACCGTCAGCGACCTTTTTGGCGATGAATTTAAAAACTTATTGCCTGGTGATACAAGAGTAATTGAAAATATTATTATAGAAAATCAATGTGGCTCAGGTAAATATGTAAAGTGTTATCTTTATCCGAAAGAACCTGTAAAAATTGCAGATGGTGTGATTGTGGGAAATAATGAAGATGGTGATACATTTAACGAAAAACAAATTTATCAGTCTTTATTAAGCCAAATCAATATGAAAGTTGAACATAATGGAAAGGTTATAGTTGATGATGCTGCTGAAAGTACTGATTATTTAGATGCAAATTTAGATGGAGGCATTTATTTAGGAAAGTTAAATAATAATGAAAAAACGAATATAAAACTTACTGCTAGTGTACCACTTGAGTTTAAGGCTCCTGATGAGATAAAACCTGGTACGGTTGAATACGATTTTTATCAAAACTCATTTGCAGATAAAGCAGGCTTAATTGAGTGGGAAATAAAGTTTGAAGAATATGACAATGAAACGCCTATATCACCTGATACTAGAGATACTACTAATGTGAATATGCATATAATCATTGGAATTATTAGTACCATTGCTTTAATTTATCTTATTGCGAAAAAGAAAAAAGAAAATAAACAAAGTTAATATCAAAAAAGACTATCCTTTTATAGGATAGTCTTTTTTAGGATTAGTTTTCAAAAACCTCAGCAACTTTTTTAAGCCCAGCTATAATTGAAATGTGTTGTGGACAAGATGTTTCACATTTACCACATTCTATACATTGACTAGCTTTAGACATTGATACTGTCATATTTTCATAGTATGTTTGTTGAGTTGAAAATCCTTTGTTTAAAGCTTGTAACTCAGCATTATAAAGTGCAAAGTATTTAGGAATAGGGATATTATTTGGGCACCCATCGACACAATATTGGCAAGAAGTACAAGGAATTGCAATTGAAGAATTGATAATATCGACTACTTCATTGATAATTTGATACTCTTTGTCTACCATAGGAATAAAATTTTTCATATAAGATATATTATCTTCTACTTGACTTATATTGCTCATCCCGCTGAGAACCATCATTACATTGTCCAGCGTAGCAGCATATCTTATAGCCCAACTAGGAATTGATGCACTAGGATTATATTTTTTCATAAGTTCTTGAGCTTTATTCGGAATATCAACCAAACTGCCACCTTTTACCGGTTCCATAACAATTACAGGCTTATTATATTTGGTAGCCAGTTCATAACATTTCCTAGATTGAATACTTGGATTTTCCCAATCTAAATAATTTATTTGTAATTGAACAAATTCGGTTTCTGGCCATTCTATAAGCATTTCTTCTAATAAATTTACGTCATCATGGAATGAGAAACCAATATGTTTGATTTTTCCTTGAGATTTCATTTCTTTGATGAATTCAAAGCTTTTAAATTTTTTGGCTTTTTCAAATCTCTCTCTATTCATAGCATGAAGAAGATAGTAGTCAAAATATTCAACTCCGCATTTTTCGAGTTCTTCATTAAATATTTTCTGATTATCTTCAATACTATTTACTCTAGGAAGAGGTAATTTTGTAGCGATCGTAAATTTATCTCTTGGATATCTTTCGACTAAAGCTTTTTTAAGATAAATTTCGCTTTGTTCTTTATGATAGACATAAGCAGTGTCGAAATATGTAAAGCCTTTTTCCATAAATATATCAACCATTTTAAAAAGTTGATTCATATCTACGCTTGTCGCGTCGTTAGGGTTGTTTAGAGGAAGCCTCATAAAACCAAAGCCGAGTTTTTTCATTTTTATCTCCTTATACATTACTATTTAAAATATATAATACCATATAAACTAATGG
>JAHHTS010000093.1 GCA_020024475.1 Oscillospiraceae bacterium
ATCATAGAAGATCACATCTAAAAGTTACATTTACAGACTTTTCTTCATAGTCTCTTTATTTCTTTCAAGATAATCTAAAACAGCCTGTTCTTTTTCTTCCGGTGTAAACTTTGTTTTTCTGGACATGAAAAATACCTCCAAAGTAACAGATTTTTATATTTAATCTGTCTACTTTAGAGGTATCATATCAGTCTCTGACCTGGGCGATTTTTCTTTAGGACTTTTTTTACAGCCCCCTTTTGTACGCTTAACATTATAAGTTTTCAATATCTACTTATACATTTCTTCCTTTACATTAAAAGATTGTCCAATCATATTGTATTTGAAAAATTTATATAAAATGTAATTCTCTTTATCAATTTCGTGTGTTGATAATATAATCTGTTTATCAAGAAAATCATTACGAAGTACCTCTATTAATGAAGAAATATTTATGTCATCCATAGTTTGCACTGGGTCATCAATTAAAATAAATCCTATGTCATCAGAAGAAGCTTTTATATACTGTTTATTCATCGCAAAAAGAAAAGCTAAGACAAATCCAGAAAGTTGACCTGAACTAAATGTATTTAAAATATCATGTTTAGCCTCCCCATTCGAAACAAATCTCATT
The DNA here is from genome assembly GCA_020024475.1 of Oscillospiraceae bacterium. Lineage (GTDB taxonomy): Bacteria > Bacillota > Clostridia > Oscillospirales > Ruminococcaceae > RGIG3102. Next base: position 614 of record JAHHTS010000093.1, read on the forward strand.
TCATCTTTATTGATAAAAACTCCCAATCCATTCTGATAATCTTGTAGTATTTTTCCCGTATATATCAGTAAAGGAACTCTTAGTTTACTTAATGTAATATTTTCATATTCTTTTATTGAGTTTTCATATACTTTTCTCAACTTGTCTAATTTTTGACGAACTTTTTCTACCTTATCTCTTCTAATGATCAGATCTTTAATCTGATTCTCAATTTCATTTATTTCCGAATTTTCTTTTCTATAAAAAAGTGCTTTAAGATATCTGTATTTTTTTGTCAAAATTCCCTGTTCATTACAGTCTGTCAAATAGTCAATATCGTTATCATACATTTTTCTTACATCTTCATATTTATATTCCGAATACAGACTGTCAAATTCAGTATTGGAAATTTTTTTATACAACTGAGGTATGATACCTTTAATATCATTAATTTCTCTTTCTCCTTCATTTTGAGAAACATACTCTATATTATTAAGATACTCGATAATTTTTTTAACATTAGAAACTCTTCCGGCACTGTTACTAAATTTCGATAAATTTAATTTTTGGTTTCTTAATAATCCAATCCTTTCATCATTTAAGTCCCTCACATATGGTTGAATAATCCCTTTTACCTCTTCAACATATTTCTGAAGTTCTTTATTTTTCAATTCTATTCTATTTCCTACATTACCACTTTCTACTTGAAGCAATTTGTCCACTTCCTCAAAACCATCATTTAAGGCTTTTGTATCTGAAAACTTTGTATTGCAAAACGGACACGCCAATCCATTGCTATTATATTCATTCTTCGCGTTTTTTAAGTTAACTCGAGCTCGTTTTAGCTTATCAATGATAATATTAGTATTAGAGTAATTCCTTTTTAGGTTTATAATTTCTTCTACTACACTCTCAATTATATTAAAATCGTAATTTTCCAATCCAGGAATCAATTCTTTTAAATCGACAATATCTTTTTTATTATATTTATCAACATCTAAAATTTCTTGTCTAAAGAATAAACTATCGTTATATATCTTTATAGTTTGTTCCCAATTTTCTAACTGTTTAGTGATTTCATCTATAGATATCACATTATCCAAAATATATTCTTTTTTTTGCACATAATCTGTTATTGACTCATCTGTAAATATTTTTTCGATTTCTTTATTCCATTGATGATTTTCATAATCACTCTTGTGTTCTAAAAAAGAAATGATTCCTTCTACTGTAAGGAAAGCTCTTTTAATATCATCACAATTTGATTTTTCAATATCTGGATTATCCCAAAAATATAACTTTGAATCATTTTGGTATAATTTCAAATCGACATACTCTTCTTTTTCGACTTGATCTTGTACATTGTTTAATAACAATTTTAGTTTTGTAGCTTTTACATTTAATTCCTGATCCAATTTTATCTTTATATCATTAAAAAGAAAACCTGAAGTTGTTTTTTGTTTGCCCGTCAACTTTAACAGTCTATCTTTTCTTTCATCTATACTCCCTGTATTCAGTAATACATTCATAGCATTTTTTCTATTGGCAATTGTTTTTTTTAGGAAATGCACTGACTCAGCTTGTGATACATAATAATATACATTAAAATTTTCAGCTCTATATTTCATTATGTTTTCATTATCAATATAATCTTTCCATGGAATATATCCTTTGAGAAATGAATCTAAATCTTCTGTAGCAATCCATGTTTTAGTTTCACCATACAAAACTGATTTTTTAATATCTAATTTTTGATTATCTTTTGATATTTTTGCAAACAAAGTCAAAATTTCTTGTTGTTCGTTTTCCAAAGTCAAAACAACATATCCATCCTCGCTTGCTCGATTAAGTAAAATATTTTTACCTAAGTTTGTCGTTTTTTTCTCTATATCGCAATCTAATCGTGTAATATTTTTCGAGAATATCAATTCAACTGCATCAAAAAATGTCGTTTTTCCAAAACCATTGGGTCCTGATAAAATCACAGGATTCTTATCTCTTTCAATCCTAAACTCATAATATTTTGAGTTATCAAAACATTTGAAATTTTTCACTCGCAAATTAATTATTTTATATTGCATTATTCCACCTCATCTAATAGTTTATTCAATAAGACATTTACCTCTTCTTCAGATAACGTACTATTATCAAGCCCAATCCAATAATCTATATCCGTTATGTTTTCCATAATTGCTTGATTGAATGTTTCTAAATCACCTTTCAACTCATCTTTAACCAATTTTTCCAGTGAAACATCAGCTGATGTTGCTTTAAATTCATATTGCAAAAAGGGAACTTTTGAAAACAGTCTAATAACAAGTTCATAAACACTATTTTCGTTTGTACCATTCATTAAAGAATAGTAGTCTCTTTCTACATCAGCTAAATCTGAAAGGACTTCAACAATGTTCTTGCTCTTGTAATCAGATAATGTCTTATTTAATCCTTCTACTTGAGTTTCTGTATAAGGAAGTATGTATCGTTTAAAATAATTAGGTGACTCCTCTATTGCGTAAATTAAATTTCTATATTTTTTCAGTTTGTTTAATTCTGAAAATCTAACAAGAAATATCGCAGATGTGTTCTTATCAATTTGAGATATCTCTTGTTCATTATCAAAAACATGACTCACTAAATATTTGATACCTACTGTTTTGTTTCTTTCATCGATATATTCATCTTCTAATTTATCTAATTCTTTTCTTATAGCTGCTTCATCATCAGGTATAAGAGTACAATCAATATAATTCAAAATAAAATAGCTAACAATTCTGTTATCATCCTTAACCCAAAACTCTCTGTCATTTTGGTCCCATATTTTTTTAAAGTTATAATACTCGAATATTTTGGTCATTATTTCATTCATTATTTCAATTCTCCTAATGCAGTATCTTTATCTATAACTCTGATTACTTTTGGTTTATTACTATCTTTTTTCATCTTATCAATAGTAGAAGAGGTTATTCCTTCTATCTCGTTCATTTCTTTTTCTGTTAATTTATTTATATTTCCACCATTGAATATTAGATTTTCTTCCTGTAAACGATCTGTAATAAGTACATCGCATTCAAATAATAATGATTTATTAGATTCTTTCACAATCTCTTTTTCTAATTTTTCTTGAAACTCGTATACATCATAACTACTATCCAATGTTAACCTATATGTTACACTTTTATCTTTTATTACTTCATACACACTACTATTTTTTAGTACCAATGTTTTAATTTCGTCTAAAAGATTAAGGAATAAATGAGATACCAAACTATCTTGTGGTAAATTATTACTCTTGCCTTTTACCGGAGTAAATAAAAGTAAATTATGTATTATATTATTTTGTTCAGTTTCCGTTTTTTCATTTAATAATTTGATTTGTTCAAACAAATGACACCCATTAGATTCATTACACTCTGTACAATTTATGTTTTGACAATTAGTCCATCTTTTTTCAGGATACTCTGCAAATGTATCACGTATACTTCTCAACACTTGATAATATTGATAATCCTCAGCATCTAATTTTTCATGGTAATCTATTACAACTTCTTCTAATATTTCATCAAAGGTTAATATACATTTCCCATCCTTAATTTTATTTTTATAAAACTCCGTAATTCTTGTTTTCATATAAAGAAATACTTGATCATAAACAAATGCAGCATAGTCATAATCTACAAATGTATACTTTTTACATTTGATATCTAAAATCTTGATAATTACTTCGTATGCCCTCTCACGAATTTGCCTTACATTATCAAAATGTTCTTCATATTCTTCCACAAATACTTCATCTATTTTCGACGTTGTATTAGTTTTCTTAAATTCTTCAACTTTCTTGTGAATATTTTTTTCAACTTCATCTAATGTATGATTAATATTATCAATCGCAAAACGAACGCTTTCCATATCTTTAGGATTGTCAGCTACGAATTTTATTATATCGTACATATCCGCTTTTTTATTATTTCCTGAAATTTTATCCAATAAAATATAATCTTTCTGATTTTTCTCATCAATATCCTTTTTTTCTTTTACTTCTTTTCTCAATTCACCTTTCAAAATATTTATATGTTTCAATGTTGAATCAATAAAATTTATGGGGATTTTTTTATCTTTCGTTATATGAAAAACTCCTCTTTCAGCATCATTTTGAAGAAGACCTATTATAAAAGCGAATTTATCATTTTCATTCAAATTTATTGCACCTGCCTTAACCTGATGCAAAGATACGTACTTTGAATCTTTTCTTATCGAAAAATCCTCTTCTCCTTCTAATTGCAATTCATACGCTGAAATGCTTTCACTATTTTGAAGTAACTCAAGTATTTTCTTCAATGAAAAGTACAAAGCTATATGCCCTTGATATTCGTAGTCTTCCCAACTTATAATGGCATTAAACGGCCTAATTAATGGTAGCATAAACTATCTCCTTTCATAATAAAATCCATTATGAATATCCCATTCTTTTTTTACTTCTTCTATAGACAATTCTTTCCTGTCAATTTTTCTATGCAACATCGCATGACAATTTGGGCATACTGGAATTAAATCCTTTTTATAGTCGACAATATATTCTTCATTTATTTTATTTAATGGCACAATATGATGAACATGAATAAACCCTTTTCCAATTTCGCCATATGCTTTTTCAAAATCAATTCCGCAAATACTACATTTACATCCGTTGTATTCAATGCATTTTTGTCTTGCTATAGAGCTTCTTTCATACTTGTTAACTAATACCTTGCTAACAGCTCCTTCTAAACTTCCATTAGGAATATCTGATTCAGGAAAAACACCTTCAGAATATGTGTCTTTCATGTATTTATCAATATAATCACTCAATTCATCTTTTACCTTAACAGGACCTTGTGGAGCTCCATTTAAGCCATGTTCTTTTAAATGTTCTAGAGATAATTTATCAGAGTCAACTTGTTCCACTAATTTTAAACGTGCATATTTTCCACTTAAAGCTTTTGTATATTCATTTATGTCTATCCAAAATTCTCTATCATCCACAATTTCATCTGCATGCATAGACTCATTAACCACCATGGTCTTATACATTACTCGTTTATATGGTCGTGTGCAATATATGTATACCAAATCACCGACTTCATAATTTGCGCGTTGTCTCCAATCTATAAATCCCCATTTTTGAAAAGCAGCAGCGTGATCATACTTCTTCCCATTAGCTGCAATCATCCATTTTCCCATATTAAACCTCCTGGTATCATGTAATAATATATTTCATGGCACCTTCGTTAATAGACTTATCCCTTTTTTTAATGAATCCTCATACCACGTCAAAATATCTTTTAATGTTTTTGCAAAATTCTCCAGCCACATCAAGATGAAATTAATCTTACTACTAGATCTTTAAATCCAATGACTTTTTATCCTCTCAACTAATCCTTCATCTGCCGGCAGCCACTCTACGCTATCCATTGTTTCCTTTGTAAGCCACTTTGCTGCTTCATGCTCTTTCAGTACCAGATCACCTGACTTAATCTTACAAATAAAGCAGTCCATTGAAAGATGGAATTTTGGATAATCATATTCTACTGTATCAAGAAGTTCTCCCACTTCTATTTGCGTATCCAACTCTTCTTTAATTTCTCTTACAAGTGCTTCCTGTGGTGTTTCTCCCTCTTCGATCTTTCCGCCTGGAAATTCCCATCCATCTTTAAATTCTCCGTATCCCCTTTGAGTTGCAAAGACTTTTTCATCATCTATGATAATTGCTGCTACTACTTTTACTGTTTTCATTTAACTCTCCTTGCTATGAATTGTTCACAATGTATTGATATAAATCTTCTCTTACTGGCGTATCTAATATCCACTCTATCTCAACGGCTGTCTTATCCGTATTCGCCATCACAATTTCTTCCACCTGACCGGTAGCTGTCATTCTGCCCAGATAATAAAACTCTTTTGAAATCTTGTCATCTTTATTCTTCCTTACAAAAAGTTGTACATCAATCCCACGCTCTTTTGCATGAAGAAAATTTTGAACATCCTCTGATTCTAGTGTTCTTCCACTTTTGGAAATTGCAATCAAGTGATTCTGATTTATGAAATGGTCTTCGTATTTTATCGTTTCACTGATGTTTTCGCTTTTATCATAGTTGATAAATACCGGAAATGTCTTCGTTTTCTTATCGTATTTATAACCACCTATATTTAATGGAACTTCATTTCGTTCCCAACGCAATAAACGACATACATCCTCATATGTATACTTCTGATACAACACAAAATCTGTATCTTGATATGTATTGCTATAATTGGCTTTATATCTTGAAATTCCAAATTCTACTAACTCTTTCAAAATATAGTAAAAATCATCGTTTTCCAACATGTTCGAAAATGACTTTGAAATCTGATAATCGTCGCCTTCTTTTTCTACAAAGACACATTCTTTATAAGTTTTTTGAGCTGCTTTTGTAGGAAATTCATTGGTCATTACATTTACTACATTTTCTACACCAGTTGCATCCAAATCACATGCATAATTTTCTTTCAAAGATTTTTGCAGAAGTCTAAAAATTCCATGTTGGTAATTTAATAAACGGCGTAATAACTCCAACTCTTGAATTCTTTTACCGTTAGCTAGTTTTTTTGATACAAATTCAATTACTTTTTCTTCCTCTTTCGATAAACGAATGGTATATTCTTTTTCATACTTTACAAGAAACTTATAGTAGGATCCGAGACTGTGATTATCAAAAATTCTTAGCACGTCCATCTCCCCATATTTATCAAAATCTGCAAGTGCAGGGATGTACCCTAATTTATTTTTTAAGTTAAAATAATTTTCCTTGAGCAGTTTAATGTCATTAAAATTGGCATTGTCAATGGCTTGATAAATACGTTTCCGAGATACCTCATCAAAATGAATCGTACTTGATCCTAGGATTACACGTCCACCTTCTGTAATGTATCTTCGAATATTATCTTTGTTATAACTTCGATCCCCAGACAATGCAATGGGAATCATAAAGTTATTTTTATAATTTCCGATAAAATCCAATATAACAACGTATTCCTTATCTTCTGCCTTACGAAGTCCCCGTCCTAATTGCTGAATGAACACAATTGGAGATTCTGTAGGTCTAAGCATAATAACTTGATTAATTTCAGGAACATCAACACCTTCTGAGAAAATATCAACGGAAAGAATGTAATCCAATGCTTCTGGCCCGTCCTCTCCAGCCAATCGTTCGATTGCTTCTGATCTTGCTTCCTCATCAGCACTTCCATCTAGTGCCAACGTCCGAAGACCTTTCGCATTAAACTTTTTAGATAACATTTTTGCTTCTTCAATCCTGCTGCAGAAAATTAATCCTTTTACACGCTCTCCACTATATCCAAAATACTCCGCTTGCTTCATTACATTTGCAACACGTTCATCAGAAGTCAAATAGCGGAAGTTTTCAAATTTTTCTTCTTTTGTGTTCCCTTCATCTTGTATAATTTCAAGATCAGTAATTCCAAAGTAATGAAAAGGACACAATAAATCTTGCTCCATCGCATCTTGTAAACGTATTTCTAGAGCTATTTGATGATTGAAAATCTCATAGATATTTCGACCATCCATGTTATCATCACGGCGATCTGGAGTTGCTGTCATTCCAAGCCAAAGTTTCGGCTTAAAATAATCCATTACCTTTTTATAGCTATTAGCAGCACTATGATGTGCCTCATCTATAATAATTGCATCAAAGTGGTCCGGCTGATATCTTTTCAATGTATCTTCTTTACTAAGCGTTTGTATTGTTGCAAATATAAAATCTTTCTCATAGTCTTGATGTTTTCCTGAGACAAGTCCCATAGAAACTTTTCTACCAAATACTTTTCTAAAAGAGTTCATGGCCTGTTTTGCAATTTGATTTCTATGTACCAAAAATAAAACTCGTTCAAATCCCAATTCACGCATTGCAAATGCCGATGCATAAGTTTTTCCTGTTGCTGTACTACTTGTTAACAGCGCACGATCTTCTCCTGATTTATAAATTCGATCTAGATTTTTGACAAACGCAATCTGCATAGAGTTTGGTTGTAATCGATATTCTTCCAAAGAGGGAATTTCTTCTTCTCTTGCAATTTTTCTCTGTTTTTCGATAATCTTATTTTTTACATATGTATCTGTGTAAGTCTCGATAAACTGCTCAAAATCATAGGTTGAATCTGAATTCCACAATTCATCAAATTCCGTGAGAATATGATTTGCATATTCCCCTTGATTGGTAGAAACAATTTTT
>JAHHTS010000094.1 GCA_020024475.1 Oscillospiraceae bacterium
GGATATATTTGTTACAATATTAAAAAAGAATAAATTTTATATGTTGTGGAGGAAAAATCCATGTATATAGCTAGATATTATGAACAAAAAGTTCAGACATTATATGAGCATTTATATAATGTTGCAGGTATTTGTAAAGAATATGGAAAAAACATAGGTTTATATTATACAGCAATGCTAGCAGGTATATTACATGATATGGGAAAATATTCTGAAGATTTTCAAAATTATATTAAGAAAGCCAAAAATAAAGAGACATATAGTGAAGAAAAAGTTGATCACGGAGTATATGGAGGCAAATATTTATTTGAGAAGTTTTCAGATGCAAAAGGGCCTAAACAAATTTCAAGAGATATAATTTGTGAGGTGATAACATATCATCATGGTGGCTTACCTGACAATGTAAACTATAATGATAAAAACCCGATGATTGAGAGATTCAAAAAAATATCAGACGAACAAATGAAAGAAGTTTGTGATAGGTATTTTTATGAGAATAAATGTGTAGATATAAATTATATATTTGAAAAAAGCAGTAAAGAGATAGACAAAATATATTTCAAAATGAATGAAAGATCATTTGAAATAGGATTAGTAATTAAAACTTTATATAGTATTTTAGTTGATGCAGATAGACTTGACAGTTATCTTTTTACATTAGAAGATAAACCTGATATAGAATTTGACAGTGAAAAAATATTTGATAAATACGCAAAAGTTTTTGAAGATAAAATTTTAAATTTATCACAAAGTGAATGTTTGTGCGAAAGAACAAAGGAACTTAATAAATACCGAAATTTAATTTCTCAAAAATGCAAAGATTTTTCAAAAGCGCCTACAGGAATTTATACTCTTACAGTACCAACCGGAGGAGGTAAAACATTTGCGTCTTTGAGATTTGCTTTGAATCATGGCAAAAAGAGAATTTTCTATATAATGCCTTACACAACTATTGTGGAGCAGAATGCTCAGGCGGTTAGAGAAATATTAGATTGCGAAGATGATGTTTTAGAATACCATTCAAATATAGTTGAGTCGAAAAAGATAGGTGATTATGAACTAATATCAGAAAGGTTTGATTATCCAATTGTGTTTACGACTATGGTTCAATTTTTGAATTCTTTTTTTGCAAAAGGAAATAGCAATATAAGAAGACTTCATAATTTTGATAATTCGGTAATCATTTTTGATGAGATACAAACTTTACCAATAAAATGTATGAGTATTTTTTATAAGACATTAGTTTATCTAAAAAATGTAATGAATACAACGAGTATCCTTTGTACAGCAACCCAACCAGATTTTAGCTTTATACAAGAGAGACTTAATATAACACTTGATGGTGAAATAATTGATAGTGTGGATTATATTTATCAAAATTTAGAACGAATGAATGTTTTAGATAAAACACAGGAAAAGATGACTTGTGAAGATTTGTCAAATTTTGCAGTTGATATAAAAGAAAATATTTCTTCATTGCTTATAGTTATGAATACAGTTTCCTCAGCAAATAAGGTGTATGATTTTATAAAAGAAAAAATAGATTCTAAAACAGAGATTATTCTTTTGACATCTCGATTGTGCCCGGCGCATAGAAAAGTAATTATTGAGGAAATAAAGAAAAAGTTGAAACAAGGAGAAAATATTATATGTGTTTCAACACAGCTTATAGAGGCAGGGGTAGATATAAGTTTTTCTTCTGTTATTAGAAGTTTAAGCGGACTTGATTCCATCGCTCAGGCTGCAGGCAGAGGAAATCGAAATGCAGAAAATGAAAAAGGTAATGTTTATATAGTAAATGTTATTGAAGAAAATATTTCAATGTTAAAGGAAATAGAGATAGGTCAAAATCATACACAGGATTTATTGTGGTACTTCAGCAAGAATTCTAAAAAATATGATAATAGTTTGTTATCGCCTAAATCTATAAAGAGTTATTATGAATTTTATTTTTCTGATAATGAAATAAACAAAAATATGGATTATATAATTGATGATAGTGAAAAAACAATTTTAAATCTTTTGAAAAATAACAAAGCACGAATAAGTAATTATAGTGGCATATATCCACTATGCTTTATGCAACAATTTGTAAAAGCTGCAGATTATTTTCAAGTTATAGACAGTCTTACTCATTCTGTTATAGTTGAATGGGATGAGCAGTCAAAAAAGCATATAGGAATACTTTTAAGCAATGAAAATTTGTCAGAAAAAAATAAAGCATTGAAAGAGCTTCAACGCAGTACTGTAAATATATATGACAATTTATATAAAAAATTATTAGAAGAAAACGCATTTATTCCTTGCGAAAATGAAAATATAAATATATTGAAACAAAAATATTACAATAAAGAAAGAGGTATAACATTAGAAGGAAAAAACAAATTAGAAATGTATTAAGGAGTGATGAGAATGAAGAATGAAATAAATTTCAAAGTAAGTGGAAGGTATGGCCTTTTTACAGACCCACTTACAAAGATAGGTGGAGAGAAAAGTACATTAATGATTCCAACATATCAAGCGTTAAAAGGAATTTGTGAGTCTATATATTGGAAACCATCTATTATTTGGTATGTAGATGAAGTTTGTGTTATAAATCAAATAAAAACAGAAAGAAAAGGAATAAGACCAATCAAATATGGTGGAGGAAACGATTTAGCTTATTATACATATATAAAGGATCCCGAATATATTGTTAAGGCACATTTTGAGTTTAATCAAAATAGAAAGGATTTGCAAAATGATTTTAATCAAAATAAGCATTATTTTATAGCAAAAAGAGCCCTTGAAAAGGGAGGTAGAAGAGATATTTTTATAGGTACAAGAGAGTGCCAAGGATATGTTGAACCGTGTGAATTTACGAATAAAACAAGTTACTATAATCGAAAAGATAAAAATGGTGAAAAGTTAGTAACACAGTTCGGTTTGCAGTACCACTCTTTAAGTTACCCAGATGAAAATGGAGAAGGACTTTTAAAATGTAAATTTTGGAATCCGGTTATGGTTGATGGGGTTATTGCTTTCAAAAGGCCAAATGAGTGCGAGATTGAAAGAATAATTAGGAAAATGGAAGTGAAAGAATTTGGAAATGGTAATTTTACTTTTGTAGAAAATGAAGAGATTCTAAAAGATTATAGAGAAGGAGGTGTAATTGTTTGAGTTGGATAAGTTTACTTTATAAAACCTATAACAATTTGGAAAAAGCTAATATAACTGCTAAAAATGAACTTTTACCTATGGCTCATTCAACACAAAAGGCTCATGTAGAAATCACAATAGATGCAGAGGGAAATTTTATAAGAGCTGGTTTTGTGAAGGATACAGATGGAAAAAATAAAAGTTTATCGCAAACTATTATACCGGTTACCGAAAAATCGTCAGGTAGAAGTAGTGGCATAGCACCACATCCACTGTGTGATAAACTAAAGTACCTAGCTTTAGATTACGAGAGTTATACAGGGGAAAACAACGACGAATTTTTTAAAGAATACTTAAATAATTTGCGTAAATGGAGTAATTCTGAGTATTCTACTTTAAAAGTTGAGGCGATTTATGAATACATATCAAAAGGAACTTTAATTAAAGACTTAATTGATAATGAGATATTTTCTATTGATGAAAAAGGAATGCTAACCGAAAAATGGGAAAAAACTCAAGAAAAACTTACTGAAGGTAAGCAAAAAGATGCGTTTATAAGGTTTAGAGTTCTAGATGGAAGTAGCGTCCCGGCAGTTTGGCAAGATGAAATATTACAGAAAAAATATATAAATTATTATATGTCTACCATTGAGAATAAAGGTCTTTGTTATGTAACTGGAGAAATAAAAAACTTATCTGTAAATCATCCTTCAAAAATTAGAAATTCAGGAGACAAAGCAAAACTTATTTCATCAAATGATTTATCTGGATTTACATATAGAGGAAGATTTAAGAATGATACCGAGGCTGTGCAAATTAGTTATGAAGTATCACAAAAAGCCCATAATGCGTTAAAATTTCTTATTTCTAATCAAGGACAAGTTATAGGAGACAAAGTGTTTTTGCTTTGGGGCACAAAAAACGAAGATTTGCCAAAGTTAAATAGCGATAGTTATGATTTTTGTAATGACAATGAAGATTTGAGCGAGTACGCAGATATTAAATCAGAACTTGCTAAAAAGTTTAAAAATAAGATTTTAGGTTATAAGGCTCAAATTGATATAAACACAGAAGTCGCAATAATAGGGCTAGATGCAGCAACTACAGGAAGAATGTCGATAATTTATTTCAGAGAATACAAAGGCGAATCTGCAAATGACTTGATAGATAGAATAGAAAAATGGCATAAAACCTCATCTTGGTATATTCATAAAAATAAAGATGTTATGTTTTACGGAGCACCGTCACCAAAAGATATTGCATTGTGTGCATTTGGTATAGAAAAAGGCAACTTCATAGAAGCAGATAAAAAAATTCTTCAAAATGCTGTGGAACGAATAATGCCTTGCATAACTGACGGGGCAAAAATACCAAGAGATATTGTTAATGCTTTAGTAAAAAAATGCTATTGCCCTGAAAAATATTCAATGAAATATAATTGGAACAAGGTATTGGAAGTAACATGTGCAATGTATAAAAAATATTTATATGATTACAAAGGAGAAGAAGTGGTAATGTCAACTGATAAAAATAATAATTTAGCATATAACTGTGGAAGACTTTTAGCAGTAGCTGATGAAATAGAGAGATATGCACTAAAAAGTAAAGATTCATCACGCACTACAAATGCTATGAGATATTTTAATAGTTTTTCTCATAATCCATGTAAAGTATGGGGAGTTATAACAAGAAAACTTGCAACATATATAGATATGCTTGGAAAAAGTGGTGATTATTTGCAAAATCTTCTTTCTCAAATTTCAAAAGAAATAGATTCTGATGAATTCCAAAATGTTAGAAATCTAGATGGAAGAATGGCACTTGGCTTTTATACACAGAAAAAAGAAATTTTAGATAGAATAATTGAAATAAAAAATAACAAGGAGACAAAATAAAATGAGTACATTACAGAACAAAATTGATTTTGAAGCTATTATTGAAGTAAAAAACGCAAATCCTAATGGAGACCCTTTAAATGGCAATATGCCAAGAACCACATATGATGGCTTTGGTGAAATGTCAGATGTTTGTATAAAAAGAAAAATAAGAAATAGACTTATCGACATGGGCGAAAATGTTTTTGTTCAGTCTGATGATAAAAATGTAGACGGTTTTAAAAGTTTACACGATAGGGCAGAAGGTAATGAGAACTTCAAAAAAGAATTGTCTAACAGGAAAAAAGCAAACAGTGAAATTGCCACAAAAATAGCTTGTGAAGAATGGATTGATGTAAGAAGTTTCGGGCAAGTTTTTGCATTTAAAAATTCTGACATTTCTTTAGGAGTTAGAGGCCCTGTTTCAGTACAATCAGCATTTAGTGTAGATCCAGTAGATATTACAAGTTTACAAATAACAAAGAGTGTTAATAGCGAGTCTAAAGAGGGAAAAGCGTCTGATACTATGGGCTCTAAACATAGAGTTGATTTTGGCGTATATCTTCTAAAAGGAAGTATAAATGTACAGTTAGCTGAAAAAACAGGTTTTTCAGAAGAAGATGCAGAAAAAATTAAAGAATCTTTAAGAACATTGTTTGTAAATGATTCATCTAGTGCTAGACCTGATGGAACAATGCAAATTGTAAAGTTGTTTTGGTGGAAACATAATTGTAAAATTGGACAATATTCAGCCAAAAAAGTGCATGATAGTGTAAAAGTTGTGTTAAAAGATGATGTTGATGCACCAAAATCGATTGATGACTATAATATTTCATATAATGAACTTGATGGATTAAAATTGACTGTTTATGATGGATTATAAAGAAGAAGATTTCTTGCTTTTATCAGGAATTCAGCATTATAAATTTTGTAAAAGGCAATGGGCGATTATTCATATCGAACAGCAATGGAATGAAAATTATTTAACTGCATCGGGAAGACTGATTCATGAAAATGTTCATAATCATGAATTTGTAGAGAAAAGAAAAAATAGGCTTATTTCAAGAGCAATGCCAATATATTCACATAGTTTAGGTGTTAGTGGAGAATGCGATGCAGTTGAATTTATATTAGATGATTTTGGAATACCAGTAAAAGGAAGAAAAGGCAAATACATAATTTATCCAGTTGAATATAAAAGGGGAAAACCTAAAGACAGTGATGAGGATATAAGCCAACTTGTTGCTCAAATCATTTGTCTTGAAGATATGTTTTGTACAACTATAAATAGAGGAAGTTTGTATTATGATGCGATAAAGCGTAGAGTGGAAGTTGAAATAACAGATGTGATGAAAGATGATGTTAGAAAAACTTTTGATGATATGCATAAACTGTATAATAATCACCATACGCCTAAAGTGAAAACTTCTTCAAAATGCAAAGCTTGTTCAGTAAAAGATATTTGTTTACCTGTTTTATGTGCAAAACAATCAGCTTCCGAATATATAAAAAATATATTGAACGAAGGTGAGTAGTATCAAAAAATTGTTAAATACACTATATATAAATACCCCCAATAGATATTTATCTTTAGACGGTGAAACAGTTTGTATAAAAGAAGAAAACAAAATTATAGGAAGAATACCTTTACATAATCTGGAAGGTATAGTAACTTTTGGCTATACAGGAGTTAGCCCTTCTTTGATGCGGATATGTGCTGAAATGGGAATCTCGGTTGTATTTATGAATACTAATGGAAAATTTTTAGCAGAAGTAAGAGGTAATTATCATGGCAATGTTCTTTTAAGAAAAGAGCAGTATAGAATATCTGATGACCAAGAAAGATCTCTATGTGTGGCAAAAAATTTTATCATTGGAAAAGTATATAATAGTAGGGCTGTATTATCAAGAATGGTTAGAGATTATTCATTGCGAATAGAAACACAACCTTTTTTGGATAGTATAGAATATATAAAAAATACAGTTCCTCATATACTTAATTCTCAATCAACAGCAGAGCTGATTGGATGGGAGGAAAAGTGTGCAGTTGCCTATTTCAACTTATTTGATGATATGATTTTACAACAAAAAGACGATTTTTGTTTTGATGGTAGGAATCGTCGACCACCTATGGATAATGTAAATGCTTTATTATCATTTACATACAGTATTTTTTCTACAATGTGTGCTTCTGCGCTGGAGTCGGTAGGACTTGATCCGTATGTAGGATTTTTACATAAAGATAGGCCAGGAAGAATGTCTTTAGCGTTAGATTTAATGGAAGAGTTTAGGTCTGTTTTTTGTGATAGATTTGTTTTGAAATTGATAAATAAGAAAATTATTAAAAATGAACATTTTACAGTGAAAGAAAATGGAGCTGTTTTTTTAACAGAAGAAGGAAGAAAAATATATTTTCAGCATTGGCAAGATCGAAAAGCGGATAAAATAAAGCACCCATTTTTATCTGAAACCATCGAATTAGGAACTCTACCATATGTACAGGCATTGCTTTTAGCCAGGTACATAAGAGGAGATATTGATGAATATCCTCCATTTTTTTGGAAATAGGAGTAATAATGTTAGTCTTGATAACTTATGATGTTAATACCGAAACTGCCGACGGTAAAGCACGACTTAGAAAAGTAGCAAAGATATGTACAAATTATGGAGTTAGAGTTCAAAATTCAGTTTTTGAATGTATAGTAGACTCTGTAAAAATATTAGAGATAAAAAGAAAGCTTAATAAAATAATAAATCAAGAGAAAGACAGTTTAAGATTTTATTATTTGGGTAACAACTATGACAAAAAGGTTGAACATATAGGCGCTAAAGAAACAATAAATGTAGAAAAACCTTTAATATTTTAATGCGAATGTAAAGCTAACATAAATTTATAGTTATATTCGCACCTAAATTTGCTAACAAATTTAATTTATATTAGCAAATTTATAATAAAAATCAATAATATTAAGTATATTATTGTAGCAAAATAGTAAAAAAGATATAAATATAATATATTTTTTGTATAATTTTGCTGTCGCTCCCTTTATGGGAGCGTGGATTGAAATCCCAAGTTCCTGGTCCATTGCCGACACCATATACGTCGCTCCCTTTATGGGAGCGTGGATTGAAATCGTTGCTGTTGCCATTGTCTGTCTTGTTGCTATTGTCGCTCCCTTTATGGGAGCGTGGATTGAAATATCGGTAATGGAGAGACACCAATACCGCCAACACGTCGCTCCCTTTATGGGAGCGTGGATTGAAATCCAGTTTGCGGTTACATCACCTTTTGGATAACCTGTCGCTCCCTTTATGGGAGCGTGGATTGAAATGTTTTTCATTGTCTTTATTATACACCATATAAATTCGCTCCCTTTATGGGAGCGTGGATTGAAATGTCACAATTTCGCACCCGTCTATTGGCTTGCCGTCGCTCCCTTTATGGGAGCGTGGATTGAAATAATTTTGGCGATTTTATGGGGGTAGATGACTATAAGTCGCTCCCTTTATGGGAGCGTGGATTGAAATAGCAATGTTTGCAGAGATGTATAACATCAAAAATACGTCGCTCCCTTTATGGGAGCGTGGATTGAAATTGCTCTCATACCCACCAACACTGGCAATTATAAAGTCGCTCCCTTTATGGGAGCGTGGATTGAAATTAAGATACTCATTTATTCTCCTTTAACAATAACGTCGCTCCCTTTATGGGAGCGTGGATTGAAATTAACGCACGGCTTAACAATGATGTTTTTTCAATGTCGCTCCCTTTATGGGAGCGTGGATTGAAAT
>JAHHTS010000095.1 GCA_020024475.1 Oscillospiraceae bacterium
TAGAATGTAATAAATTCTTATGATAAATGTTTCGATTATAAAAATTTATATAGATATTTAGGAGGGGAAAGAAATGAAATATCGTACTGAGGATGAGGTTCGTAATGAGGCTGGTGTAATACTTGGCTTTACTGATAGTAAAGGTATAAATATTGAAACATCTGAGTTCATTTCTGGAGTTGGTCAGCTTACAACTTTTATAGAGTTAGGAAAAAGGATAAAAACAACTGATTTTTCAGGGATAAGTGATAAACCAGATGGATGGTTTTTGCCATACAATCAAAATGATGTTGCTATTGTAGTTGAAACAAAATCGGAAAAAGAAGATTTATCAAAACAAAAATGGATGAATGAGATTTCTAAGAATATTAAGATAGCAAATAAGCATTATGCTAAAGTGGTAGGTATTTTATATAATGGTAAAGATTCTCGTGTATTTATGAATGATGTTGAAGTACAGAATCCAGTTTCTCCACTTCAACATTTACAGTATTATAAAAAATTATACATTACTGATACTATTGATAAGACAAAAATATACGAACTCACAAGAAAAATAAATAATTGTTTACATAAGGAGTTTGGAGTTAAAAATCTTAATCATAGAATGATTTTTACTGCATGTGCTCTTGTTGCGGTTAAAGAAGGTGCAATTCTTCATAAAGGCACTGAATATTCATTGTTCCATCAGACCATTTTAAACCAGCTTTCAAAATCACTTAAAAGTGCAAAAAAACAAAATGAAAAGCTGGATTTATTATGTGATGTATATTCAGAAATTAAAATGAATATGACAGATAATCAATTAGCAATAGATAATTTTATTGATTGGGTTGTAGAAATATCAGATTTGATTAACTCAGATAATTGGAATGGCGAGGATGTAATGGCTATTTTTTTCAATGAGTTCAATCGTTATAAAAAGAAGTCTGATTCAGGTCAGGTATTTACGCCAGACCATATTACATCTTTTATGTATAGATTAATTGATGTAAATCAGAGTGATGTAATTTTGGATGCAGCATGCGGAAGTGGAGCTTTTCTTGTTAAATCTATGTGTAACATGATAAAAGAAGCTGGTGGTGTTAACACTAAGAAAGCATCAGAAATTAAAAGCAAACAATTATATGGGATTGAATTTGATAGGGAAATATTTGCTCTTGCTTGTGCGAATATGCTTATTCACAAAGATGGAAAAACTAATTTGGAACAGCTTGATACAAGAAAAGATGAAGCGATAAAGTGGATTAAGGATATTAGTGTGACGCTTGATGGCGAATCACAACCTAAAAGCATAACAAAAGTATTGATGAATCCTCCATTTGAGAGAGCATATGGTTGTATGACTATTGTTAAAAATGTTCTTGATAGTGTTCCTATTGGAACAAAGTGTGCTTTTATATTACCTGATAAAAAATTAGAGAAAGACTTGCCTGATAAAAAGTATGGCAATAAAGTTCTAAAAAACCACACTTTAAAAACTATTGTTAAACTACCGGAAAATGTTTTCTCAGCTGGAGTTACTACATCTATTTTTGTTTTTGAATCTGGTAAACCTCAAAATGGACAAAATATTATTGGCTATTATATTGAAGAAGATGGTCTTGAAACGGTTAAAAATCAGGGAAGGCAAGATATAAAGGGTAGATGGAATGAAATAGAAGATTATTGGATTCAGGCTATTCATGATGGTAATGATAGTAAATACAATACAAGGCAGATTATTAATCCTGCAGAACACTTATCTTACCAAATGCCTGAAAAGCCTTTTGAAGTATCGGAAGAAGATTTTATAAAGACAATGATGGATTATGAAATGTATAAGCGTAATATAGATGTCAAAGAGTTTAACGATAAGTTGATGCAACACATTTTATACAGCAGTGATATTTCATTGGATGAAGGTGTTATTACTTTGGTTCTGAAAGGTGGAAAATAACATGAGTAAGATTGACACTTCATCTTGGGGAAAGTTTAAAGTTGATGATATATTTAAAATTATTAACGGAAGAGGAATCACAAAAGAAGAGCTGTTTCTACACCCGGGCACAATAGTTGCAATTCAAAGTGGCGAAGAACAGAATGGTTGTATTGGATATATTGATGAAGAATATTGTAAAACAGCAAACTATTATATAGAATATGCTCCATGCCTAACTGTTGCTCGTAGTGGTTCGTCAGGACATATTACGTATCAAGAAAATCCTTTTGTTGTAGGTGATAGTGCTAAAATATTAAAGAATCGATATGCAATGAATAAGTATCATTTTTTGTTTATTCGCACTGTACTAATGCAACTAAAAAAGAAATATTCATATAATAACAAGGTTAGTGAGGCAAAGTACAAAGAAGAGAATATTTATCTTCCTATAACAACAAAAGGTGAGCTTGATTGGCAGTATATGGAAGAGTATATGCGCAAGCTCGAAGTAGATGTTATTTCTTCTATAGAAAGGCTTGATATTATAAGTAATACATCATTAAATAAAATCGATTTATCAAATTTTAAGAGATTTCATTTGTATGATGAAGGATTGTTTATTATTGACTCTGGAACAAAACTTGATAAAGTGAGGATGTCTGATAATAATCCTTCTATAAATTTTGTTGGAAGGTCAAATGCTAATAATGGAGTGACTGATTATATAGACGAAATAGAAGGATTGAAACCGTATGATGCTGGATTATTAACAATATCTTTAGGGGGAGAATATTTAGGCTCGTGTTTTGTTCAGGATAAGCCTTTTTATACTAGCCAGAATGTGAATGTATTAATACCAAAAACAAATATGTCTTATTACTGTAAAAAGTATATTGCTACGATGGTATTTAAAGAGGGAAGGTTGCGTTATAAAGCTTTTATTGATGAATTAAATAGACATATGAAAACTGACTTTTCTATTCCTTTGCCTGTTGATAAAGATGGTAAAATAGATTGGGAGTATATGGACAAATATATGCGTAATATAGAAGCACGTTGCTCTTCAAAAATAACCGCATTAATTTAAATATTTAAAGCACCCGAGTAATCGAGTGCTTTTTTCTTTTATATATCAGAAAGGTATTGAGTAACAGTTTCAATGAATTTATTAGCTATCTTTTTTTTCTGTAGTTCAATGAAAACTTGATTTGATAACGGCTCATAAGTTAGTTGAACGATGTAATTTATGAAGTCATTATATATGTTATCAGATGAACACTTTAAGAGAAAATCTTTATAGCCAAGAGAGGAAAAAGATTTTTTGATGTTAATGATTGATTCATTATCAGTTGTAGAGGTAAAATCAAGTTTTTCAGCAGGAATATATTTGATTAAGTATGCCTTGAAATTATTTGGTGTTATTTCAGAAAAGGGAGTAAAGGAATAGAAATCATCAAAAGCTTGTTTAATTAAATCTATTAAAGGGCTTTTGATATTGGATAGACTTTGATTAACCCAAAATTTTTTCCATGCAGATAATGTTACTTTATTGAATAACTCTGAACAGTTTTCTGGTAACATGAAAAAATTGAGACAGTCAAGATAATCGCTACAACTAATTGCTTTCTCGATAATTTTTGGGTCAATTCCTGTGAAATGCGAGGTCTTTGCAATCGTATTAATATATGGTAGTTCATCCGCACCAAGAAAATATTCAATATTACAATCTAGTAAATCACATATTGTTAAAAGGTTTTCTAAGGTTGGAATTGATTCACCTTTTTCCCATTTTATAATTGTTCTTCTATCGACTTTAAGAGCATCAGCAAAATCTTCTTGAGTTATACAACAATAATATTTATTATATGTATCTGAATCAGAGCGATATAAATTTCTCCTATCTAATCTTATTTCTTTTAGTCTCTTGCACAATTTATATTTGTCGTATTTCATTCACAATACCTCCTGAAAATAATTATATTATGCGAATAAAAGTGTTCGAATAATCACATTGTAAGTCATATAATTATAAGTATCAAGAGCTTTTGAAATATTATATTACTAACTCATGATAAGGTAATGGAAAGGAGTAATGATATGCAGGTTAAATTAATAGGCGTTCAGAATGTAAATTTTACTAACAACAGTGGAGAGGTAATTAAAGGAATGAACCTTTTTGTAGCATTTAAGGATGAAAATGTTGAGGGTTTAAGAACAGATAAGTTTTTCCTTAAGGATAGCATAGCACTTCCAAAAGAAACAAAGCTTAATGATACTATTGACTTATCATTTAATCACAAAGGTAAGATTGAGATGATTTATAAGGTGCAATAAATGTCTGAGTAATTTAGGTGGGTGGGGTAGTGATAGTGCTACTTCATCTACAATAATATAAAAATTATAAGGAGGAATTCTCGTGGATAAAGAAGGGTATTTGACTCGTCGGTATAACAGAAAAAAACAAATGTTAAGATTTAAGCTAGGAGCATCGCAGTTAATGAATAAACCACTATTAAATTTATTCTGGATTTTAATAGTGCTAGTTACAGTATTATTAGTATTTGTTAAAGGAAAGTTGTTAAAGGGTTTTGAAGTTCAACAGATGTTAGCTTCAATATTTGAGTTTAGTATGAATTTTGTGATAATAATTTTACCTATTCTATTATCTTGGTATTTTATAGAAAAAATAGGTGAAAAAACTGCTATTCGTGATGAAGCAAATTTAATATTAGTATTTGATAATAAGGTTTTAAAATGTGGACATCCAATATTAATGAGCAAGAGGAAGGTTAAAGGTACTGACGTAATTATAAGAGAATTTTTTACTTACATTCCATATAAAACTTGGATTGAATATAAGGATGCTATTGCAGATGTAATGAATGTTCATTTTGTTGAAGAAATACAATATGGTGGTAATAATAATGGAAACAGAATAGTATTAAAGACTGCTAAAGGTAGAAAAGCTATCCAAAAGGATGTGATGTATGATGAAAGATTCTAGTATACTGCTTGGTTATGATTTTGATAAATGGTATGGATACGGGGCAAAAGAAGCTATTACAACAGATATATCAACAAAGACAAACAGCCATACACTTATATGTGGAATGTCAGGAAGCGGTAAGAGCTTTTTGACTAATATATTATTCGCAAGATTGTGCCTTAAAAATGGAAAAGAAGGACAAGTGTATTTTGCAGATTTTAAGCAGGATGACCAGTTTTCTCATTTAAGAAATTGTCCTAGATATTATCCTTATGATAAATCTATAGAGGCATTAAAGACGGTTTATGAAATATTACATAATAGACAGTCAGGACAAGATCAATCACGTTATCCTATAACCCTTATTTGGGATGAATATATGGCAAATATTTTATCTATTCAAAATACAGATAAAAAGAAAGCGGATGAAATAATGCGTAAAGTCTCAGAAATACTTATGTTGGGACGTTCCTTAGGTGTTAGATTAGTAGTATCATGTCAGAGGGCAGATGCATCTGCTTTTCCATCTGGAAGCAGATTGAATTATGGAGTAGTAATCATTGTTGGTGCACCTATTAGAAGTATATATGAAATGCTTATACCTAAAGAATATATTGATAGAATAGGTGAAAGGGAATTTAGGGTAGGAGAAGGTGTTGTTTTGTTGCAGGGGTCACAATTAGAGTTTATAAAAATACCATTGATACGTGATGTAGAAAAAATGAAACAGATTTGCATTAATGCACTAACGAAATAATACTTAGGTGCAGGGCGGTGGCGAAGCCACAAGCCCTTGCACACTGTTGGTTAGTATTACCCAACAGTGAACAAACAGTCTAAAACCTTGTAAATTCAACAGTTTCAAGCTGTTCACATTAATAAACAAACTACACAGAAGGAGGGAAAGTTATAGATACACAATCCTATATGTACCAATTAACAATTAATGCTCCTATTGAAAAGGGATTCACGCATGAATATATTATTGAGATTATAAGGAACAATTTTAAGACTATATCATATTTTTGTATGGCTGATGAAGAAGGCTCACAGTTTCATACACATATTTATGTGGTATTTTCTTCAAGAGTTAGATTCAGTATGATAAAGAGATACTTCCCAGAAGCTCATATTGAAAAATGTAGAGGGTCTGTATCGGACAACGTAAACTATATAAAAAAGTCAGGAAAATGGGAGTTAGATGAATCTAAGCAGGAAAAGAAGATTGAAGGTACTTTTGAAGAGTATGGAACACAACCGCCAGACAGTAGGGGTAAAAGAAGTGATATGTCTGACTTATATCAAATGGTACTAGATAATATGACAAATGCTGAAATATTGGCTACTAATCAAGATTATATCTTGCAAATTGACAAGCTGGATAAAATACGTACCACAATATTAACTGAAAGATTTAAAGAAACCGTTAGACTTGATTTACAGGTTATATATATAAGTGGGGTAACTGGTACTGGTAAAACAAGAGGGGTGTTAGAAGATAACGGATATTCAAATGTATATAGAGTAACTGACTATGTGCATCCGTTTGATGGATACAATTGTCAATCTGTTATATGCTTTGATGAGTTTCGTTCTTCACTTAAATTAAAAGAAATGCTTATGTACTGTGATATTTACCCTATTGAATTACCAAGTAGATATACAAATAAATTTGCTTGTTATAATAAGGTATATATTGTATCGAATTGGTCGCTTGAAAAACAGTATTTAGAGACTCAAAGGGAAGATGAGGAATCATGGAAAGCTTTTTTAAGAAGAATACACAAAGTGGTTATTTATGATTCAAAAGGAGATAAAAAAGAGTATATGTCCGTAAAAGAATATCTTGATAGAAAAAATGATTTTATGGAAGTTGATAATGTAAAATTTCCTTTTGATTAGAAAGGAGG
Source organism: Oscillospiraceae bacterium (assembly GCA_020024475.1). Taxonomy (GTDB): domain Bacteria; phylum Bacillota; class Clostridia; order Oscillospirales; family Ruminococcaceae; genus RGIG3102. The sequence goes on from JAHHTS010000095.1 coordinate 6,818, forward strand.
AATCTTTATAAATAAAAAAATACCTATATGGGAAAAATCAAATCTTACGTTAGAAGAAGCCTCTGCATATTTTGGTATAGGGATTAATAAATTGAGAGACTTAACAAATGTGAAGGATTGCCGATATGTGATATGGTGTGGAAATAAACGTCTTATTAAAAGAAAGTTGTTTGATGAATATTTAGAAAAGACGTACTCAATATAATTTACAAAAGATGTATTTTACTGTAGACGAAGAGAACATTCTCAGATTATAATAAATATGAGCGTGTTCTCTTTATCGTTATGGAAGGAGAATTATCATGGCAGTAGAGAGACGTAAAGATAACAAGAAAAGAGTTTTAAAAGAAGGCGAATACCAAAGAGCTAATGGTACATTTGAATATAAGTGGAGAGATAAAATTGGAAAACGTCATTCCATTTATGCTAAAACACTTGATGAACTTAGAGAAAAAGAAATTGATGTTATGAGAGATGCACTAGATGGAGTTAGGGCTAATAAGAAGGACTTGACTATCAATGATTTATATAATTTGTGGGTACAAATTAAAAGAGGACTTAAGGACAATACTTTTCAAAACTATAAATATATGTATACACAGTTTGTAAAGCCTGATTTTGGTAATATGAGAATTGTAGATTTGAAAAGAACTGATGTAAGAGCTTTTTATAATCGACTTGCTGATGAACAACATATAAAAATATCAACAATTGATAGTATTCATACAGTATTACATCAGGTTATTGAACTTGGTGTTGAAGATGATTATTTAAGATATAATCCATCTGATAATGCATTAAAAGAACTTAAAAAGGCTCACAACAATGATTCAGTAAAAAGAAAAGCATTAACAATTAAAGAACAGGAATTGTTTGAGGATTTTTTGAAGAAACAGGGACAGTATAATAAATGGTATCCTATTTTTATAGTTATGTTATGGACGGGATTAAGAGTAGGAGAAATAACAGGCTTACGTTGGTGTGATATAGATTTTGATGAGGAAACTATAAGCATTAATCATACTCTTGTGTATTATAGTAGAGGGGAAAAGGAAGGTTGTGATTTTGCAGTAAACACACCTAAGACAAAAGCTGGAATAAGAAAAGTACCCATGCTACCAAAAGTTAAAGAAGCATTTCTTAAGGAAAGGCAGAATCAAGAAGAGCTTGGGATTAAGTGTAAAGTAAGTGTTGATGGATATACAGACTTTGTTTTTATAAATCGATTTGGAGGAGTTCAGCATCAAGGGACATTGAATAAGGCTTTAAGACGAATTATTAGAGATTGCAATTATGAGGTGTTGGATAATAAGTTTGAAGATGTAACATTACTCCCAAAATTCAGTAATCACTCATTGAGGCATACATTTACAACTAGAATGTGTGAAGCAGGTGTCAATATTAAAGCAATGCAAGATATTCTTGGTCATGCTGATGCAGAGACAACAATGAATATATATGCAGAAGCTACTAAAGATTTGAAACGTGCTGAATTGATTAATTTTGAAGACTACTTTAACACGCAAAAGGTTATATAGCCTAGCGTAAAGTGATTTACGACCAACATACGACTAATTTACGACTAGTTATAAAGGGTTAAATAGATTTATAAAATTAAGGTAAAAAAAGAACATCCCTAAATAGGGATATAAAGAGATATAAAAGGTAGTAAAATGTTTGGGTGGATTTCCCAACTATGAAACCAATAAATAAATAATTTGAATATAAAAGAGTATTCTTTAAGAATACTCTTTTTTATTTATATTAAAGAATAAATAGGATTAATTTTCATAATTTTATTAAAAAAGGTAAGAAAATAGCTTGTTTCATAGATGTTTACAAAATTATATATAAAAAATTTAAAAAAGTACTTGCAATTTATAAATAATTCTATATAATAATTAGTGTACTAAATATTCCGCGATAGCTCAATGGTGGAGCACTCGGCTGTTAACCGATAGGCTGGAGGTTCGAGT
>JAHHTS010000096.1 GCA_020024475.1 Oscillospiraceae bacterium
CGAACAAAATGCTTGTTCCTGCTAACGCCCAGCTAATTTGCTAATCAAAATAAGGCTTTTTGCGTGATAGTTATCACTCGAAAAATCGCCAAAAATCAAGCTCCTAAGCACTAGTTATGGGTTCGATTCCCGTAGGAAATGGCATTTAGAGAGCAGAAAATGATTTGCCGGAGAGCAAAATCGTTGGCTGCTCTTTTTTATTAAAGATGGAATATAATGGTGAGCAAGAATTTCAGATAACATAGTGGGGAATTGATTAACATCAAAAGAAAACCAATAGATTGATTGATTGTTTCTCTCGGGTAGATATGATACTATGTGAATAACTAAAGTGTTAGATAAATCAAAATAAATCTAACAGATGAGTAGATACTATGGAAATATGAGTTGTAAAGGAGAAATGTCGAATTGAGAAAATATCAGACGGAGTTTGGATTAGATGTATATACGCAATGGAAAACTATAATTCCTGCAGCACAACTTGAGATTGTCGAAAAAGGACCAGAACATAATTACCACATCTATGGTATATTACTTGGACCTAAATATTTTATTAAACCAGACTCAATAATACAATATGAGGATCATATCTCTATTGTATTATTTGAAAATGCCGAGAATAGTTATGCCGAATATCCATTGGATTTTTGTATTGATCCTGATATTAATCATAATAAATTAAAAATTAGCAGTACATATCCTCATAGCATGTTAAAACTGATTTTTGAGGACGAGGCTTGGGCTCTAAAGAAATTTGACAGTACAGAAATCCAAATAGAAGCATCGGAGTTATTCAACTATTTTGCCAAGGCTCTGGTAAGCAGAGTGAGATATAAGGTGCTATATATTGGACAGGCCTATGGTACACGCGGAGAACGAAGTGCAATAGAACGACTCTCTCAGCACGGTACTTTTCAGAAAATTTTGATTGATTGTCAGCGCAATTATCCTGAGTACGAAATATATGTAATGCTATTGGATATGAAGTATAGATTGAATATGGGTATTGAAAAACCCTCAATACTCACCCAAAAATCAAAACATGATGATGAAAATCATATTAGTAAGGTATTATCTGATTTACCTGAAGAACAGCAGGTAATTAACATTTCAGAAGCTGCCCTCATAAATTATTTCAAACCTTCTTACAATTCAAACTTCGTTGAGAACTTTCCGTGTCCTAAGCATAAGAGTTATAGGCAGTATTATGATTTAGATTACAACGAGATAATAGTCGAAATTGATATGGAATTTGATACTTACCCATTTGTAGAATTATATACGGATACAGCCCAAATTGCATCCGTCTGGGATTTTATTCATTACAAGTTAGAAAATGGAGATCGGGAATCCATGTATTCAATGTTCAAATAGAAGTCTCGTAGGGACTGTCATCTTCGATAAAGCGTTCAATACGGTTTTAAGCTGTTCGACTTATTCCAATTTTCCGAACAGTCAGACTTATCAAAATAATAAAACGAATTCGGACCGAACGCAAAAATAGAATATTTAAATTTAGAGGAGGTACAGCATGAAAGAAAAAGGAAAAAAGGTTGCGGGTGTATTAATCATATTAGTCGGTATAGTAAGATTAGTTGTTGGAATAATTGAAGGAGTGATTTTATGAAAAAAATCTTAGCAGGCATGTTAGCCTTAGTTCTTATGCTAGCCTTTGTTGGTTGCGGAAAGGCAGGTAAAGCACCTGCGCAGAAGGTCTATTCCATTTCCGGAGAATGTGATGAATTTCGCATCATTAACGCTGTTGCTGTGATCGGTGGAGAACAGGAAACTTTTTATGGTGGAAAATTAGAACTCAAAACAGATGATTTCAAAAATATTTCGGGACATAGCTTTGAATATTATATCGATAATGGCGGCGAAAATCATACGATTATGAATAATGTCATGACTAATCAAAGCTCGACCTATGATTTATATGATAAGGAAACAGGGCAAATATCAGGAATCGTATTAAATTCCAAAATAGATGTTTCTAAATTTGAACACAATATGTTTTTTAAGCTGACTGTAACCGACGAAAATGGAGAAAATATCACTTTTACCCTTCCAATGGATGTAAAACAGGTGTTTGAACCGATTGATACGGAAAAATAAACTGTTTGACCTATTCTAATATTTCTAACTGTCAGACATAATATTGATAACTACCACTATTAAGTTATTTTATTCGATATATTCCTAAACTTAAAACGGAACCTATAATGATTTGGCTTGTAAATTCATTTAAAGTGACAATTTTTTTCAGTTTTGCCTTCAGTAACAGCTGTTTGCATAAAATATGTATTTTAAAAATTTAGAGAAAGCACAAGACCATAGAAAAGTATTATTTATTAAGAAGCATGTTATTTTGATATGCTTCTTTTTATGTGTAGCTATTTAATAATCATGATATTCCTATGTAAACTTTTTTAATAAAAAAATGAACTAATACAAATTGAACGTGAACTTTATGTTGTGTTTTACGGACACTTTGTGAACAATGAATTGATACAATAACTATATTGAAAATTTTATAAGTAAATAAACAAGAGAGAAGTCTCAGTAGTTGAAAAACTACTGGGGCTTTTTTTGTTGCCCGAATTTCCAGTCAATACCTGCGGATTTGTTCCGGCAGCATAGGTGGAAGTAGTTATGATCTGGATTCATGCTCCGCCTCTTGGGTTTGAAACTTACAAATTTCAAATTCAGGAGGAAAAGAAATGTACATAGAACACCCATATTTATACGAAGGAAAATATTATGCCAAAGTAGATAACCAGTTTGTAGAAATAACAAAAGAAGTGGCATATGCAATGAATAATTTTTATAGAAGTAGTTTACCGAAAAAAGTTGATATCAAAGATGAAAATGGGGAAATTGTTGATCGTGTAAGAAGAGAAATTTCTTATAGTGAGGCAAATGATTTTTCAGGAGAATGTGATTTTTCAATCGAAACATTCCCAGATAATTCTACAAACGTAGAAGATATTGTTATTGGAGATATTGAAAGGCAAGAAATGCTTCAGTTAATAGAAACATTATCTGATGATCTTTTACTACAGCGATTACTACTTAAAAAACACTGCTCAGCGCAATGAGAGCTGGACTTGCGACATGCGGTGTTATTAACCTGCTGAAAGGGTACGGAAATGATAATCCCGGAGCAAATGCTCATGTGTGATAAAGTAACAACAAAGAATTTGCATGACAACCACTCACTATTCCGTTTTAACTTTTGGTTAATTTTTTAAAGCACCAATTTAACAACCGTTCTATTGTTCCTTAAAGTTTACTCTGCTATCATAAAAGCATAAACACAATAGGAGGTTCGCTATGAAAATCAATCAGATTATTCGGGAAAAACGGAAAGATTTATCTTTGACGCAAGAGCAAATCGCAGATTATTTAGGTGTATCCACACCGGCTGTAAATAAATGGGAGAGAGGCGGCACTTATCCCGATATAACTCTTTTACCAGCATTAGCACGTTTGCTTAAAATCGACTTGAACACGTTAATGTCTTTCAATGACGATTTAACAGATATAGAGATTGAAAATTTTGTTGATGAAATCGATAAGACGGTTCAGGAGCAGGACTATGATACCGCTTTCCAAACAGCAATTAACAAAATACATGAATATCCCACTTGCGACAGATTGATATATTCGGTCATTTTGTATTTAGAAGGAGCACTTACTCTTTACAATGTATCTAAAGTTGAGCAATACCGAGAAATATATGAAACATTTTATAAGCGTTTAGCCACAAGTGAAATCCCAGAAATAAGAGATACCGCTACCAGTATGTTGATTTCCTATGCACGAAATCGAGGAGATTTTTCAAGGGCAGAGGAACTTATAAATTCATTGCCATTTTCCACAATAGATAAAGAAGAACAATTAGCTATCCTTTACCAACGACAGGAACGATATCATGATTCAGAAAAAATCTGGGAACATCGTGTAATTAAAGGCATAACTGAGATACAGACTGCTTTAGTGAATATGTTGGAAATCGCATTAGAGGAAAAACGAGAGAATGATGCAGACTTTTTCGCAGATGTATATGAAACCGTTACTCGTCAGTTTTGTTTTCCAAAGTGGATGTGCTATAATGCCCATTTGCAACTTGCTTTAGTAAAAAAAGATAAGGGGAGAAGTCTGTCCATCCTTCAAAAAATGTTACCTTCCATGAAAAAAGAATGGAATACACAAGATTGCCCATTATATCGTAATGCAGCTGGTAGCGATTCTACGTGGCTTTCAAGCAGGTTGGCAAAAACAATAACCGATGAGTTAGCAAACAATGAGGAATACACATTTCTCCGTGACGGTTTAGAATTTGAAGAACTAATAGCACAGTTAAAAGATTAAAATTTCTTTGCGTTCAGATAGCAAAACCGGCCGAGCCAGTCAACGGTCAAGATGAACGGGCTTCGCCCACCGTTGACAGCCCCGCCTGTCCTTGCTGGTGGATAGTCAAGGGGCGACAGCAAAAAGTGCTGCCGCCCTTTCCCATAATTGAAGAAACTCTGATATGGAGAACTACATCATAACAAAACTAATTGAAAGCCTGTTCAGGTTTCGGCTTAATCTTGTTAGGGATTGGCATTATGCAGATAATCAAGAAAAGCAAACAAAGGATATAATTTGTTCTAGTGAACTTTTTCTTATAAAAAATGAACTAATACAAATTGATCGTGAATTTTACATGGTGTTTTACGGATACTTTGTGAACAATGAATTGATACAATAACTATACTGAAAATTTTATAAGTAAATAAACAAGAGAGAAGTCTCAGTAGTTGAAAAACTACTGGGGCTTTTTTTGTTGCCCGAATTTCCAGTCAATACCTGCGGATTTGTTCCGGCAGCATAGGTGGAAGTAGTTATGATCTGGATTCATGCTCCACCTCTTGGATTTGAAACTTACAAATTTCAAATTCAGGAGGAAAAGAAATGTACATAGAACATCCATATTTATATGAAGGAAAATATTATGCCAAAGTAGATAATCAGTTTATAGAAATAACAAAAGAAGTGGCATATGCAATGAATAATTTTTATAGAAACAGCTTACCTAAGAAAGTTGATATCAAAGATGAAAATGGCGAGATTGTTGAGCGTGTAAGAAGAGAAATTTCTTATAGTGAAGCAAATGATCTTTCAGGTGAAAGTGATTTTTCAATCCAAACATTCCCAGATAATTCTACAAACGTAGAAGATATTGTTATTGGAGATATTGAAAGGCAAGAACTGCTTCAGTTAATAGAAACATTGTCTGATGATGAAAGATATATCATAGACAGCATTTACTACAAAGATGAATTACAAAAAGACATTGCCGACAAGATGAATATTTCTCAACAAATGGTGGCGTATAAGTTAAAAATGGCATTAAAAAAATTGCGATATAGATTAGAAGAGAGTGATTTAAATTTAAATCCAAAAAATATTTAAGATTTTATTATAAATCTTTTGTAAAGATGAAAATCATTTGAATTTATTAATTAGAGGGTATTTAAGGAACCCTTAAAATTGAACATTGAAAACTGAATATCAGTAATAACTGATGTGACACTTATTGTGAATAGCACAAGGAAGATGCCGCTATAGTTTTTATAATACTGCGAAGAAGCACTGACCAAAGCTGATCGGCAGATCAGTGATGCCATGACACATGATAGGTGCGATACACTTGCAGAAAGTAGTATTTCTGTAACCGGTAAACCTATGAACTGCCGGAGCCTGGAGTGATCTGGGTTGTGGTTTGATAAATGCAATCGGACAGGTTATTATTCCCATTCTCTTTATAATAAGAAAAAACTCATTATTTGGAGTACGATTCGGGGTATCGAGGATAAATAGAATCGAGCAAGCACTGTTTAAAATTATTGGCTATAGAATCGATGCGGCGGAGTGATTTTTGCTCCGCTGTATTGTTGTGGGGCCAAGTAAATATCAAAAAGAAAAAGGAGTGGATGATGTGAAGATAGAAAGAGGAGATGTAGTTCTTGCAGATCTGACAGAGCAAAACAATACATCAATACAAGCAGGAGTCAGACCGGTAGTGGTTGTGAGTAACGATAAGGCAAATACATATAGTCCGATTATTACGATTACTCCACTTACAAGAAAGCTGCATAAGAAAAGATATTTGCCCACACATGTTTTTATAACATACAAAGATGAGCAGGACAGAAATAGAAAAAGTCTTGCATTAGCAGAGCAGATTACAAGTATTCCGGTGGACTGCATATTAGAAAAATACGGACACGTAAACAAGTTTGATCTTTATGCAATTTCAAAGGCCTTGGGAATCCAAACAGGACTTATAGAATAGGAGGAAACATATGGAGAAGATATTAGTTGATAAAGCACTTTTAAATGTAAAAGAGCTTCAGGCATATCTTGGATTAGGAGATACGAAGGTAAGACAGATTTTAAATAATCCTCAATCTACATTTACGATCCGTATTGGAAACAGATTATATGCAAATAAAAAATTGTTAGATGTATGGCTTGTAAAGATGAGTGGATCAGGGAAAAAGGTATCATAAGAAAATTTAGCGAATTAACGTGTTGAATCTATGACTGGTATATGGTATTATTCTAATTGTAATACTCGTTTAGTTACTGGTCACATTTCGGAAAGAAAATGTTGATGGGAAAAGATTTAAAAGGAAAAGAACTTGGAGTAGGATTATATCAAAGGAAGAATGGATTGTATGAAGCAAAGGCGACAATTGATGGAGTAAAGATCAATCTGTACAATCCCAGTCTTACAAAATTGAAAGCAGAGTTTAAGGAGGCAAAAGAAAATGCTTCCTCTGCAATGAATGTGAAATGCAAAAAAATTACTTTAGACGAATGGTTTGAAGAATGGTTTGCAACATACAAGAAGCCATACATAAAAGAAACCAGTATTGTACCAATGACAAGCAAGTTCAACAACACATTCGGACGATTGCTTGGGGATATGAGACTTCAAAGTATAATGAATGTACACGTACAAAATGCTGTTACTCAGTTGGTATCTGAAGGAAGAGCCAATTCAAGTGTAAGAGAGGCATTGGGAACAATTACAAGATGTATGGAATCTGCCAGAAATAATAGAATCATAGATATTAATCCATGCTTTGATATCCAAGTACCTTGGGAAAATCAAAATGTAAAGCGAAGATTTTTATCAACAGAAGAACAAGAGAAGTTTATGGAAGTTGCTGAGTTCAGTTGGTATAAAGAAAGGTATTATGTTATGTTCCACACAGGACTTCGTGTTGGAGAAGTTGGTGGATTGAAGTGGGAAGATGTAGATTTTGAAAACAAATGTTTCAATATTCGACAGGCACTTGCATGTAATTACAATAAGGGAGTAAAGGTACAGAAACTTACGACCTTAAAGACTCAGAACTCTTATAGAAAAATACCGTTTATTGGTCAGGTAGAAGAAATGCTAAAAACTCAAAAGGCTAAACAAAACGGAATTAAAAAAGATTTAAAAGAAAGATACAGATCTCAAGGTGAATTAGAAAGCGTTGTATTTTGTACAACAATGGGATCACCTATTACCAGATATGTGGCTGAGAAAGAAATCAATAAAGTTGTCGATGCTATCAACTATGAAGAGTCAGTAGATGCTGTAAGAGAAGGAAGAGAACCTGTTGAATTTGAGAAGGTATATCCACATGCGTTACGTCATACGTTTTGTAGTAGGTGTTTTGAAAAAGGAATACCTCCAAAAGTTGTTCAGCAGCTGATGGGACATGCTCATTATTCTACAACAATGGATATTTACACACATGTAACAGAGGATACATTGGAAAAAGAAATGGATAAGTTTCAGGAAGCAATGAATGCTTAATAATTATCCATACGAAACAAAAATCTTCGTACACTTTCGTATGATTGGATGTACGAAACATACAAAAGTTCATACGAAGGAACTTCAAATAAACTACAATGAGTAGTGATAATGGTACGAAGAAAAAATGTTCGTACTAAGCAAAAGCGAATTTTAGCTGGTATGCAAAAAAGCCTGAGTTTATAAGGTTTTTAAGTTGTGTAGACCCGTTTGAAGATAAAAAGTTGCAAAACAGATGGGAAACTAATCTGAATTTGCTCAGATCCCAAATAAGTAAATAAAATGACTGTACCCCCCTAAGAATCCTTGATTCTTGGGGGGCAGATTGTAGACAAAGTTGGTGTTGGAACCTAGTTCCAGCACCACTTTT
>JAHHTS010000097.1 GCA_020024475.1 Oscillospiraceae bacterium
ACTTTGGCAAGTTTTTGATGAAATAGAGATGCGTTATAGAGATTCTTTGTAGATTGTAAAAAAATCATTCCTTTATTTTCTTTTTTTTTCTAAAAAATGTCACACAAAACAGTTTTTCAAACGTTTTAGTATGTGAATTTTTAAAACTAATCTTACAAATTTATGGAAAAAGAAAGAATATGTAAGCCTCTGAAGCGATTTAGGAAGAGGCTTTGTCGTTTTAAAAAAGCGATTTATTTTTTGTATTGCTTATTATTTTTCAATTTTGAATTATTTGCGTATGGGAACATACAACATTTAAAGATTACTTTAAATTTGAAAAATGCCAATTTAGAGGAATTGATAACAGCCGTAAAAAGCCAATGTGATGTCGGATTCATTTATGATTATTCGATAACAAAAGACATTGATGGTATTACGATATCAGTTCAAAATGAAGATTTGAATAAAGCTTTGAATATCGCATTGCAAGGAACAGGTTTTTGTGCTGAGATTGAGAAAAATACTATTATTGTAAGAACATTGCAGGTGCAAAAGCAAAATATTCAGGTACAAAAAATAAAGGGTAAGGTAATAGATAAAAACGGAAATCCATTGCCAGGAGTGACAGTTGTTATTAAGGGAACTACTTTGGGATGTGTTACGGATGCAGAAGGTCGATTCGCATTGACCTTACCGGATGCAATAAATAAGACATTGTTGTTTTCTTTTGTGGGTATGAAGACAGAGGAATATTTAATAAAGAAAATAGATGATCCGATTGTAGTTACGTTAGAAGAAAATACAGAGAGTTTGAATGAAGTAGTCGTAACAGGTATTTATTCTCGTGACAAGAATAGTTTTACAGGTTCAGCCAATACTTATACTGCTGATGATTTAAAAATGATTGGTACGACCAATATCATTCAAAGTTTGAAGACTCTGGATCCAGCAATGTTGGTAATGGAGAGCAAGCAATTCGGTTCAGACCCTAATAGAATGCCTACGATTGAAATTCGTGGTAAAACAAGTATTGCAGGCTTAAGCGCAGAATATGAAAGAGATCCGAACCAGCCTTTGTTTATATTGGATGGTGTTGAAACAACACTTTCAGTAATTATGAACTTGAATATGGATCGTGTCGCCAGTGTTACTATTTTGAAAGATGCTGCCTCAACTGCCATTTATGGTTCTAAAGCTGCCAATGGAGTGGTTGTTGTAGAAACAAAAGCTCCAGAAGCAGGTCAGTTGAGAATTTCATATAATGGTAATTTTGGAATCCAATTTGCTGATTTGGCAGATTACAATTTGATGAATTCTGCTGAAAAATTGGAATTTGAAAGATTGGCAGGTCGCTATACACCTATTGATTTAGATACACATTGGGGATCTATAGCAATTAATAATCAGGATTATTTTAAGCGTTACAAGGAAGTATTGAGAGGAGTTGACACTTATTGGTTGAGAGAACCTTTGCGTACGGTGTTTAACCATAGACATAATTTGTATATTGATGGAGGAGATCAAGCAATGCGTTATGGTTTGGGTGTAAGTTATAATAATAATAATGGAGTGATGAAAGGTTCTGATAGAAGTGGAGTTTCTATGAATGTAGATTTGATTTATAGACGTAAAACTTTTTTATTTTCTAATAAAGCATCTTTAGACATCTTGAATTCAGCTCGTGAACCATTAGCATTTTCTGAATTTGCGAAAGCAAATCCATATTATAGAAAAACGTTGCCTAATGGAATTATTCCCATGTATTTGGAAGAAGGAGAAGAATTAGGGGATAAAAATGTTGTAAATCCTTTATATTCATGGCATATAAAAAATACAAATGATACAAAAGATTTGCAATTGAGAAATAATTTTAATGCAGAGTGGACTCCTTTTTCCTCTTTGCGTTTGCGTGCCAGAATCGGTATTACAAAAGGAATTACTAAAACCGAAACCTTTAAATCTCCGAGACATCCGGATTTTTTGAAAACGGAAAAATTAAAGAAAGGTTCTTTTGCACAAACACACAATGAAACCTTTTCATATGATGGAAGTGTAGATATTATTTTTGGTAAAATATTTAATAATACTCACCAATTAAACTTTGTCGGCGGTTGGTCATTTAATGAAAATAAAAATGAATTATCGGGTTATAGCGTAATTGGTTTTAATGATGAATTTCATACAAACCCGACATTTTCTACCGGTTTTCAGGAAAATCAAAAGCCAACATACAGTAAATCCAGCAGACGTGCAACAAGTTTTTATATGAACATGAACTATTCCTATAAAAATCGGTATTTGATGGATTTTAACTTACGTGCTGACGGAGCTTCAGCGTTCGGTGCAAACAAATTGTTTTCTACTACTTGGGCTGTCGGTTTGGCATGGAATATCCATAATGAATCTTTTATAAAGAATTTGGGATTTATCAATAATTTGAAAGTTCGTGCTTCAATCGGTAATCCCGGTAATCAGAATTTTGATGCTTATATAGCCCAAAAAACTTATTTGTATAATATTGAATTACAAAACATGTTCGGTTCAAGTGCTTTGATTGATAAATTTGGTAATAAAAATTTGGAATGGCAGCGAACTTTAGATAAGAACATAGGTGTAGATGTGACATTTTGGGATCATCGTATCCGTGGAAGTTATGATTATTTTTTTAAAGATACAGATCCGTTGTTGATTTCAATTAATGTAGCTCCTTCAACAGGAACATTTTCTATATACTCTAATATAGGGCGTCAAATTTCTAGAGGATATACGGCTTCTTTAAGTGTTGTAGTATTGAAGAAGAAAGATTTGTCATGGAGTATAAATTTAAATGCCCGCCATACACGTACTAAATATAAAAATATTGGAAATCACTTAGATGACTTAAATCAATGGGGTAGTTCTACTGTCTTGAACCGTTATTATGAAGGAGCCAGTCCCGATGATTTGTGGGCTGTCCGTTCTTTGGGTATTGATCCGGCAACAGGGCGTGAAGTATTTTTGAAAAAGGATGGAACTCAGACTTTTAAACATTCAAACTCAGATGAAGTGGTTGTCGGTTGTATTGTGCCTGATGTAGAAGGCGTTTTTGGAACATCTTTCTATTACAAAGGTTTTTCTGCTTCTTTGAATTTTCGTTATCGTTTTGGTGCACAAACTAAGGCTACGGCATTGTATAATAAAGTAGAGAATATTAAGAAAACTGATTTGAATGTAAATCAGGATAAACGTGCTTTACATGATCGTTGGAAAAAATCGGGTGACAAAGCTAAATTTAAGGCAATTACTGATTTGACTTCAACTCCGATTTCTTCAAGATTTATTGTTACAGAAAACACATTTTCCGGAGAGTCAGTCTCTTTAGGATATGAAACAACAGCATCCTGGTTGAGATATGCAGGAGTGGAAGGTTTGACGATTCGAGCATATATGAATGATATTTTCAGAATATCTTCTTTTAAAGAAGAACGAGGAATAGATTATCCGTTTGCTCGTACGATTACATTTTCAGTGGGTATTAGATTTTAAAAATAAAAATTATGAATACTATATTAAAAATAAAAAGTCTATTGCTTGTTTTGATTTGCTTTAGCATGCTTTCTTGTGAGGATTGGCTACAAGTAAAATCAGAAGATAGAATTATGGAAAATAATCTCTATAATAATCAAGAGGGATTTATGACAGCTCTTAATGGTATTTATATTGATTTGATGAATCATAGCCTTTATGGTCAATCTTTGATTTTGCCTTTTGATATTATGGCTCAGTGTTATAATTGTCGTCAGGATGAACATGTATATAACGGTCTGGCAACTTATGATCCGGGAGCCCGACAGAGTGCAGCGAGTAGTGGTATTTGGCAACGTGTTTATTTTTTACTGGCAAATATCAATACTTTATTGGAACACTGTGAAAGTGATCGCGGAGTTTTGAATGAACAATATTACCATGTAATAAAAGGTGAAGCTTTGGCATTACGTGCTATGCTGCATTTTGAGTTGTTTAGAATATATGGACCTATTTATAGTGAAAATAAAGAAGTAGATTGTATTCCTTATGCAACTTCTTCTGATCCGGTGATGTTGCCTTTATCGAAAGCAAATGTTGTTGTGGAAAAAATTATGAATGATTTGGCCGAAGCTGAGAATTTATTGAAAGGATATGATCCAGTGATTACAGAAGGTCCCCTTTTTAGTGATGAGGAGGGTGGAGTATCTAATGCAATGCGTTATAGACAAATTCGTTTAAATTATTATGCTGTTTTAGGTTTAACAGCTAGATCGGCCTTATATGTTGGCGATAAAGAAAAAGCTTTTAATTATGCTTCAAAAGTCATTAAAGAAGCGCAAGAAGATAATGCTTGGTTTCCTTTTGTTACTCGAGAAGCAGCTACAACTTCAGGAGTAGAAGATAGAATATATATGACGGAGATATTGTTTGGTATGTATAATTTGCAGCGAACACAACGCTATTACGAAGCTTCATTCAGCAATAGTTTGGGAGAAACTACTGTATTGAGGGTTAATCCTGATATACAAAAGATTATTTATGAAGAGGATGTGAATGATTATCGTAATTCATATTGGTTTCAAGATATGACAGATCCAGATAACAATGAAACCCGTCATTTTATAAAATACAAAGGAGAGAATAGATCTGGAGCAGAAAGTTCTAGTCCGAATCATTTTTATATGGTTCCGCTTATTCGTATTTCAGAGATGTATTATATAGCTGCAGAATGTTGTCCGGATCCGATAAAAGCCAGAGAATATCTGAATAAAGTACGTGTAGCTAGAAATATTGCTAATATTCCAGAAGGAGCAGAATTAATGCCTTATATTGAGAAAGAATATCGCAAGGAATTCATTGGAGAAGGGCAATTGTTTTGGCTTTATAAGCGTTTGTTCAAAAAAGAGATACCTTCAGGTACTAAAGAGGGTGAAATGATACCGATGGAAAAAAGTTTTTATTTATTTAGTTTACCACAATCAGAAATGGACTTCAGGGGAGAAAATCAAAAATAGAAGTTATGAAAAGGAGTTTTTTTTATATTATAGAATTTGTAGTTTCACTTTTGCTGTTTTGGCGTTGTGAAAAGGAAATGATGGATTATGAAGGGAAACCAGGTATTTATTTTGCTGTACAAACAATACCACCTTCTCAATATGGGGATTCTGAATTATTTGCTTATACGGATACCACTTTGTTGCCTTTTTCTGTATTACTTACAGATGATACAACTTTAAATATTAAAGTTAGAGTGATGGGAGAGATCGTTGATTATGACCGGTATTTTAAAATTCATGTTGTGGATACAGCAACGGATGCTGTTGTTGGAGAAGATTATGATGCATTGGAACAACAGTACGTAATCAAAAGCGGAGAAAGAGAAACATTTATTCCAATAACCGGACACAGACAATCTAAAATGTTGGATACTATTTACTATTTGACATTGGAATTAGAAGCGAATGAGCATTTTGCTTTGCCTTTAAAATATTGGCGTCCTTTGGAACAAGATTATACAGACAAGAATAAAATAATAGATGTCACTCGACATGTGATAGGTTTTAGTGATGGCATATATCAACCTAAGGCATGGATTTATAATTACCTTGGTAAATGTACTAGAAAAAAAATGAGTTTGATTTGTAGCATGTTTGGTTTGCAGCTTACGGATTTTGATAATTCAAATGAAATGACAATGAACAAACAAAAGGTATTGGGCCAGAGTTTGGATCGTTATTTAAAGGATATGGATGAGAAAGGAGAGACTATTTATGAAGATGAGGTGGATAAAGATGGAAAGCCTGTAAAGATGACTGTAGGTCCGTTAATTTAATAATTTGTAAAAATGGATATTATGAGAAATGTATTATATATAATTTTGTTGCTGACATTAGGTAATTGGATGTTTAGCAGTTGTTATAAAGACGAAGGGAATTATGATTATCATGAAATAAATGAAGTGATAATAGGAGACAAGGGTTTTGCCGATACTACTTATAATGTAACTGCTTTTGTTGATACTATTTTGATAAAGCCGGAAATTAGCTTTAAGATGAAAGAAAATAAAAATATAGTGTACGAATGGAAGCTAATTTCAGTTGCTGTAGGAAACCGAAAAGAATATGCTCTAGGAAATGCTGCTGAATTGAATTTTCCGGTTGAATTATCTTCAGGGAATTATACTTTATATTTTAAAATAACGGATACGGTTAATACAGTGGAATATTTGAAGATGGTTGGAGTCATTGTTCAAAATATTCAATCTTCTGGATGGATAGTATTAGGAGAGAATGATGAAGGCTTTATTCAAATGGATATGGTATCTACAGTGAGAGATACTGTTATTTTAAAGAATATTTTGAAAGATAGCGGATGCCCTCCGTTGAAAAAACCGATAAACCTTTGGGTTATTGATAATTTTAATAAAAACATGACTCATGTATCAACAGGAGATGGTACTTATCTGATAGACAGAGAAAATTTTACTGGAGGAGAACATACTAATTATAAATATAGTTTTTATGATCCTACGGTTGTTGATGAATTTGTATTGAAGGATGCCTTACAAATAAAATACTTTGCCAGAATAGCTATTGTTGGGAGTAATTTATTCCACATAGGATCTTTGTTGGAGGGAGAAATTTTTGGACAGCCGGCAAATCATTATAAGGGTAATTATGATTTTTTTGCTGTAGGGGATAAAATAGGAGCAAATATAAAATCAAGGGCACAAAGTTTTGTTGTTTATAATGATACTGATAAACGTTTTGTAAAAATTGGTGGAGGTGGTGGAATGGGTTCCACAGACGGATATTGTGATTCATTGAATGATACACGGAATGATATTAATATTTTTTCTTGGAAACCGGGTTTAGACTATGTTACTACTATAAACTCTCGTTTTTTGAATGGTAATACCTATACAATACTAAAAGATGCGGAAAATGGTAAATATTATTTGTATAGTTATTGTATTGACAAACCTCTTTGGGGGACAGGTAATTTTTTTAAAAAATTGGGAAAATATGAAATAATAAATTGTCCTGAGTTTGAGAAGGCTCGTTTCTTTGGAGCGAGTGCTTTAAGAACGTTTTTGATTTATGCAACAGACTCTAAATTGTATGCATATGATTTTCAATCAGGTAAATTTAAACTAATAAAAGATTTTGGTACTCATGAAATTACTTGTATGTACTATGATTTGATTTTGGAAACTAGATCGGATTGTTTCTATATAGCTAGTTATGATCCATCTTTACCAGCTTCAACAGGAGGAACGATTACTAAATTTAAAGTAAATAATGATCCCAATGACATCTCTATTGAGGCGATACCTGAATCTACCTGGACTGGTTTATGTAAGATTAAAAGTATTCAATATAAGAGAAGATACGGATTTTGATTATTATTAACTATCTAAATTTTGTTTATTCATGAAAAAATAATGAGTATTTTAAGTTTTATATTTGTATGTGAAATTACCATAATCCACAATTGGAAATGGTCACTACTTTCTTATAGTAGAAAATATGTATTATAAAGTAGTATCTAAAAAAAGGTGTAATGTTTTCAATTCCATCTTTGTCATCTCCATGTATATTAGTCAAGGGGGGATCATGAATATAATATGCTTGTTTGTTGTGAACGTGTGTATAAAGTACGTTCTGGATGGTTAGCTGAGCATGTTAATTCTTTATCTTTAAGTCCAGATGATTGGGAAGAATGGAGTTTGCAAGGAATAGGAGGAAGAGAATTCAAAAGAGTTTGGCAATATTATATCTGTTTTCCAATGCTATTGCAACCTTATTCCAGAGAATGTGAAATTTGTGGTATTCGTATACAGAATTATCTAAATAATGATCAAGAAACACTTTTTGAAACAGTATCTAACATTATTGGGGATTATATGTTTAATAGTAGTGATTGTAGTATCATTATCTTGTAATAAATCTGTTCAACGTGCAGATGCATGAAGAGATTTTTATACGGATTTTGTTTTTAATTAATGTTTCATGGAGTGAACTATTCCATTAAGGGAAGATTATCAAAGGGTAAATGGTGTGATATTAGCAGTGGGAGATCTTCCTCAGTATTGTAAATAGTGATTGTTTTTACTTTAGCTTTGAAAATAATAAAAAGGTAGCTTTAAGCTACCTTTTTTTATTGCATGGCTGCCAGTGCTTTTTCC
>JAHHTS010000098.1 GCA_020024475.1 Oscillospiraceae bacterium
TACCACTGACCGATATGTGGTATATAAATGGTCGGGTTGAAAGTTTACCGCTGACCGATATGCGGTATATAAATGGTTGGGTTGAAAGTTTAGTCCTTCGCCAAAAGGCGAGGGACTTTTTCCATATTTCCACAGAGAGGATGGAACGAATGAAGAAAACAGGATTTTATATCATAAAGGACAAGTTTTTTGAAGATATGCCTGATCCGTATCTTAAGGGGAATAAGGGAGGCAATAGACCACATTATTATTGTTTCGAAGATAATGCTACGGGAATTTATTGGATGATACCGCTTTCTAGCAGAATAGATAAGTTTCGGAAAATAATAGAGGAAAAGGAACAGGCGGGAAAACCTTGTGATATTCTGCATATTGTGAAATTGGACGATAGTCGAGAAAGTGTATTTTTAATACAAGATATGTTTCCGATTACAGAGGAATACATAGAACGTGAATATACGATTGTCGGAAATCATTTGATGCTGACCAGTGAACATACAGCAAAGGTAATTGAGCAGAAAGCAAGAAAAGTGCTAGGAATGTTAAAGCGTGGTGTGAAGTTCATGCCTACACAACCGGATGTGCTATCAATGTTAGAAAAATTAAAGCAGAAAGAGTAGTGTTTCATGGCTCTATTTTGGCTCTAATAATTTGGTCCGAGAAAAATACCAGATAAAATTCAGAGAATATGAATACAAAATAACACAAATGTGTACCGAGAAGTGTCTAGATTATCCCATCCGCACCCGAGTTTGAATAGAATACAAATTCCCCGTAAAGCCTTATTTAAAAGGTCTTACGGGGAATTTTTATGTCCAGTGACAATACTCTTTTCTTTTTTAAAATATATTTCTGAGAAAAGTATGTCATTTAATGCAAGTCACAATATTATACTAGTATTTTCTAATGTGAGATGTAGTTAACGTTTTATACAACGTGGTAAGCTAAATATTAATGTTAGAATTAAACAGCCAGTTGAAATGTCATTTAGAAATCAATCATTTTTTTGAAAGGTCTGTTTGTTCGCTAACAGAACCATAGTAGTTTTCTTTGTATAGGAGCATTTTTTCTAGAAGGAACTGGTGCAAAGATTATTCTAAACTAATCATCATTCACATTGTTTGGAATAGAAGTTATCTGTTGTGGTGTCCCATCAAAATATATTAATATCATTAAGAAGATTACTTAAATAAAAATTCTGGATGTAAGGTAGGGGTGTTTCACAGTAATATTTTGAGAAATGCAAAGCTGTATTGCTAGCTATCAGATATAAAGGAGAGCAATAATATGGCTAAAGGAGGTAAGCAAATGAACAACGGTGAAAAAATTACCGAAATCAGAAAAGAAAAATGACATAGGAGGATATACAAATGGTGAAGATAATCGATAGTTATAAGAAATATAAAAAGGTATTTTGGGGAGTTGGGATATCTATTTTAAACATTGTTGTTTGTGTAGTTGCATATTTGGCTGTATGTACGGTACAACGTAATAAAATGTATGATAAAGCGAAAGATGCTGCATTTGAAAAAGAGTTGACGGAAGATTTTATCGAAAAATATTAGGGCTATTATGCTTTGAGAGAAGATGACATGGATTATTTGGTGGAACCAAAGGCTGTTGAAAAATACGAATTAGATAATGAAAAATTTATTTTAGTTGCTCGAAAAGGGAAGCAATAAACAATTAAAAATTTAAAGTGTACATAGTTTCAACAGGTCTTTTGAGATTATATGAATGTTCTGTTGGTAATGCGAATGCGATATAAGAAAAGTAAAAATGGATTTTGTGGAAATGTGCGTTACAAGGTTTAAGCAAGAAACTTGAATTTATTAACCAGAATAGGGTAGATATGTTAAGAAGAAATCTTCAAGAACGTTTGATGCGCCTAAACGACTCGCAGGTAGAAATGAAGTGGATAGCGCGACACATATAATCAGTTCTGTGTTACAAGATGATGATAGATTATTTATTGATACTAAGATTAATTACAAAGATAAGGAAGCTGAGCTTGATGACGTGATAGTAAATGAGTTTGGTGTGTTTATTATTGAAGTGAAAAATCTAATTAAACAAGTTAAATGACAGATTTACGTGCTGGTAAAATTTTTAGAATATTATGGATCGAAACGAGAGTGGATTGAAGGATATGCTATGTTGTTACAAGGAAACAGTACTGTTGAAAGTGAGTATGTCTTAGCAAGTATTAAAGATATAGATAAAGCGATTCATACACCAAATAGAAATCGTCTTACGAAGGCAGAAATTGAGGAAATAACAAAATTACTTTCATAATTAGTCGAGAGAGATTTCATATAGATTGGTTCTTAAATTCGATAATAAATAATTTAGGTTGTAATAAAAATGAATAAATGCGATGGGAAAAATTGTGCGACAAAAAGAAGTTTCCAGGTGCTTTTTTCTGCTTTCATGTTAGAAAATAGTGTGTTTAAGTGTTATAATATTTTTGATATAATAATAAATGAGTCATATGGGAGGACTAATATTATGAATATACCGATTTTTGGCACAAAGAAAAACTTCGATGTAAAGAAGTCAGAGCGTTTTTTCAAGGAACGTGGAATTAAATAGTAGTTTATCAGGCAGTAGGCGGATATGAAAAGCTTATAGACGGTAAATGTAAGGACAAAGATTTACTTGATCTAGTTAGATACATTACAGAGGAGGATAAGTGCCAAAAGAAAAGATCCTTGAGAATCAGAAAGTGGTAAAGACATCAATAGTACGAAATGGTAAGCAAGATACTGTTGGGTATGAACTTGATGTTTGGAAAAATTCAAAATAACATGTATGTGTGATTACAGAATATAATCAGTATCTATGAATGAATTACTTGCTGATCTGTCATCAGCGTTTTCCTTTTTAGAATTATAAAGTTAGATTTTTAGGAAGACATACGTCAGTCCATACAAGATGGTAAAATATGGACAAAAGATAAGAAGTAAAAATATAACAATAATTAAAAACGGAGAAAAACAATGTACAATACAAGACCGAAAAAGAATAGAATGCTTGAACTTTTTTACAGGGCTATGTGTGGAGAAAGCATTTCAGTGAAAAAGGTGGCTGAGGAATACGGGGTATCTACAAAAAGTGTTTCAAGGGATATAAGCGAGATTAAAAATTTTCTATCTGAGAATCGTGATTTGGTTGGTAATACTGAATTGAAGTATGATTCTACTTCTAAAAGTTATTATTTAGAACTAGATTGTTTCTTGTTGGATAAAGAAATTTTTGCGATTGTAAAAATGATGATTGGATGCAGGGCATTTAATAAAACAGAGATTATTAATTTAATTACGAAGCTAAAGCAGTTTACAAGTCCCAAAGATCGAAGGGTATTGGAAAATTTTATACGTAAAGAAGTTTACCATTATAATGAAGTTCATCACGATTGCGAAAGTGTGATTGACAACTTATGGAAGTTAATTCGTTGCATTAATGAGAAAAAAGAAATTACGATATCTTATTATAAAATGTCCAGAGAATTGGTAGAACGAAAATTAATACCAGTTGCAATTACATTTTCTGATTATTATTTTTATTTAATTGCTTTTAAAACAGATGATGAAAAAAAACATGCGGTGTATTTTAGGGTGGATCGTATTATAAATATAGTGGAACATCGCAAACATTACGAGCTGAACGAGGTATATAACTTTGATGAGGGAGCCTTAAGAGAACGGATTCAATTCATGTTCCCAGGAAGTAATAGAAAAATAAGATTTGAATTTACAGGACCATCAGTTCAGGCAATTTTGGACAAGATTCCAACAGCAAAAGTGGTGGATAAAAACGGAAAGACCACGATTATTGAGGCAGAGACATTTGGAACTGGTGTAAATATGTTTTTATTGTCTCAGGGCAGTCATGTGAAGGCACTTGCACCGCAGGAATTTGTTGATGAAATGCGGGAAGAAATAGAGAAAATGATAGAATTTTATAAATAGAATAAAAAATAGGAGTTATGAGGGAATGAATAAGAATAAGAATGCATATGAAGACAATAGTTTAGAGTTTCAGTTTGATTTTGATGAAAAGGAGCAGGAATTAGAAGAAGAATTGGAAAAAGTTTTTTCTGATTTTGAAATGTTAAAAGAAGATAGGGAAAAAATTGGAAATCCAGATGCACTTGGAAAAGTAGTATTGGAAGAAGTGTGGAAGCAGTTTGGAAACCAAATTGGTTTAGATATGACTGCAGAAACGTTAATCCAAAAATATGATAGAGAGCATCCTGAAACCTATGAGGAAGTAGGGAAAAAAGTCATGCAGGATGAAAAATATAAAACACAAAATAAAGAAATGAAGAAAAAGCAGCAAGAAGGCAATCTGTTTGATGAATACACAGGAAAAAAAATGGGACAAGATGATAAAGCAAATTTGGATCATACTGTTTCAAGAAAAGAGATATTTGAAAATCAAAGAAGAAAACAGGCTAATATTGCAACAGAGGATTTGGCAAATAAAAAAGAAAATCTGAATGCTACGAACGAGTCTCTAAATAAAAGTAAAGGTAAAAAAACCATAGAAGAGATGGCGAAAACTCGTAAAGAAAGAGAAGAAGAACTCAGAAAACAGAATGAAAGAGCTAATAAGAAAATCGATGAATCTAATATGTCGGATACAGAGAAACGACTTGCGAAAGAAAAAAATAATAAACGTTTGCAAGATAAATTAGATGCAGATGATGATTTGATGAAGCAAAAAGATAAAACAGCTAGGAAAACTATAAATAAAGAAATAGCAAAAGGTGTGGTTAAAGAAACCGGTAAAAAAGCTGGAAAAGATGCTTTAAAAGCTATGACAGTACAAGCACTTTTTGAATTATTAAAAGAGATAATGAATGCGATGGTTCGCTTTTTAAAGTCAGAAGCGAAATCATTTAAAATTTTTTTGGATGAAATGAAGGTTGGAATTCATAGATTTATATCAAAGATTTCAACATTTATACGTACAGGAGTTTCTACGGCGGTTGGAACAGTTGTTTCTGAAATATTTGGACCGATAGTAAGTTTGTTTAGTAAACTATCAAGTTTAATTAAGCAAGGTTTCAGGTCATTAGGAGATGCAGTTGCATATCTTAAAGATAAAAACAATCGCAACAAATCTTTTAGTGTTAAAGTAGCAGAAGTTGGAAAAATAATAATTGGTGGATTGACAGCAATGGGTGCCCTTTTTGGTGGTGAACTTGTTGAAAAGGCATTACTTCTTGGTTTTCCTATATTAGAAACAATCAAAATACCATTGCTAGGATCACTTGCAAGTGTAATAGGTTTATTTTTTGCCAGTATGATATCAGGAGTAGTTGGTGCTATAATACTGAATTTTATCGATAATTTTATTGCAAAAAGACAAATAGCAGAAGCTGACAAAGAAATTATTGAAAGAGGAAACAAAGCTCTAAATCTTCAAGAGGAGCAAAAAGTTTATAAAGATTTCAAATTTGAAAATCAAAAGATAACAACTGGCTCTAATATTTCAAAACGTCATGAGGAAGCACATGCATTTATGAAGGATGCTTATGAAAAAATTATGGAAGATATTGTTCAATTTCCGGAAGAAGAAACAAGTGAAATTATTGATGAGGAAGATGTGAAATTAAATAAGCGATTTGACGCAATAAGTAGCGAGTTAGATGATATACTTGCTGAACTTAATGAAGATTAATACGGAAAATAAAGGGTGAAAATAATGGATGGAAGTATGATATTAGTGGAAGAGAGTCAAAAAAGACATAATTTCGATCTAAAAAAAAATAATATAAAAAAATTTAGTGAAACCGTACCTAAATATATAGAAATTGATAGAGTGCAAGCCGAAAGTGGACTTTGGGGGATATTTGACCATAAAGTGACAGGAGATGAATTGAATTATAGAATACAAGCTATTCAATCATATCTTATAAAGTTTAATAACGAGATGGTTAGGGTTATTGAGGAGTTTAAAGAAGTATATGAAGTAATAGATTTATTAGATAATGATTATATTCATGATATTGTTGCAAATATGAATGCGTTAAATAAGACGAATAATGATATTAGAAAACAGCAAACGCAATTAGAAGGACATACTAAGAAATTAAAAAGTCACCAAAATGATTTAGACAATAAGCAAGTTAAGATCGAAAAAGCACTTGCTGATAATGAAAAGACCATGTCGGTAATTAGAATATTCCATCAGAAATTAAAAAAACTAGATCATTTACCAGACATTGATTCAATTTGGAATGATTGTGTTGTATTACGTGATAATTGTAAAGGATTACGCGATGATATAATTAAGAATGCACAGAAGCTTGAAGAGTGGGAAGAATATTACAAAGAGATATGTAGTGAGATGATAACTTCAGAGGAAGTGGATGAGTATATTGAAAAAATAAATGCAGATATCTTAGAAGTTGACGAGAAGTACCGAGAAAAGACAGAAGAAGTCCTCAAACATACAGAAGAGAAAACCAAAGAACTGCAGGAAAATATGGCAGATACAAGAAAAACTCTTATTGGAGAACTAGAAAGTAATGTTAAAAAGATAAATGAAGATATTTTACAAGTCGATGAGAAGTACTGTGAAAAAACCAGAGAACTTAAGAATCAGATAGACCAGCAAGATACTGAATTACAAAATAAAATAGAGGACACAAAGCAACAGTTATTATCAGATATGAATCAGACAAAAGATTCTATTGAACAAGAAATGCAAATACATGTGGAAAAAGCAGATAAATTAGAACATAAGGTTGATGATGAGATAACTGAATTAAAGGGAAAGATAAAGATACTATATTATGCTTTGGGTGGGACGGCTGGTCTGTTTGTCATGGAAACAATTTTAAATGTAATGGGAGTTATCTAATGAAAATAAGATACAAAGACAATTTTTTGAAAACAGCTTCATATATTGATGCTATGGCAAATTGTGAAGGTGAGATTTCAAATTTAGCATTGAAAATCGTTGAGAAAAAAGAAGAAAAAACTATTGTTGAATTATACGGCAAGATTGTCGGTATTCTTGAAAATAAGAATCTGGATGCTAAAGTAAAAACAGTAGCAATATCATTTAGAGAATCGTTTGCACAATTTTTAGGATACAACTATCTCAGGGATATTTGTATAAAAGAAAAAAAGATAATGGATGAATATAAAGAGGAAAAGACATTAGAGCAATTACTTGATGAATTAAATTCTTTAGTAGGATTAGAAAAAGTTAAATCTGAGGTTAATGATCTTATTGCGTATCAATCCGTGCAAAAAATGAGAAAAAATAATGGTTTAGCTGTAGGTAAAAATACTCTTCATATGGCTTTTACAGGAAATCCTGGTACAGGAAAGACAACAGTTGCTAGAATTATTGGAAGAATATATAAAAAACTTGGATTGTTGTCAAAAGGCCACTTTATGGAAGTTTCCAGAACAGATCTAATTGCAGGCTATCAAGGACAAACTGCATTGAAAGTTAAGGAAGTAATTGAGTCTATAAAGGGTGGAGTTCTATTTATTGATGAAGCCTATAGTATAACAGAAAATGATCATTCTGATTCATATGGTAGAGAATGTCTTACGGAACTGACTAAAGCATTAGAAGATTATAGAGATGACTTGGTTGTAATTGTTGCAGGCTATACAGAACCAATGAATAAGTTTTTTGAATCAAACCCAGGTTTGAAATCTAGATTCAATAGATTTATAGAATTTGTAGATTATAATGAAGAAGAGTTGTATGACATCTTTGAAAGCATATGTAAAACAAATGATTATGTAATTTCAGAAAATGCAGCCATTAAATTAAAGGATATTATGAAAGATGCTTTTGATAAAAAAGAAGATCAATTTGCCAATGGAAGATTTGTTAGAAATCAGTTTGAAGATGCAGTAGTATTGCAATCAAGAAGAATTTTTAAAATGGAACAAGTGTCTAAAGAGGATTTAATGAGAATAGAAGAAGAGGACATTGTATCTAGTTCATGATATTGCGATGTCTGTTCAATTTTTACTATAGCAAAGATTTTTTACAAATTGAGGAAAAGACTCTTTTACCTATTAATACTAATATAGTAATATAGTTATGTTAAATAAGATATAGCATCATAATGATAGTAAATAGTTTTTTACTACAGATTTCCTATCAAAAATACCCTGACCACATT
>JAHHTS010000099.1 GCA_020024475.1 Oscillospiraceae bacterium
GTAATATTTCAGAATATATTTATTATATTATTTATAATTGATTGTTAAAAAGAATCTTAAAGGGTAAGCGAATATTTTAATATATTAAAAGAATAGTTTATCGCCAGACTAATTTTGTAGCATGTATAAAATTCTTTGCATAAGATATATTATACTTTCTGTAAAAGCAATTAAAGTATCAAAAAATCAGAAGAAATAATTAATTAAAGATAACATACAGTGAAATTAAAATAATGAAAAGTTTGTGTTGCATACTAGAAATAAGAGTTGCTTATGTTATGATATTAATACACTTTGAAATAGTTTAAGATTATTATTTGAATATGATACTGAAAATTTTTGAAATATTGAAATAACATAATAATTTTTATATTTGATTTATATTTATTATATAATAAGTATATAAATATAACATATCATAAGTTTAAAAATATAGCAAAATACCTCTTTGAATAAAAAGTTCAAAGAGGTATAAGTTTATGAAATTATAACACTTTTGTATTTTGATGTACTTTAATTATAGACTCATTATTACTATTATCTAAAGCAGCTGTAATACCTGCTGCTACAACGCACATACAACCTATAGCACATTTAATATTCATTGTTTCTTTATAAATAATGATGCCAGAAATAAGGCTAATTATAGGCTCTAGCATATTTATGATGGAAGCATTCGAAGCACCAAGAGATTTAACCCCATAATTTATAAGAAAAAGAGAAATAACTGTACAAAACAAAGCAATAATGCATAACAGAATAAGTGAAATTATATTGACAGGAAGCATAAATTCGTTTGTTATCACAGCTTTTGCACCAAAAAAAACGCTAGCAAAACAGCTAACATAAAAAACTATAACAAGGCCATGTAGTGGTGAAAAACAACTTTTTTTATTTGCAATAATATAACTGGCATAAGTAATGCCACTACAAAGAGCAGTAAGAATTCCGAGAATAGAAAGTACTGAAAAATCAGCCATTAAAATTATACCACTTAAAGCCAAAAGACATGAGATTGCTTTTGATTTATTTAATTTTTCTTTAAAAATCAAAGTCATAACAAGTGTAACTGTAAGCGGGTATGTAAAATGAATCATAGTGGCTAGACCAGTAGGAATATAATTATAAGATACAGTTAGAAGAGCCATAGTTGCTCCCATACCCAATATACCAAAGATTCCCATTTGTACAAGTTGTTTTTTTGTAACAGTCATATCTATTTTGAATAATTTAATAATAATGAAAGAGAAAATTGCACTAAATAAAAGTCTATAAAAAACAACAGATCCACTACTCATTCCTTCAATCAAAGCTATTTTTATAAAAACAGGCATGATACCGTATATGAAGCTGGCAGTAACAACAGCTAAAACACCTTTTTTCATATTAAAACCCCTTTTCAATCAATCTTATCAATGATATACCTTTTTACAATAAAAAACAAGACAAAAATATAACTTTTATGTTATTATATAGAAGAAAATAATAATAGGGGAATTACAAGTGAAGTTACCAAAAGATTTTTGTATTAAAATGGAAAACCTTTTAAAAAATGAGTACCATGATTTTATAAAAGGCTATGAAAAAGACAATTACTATTCTTTAAGAGTAAATACTCTTAAAGCGGATACTGATAAGTTTTATAATAATAATCTTTTTCAATTAGAAAAGATAGATTGGTGTGATACAGGCTTTTATTATAACTACCAAACACGACCAGGCAAGCACCCATATCATCATGCAGGAGTATATTATATACAAGAAGCCAGTGCAATGGCTCCTGCAGCAGCGGCTGAAGTTGAAAAAGGTGATAAAATTCTTGATTTATGTGCAGCTCCGGGAGGTAAAAGTAGCCAGCTCGCATCAGCCTTGATGGGAACAGGATTATTGGTTTCAAATGAAATAGTTCCATCTAGGGCAAAAATTCTTTCAGGTAACATTGAGAGAATGGGGATAAAAAATGCTATAGTATTAAATCATAATCCGCAAGAATTAGAAAAGCATTTTCCGTATTTTTTTGATAAGATAGTTGTAGATGCTCCGTGCAGTGGCGAGGGGATGTTTAGAAAAGAAAAGGCTGTTGTTGATGAATGGTCGCAAGAACAAGTTTTAATTTGTGCCAACAGACAGAGTCATATATTAGAAAGCGCAGCAAAAATGCTCGCACCTAATGGAAAAATAATTTATTCAACTTGCACATTTTCACCAGAAGAAAATGAGCAAGTTGTATCAAAATTTATTTCTGGACATCCTGAATTTTCTGTTATAAAACCAAAGATTTACAAATATTTTTCTCCAGGTAGACCTCAATGGGCCGACGGAGAAGAATCTATTTCAAATACAATGCGCCTTTTTCCACATAAACTAAAAGGTGAAGGTCATTTTGTAGCAGTTTTGCAAAAAAAAGGTGGAGAACAAGCAAAGATAAAATATTCAAAAGTAATAAATGATAAAAAATTGTTAAAAGATTGGGAAGCATTTGCTGATAGTAATATTAAAGATATAAAGTTTGATAATTTTATATTATTTGGTCAAACTCTATACAGTGTACCTGAAAATACACCTGACTTTTCAAAGCTTAAAGTTTTAAGAGCTGGGTTGCAATTGGGAGAAATAAAAAAAGGACGATTTGAACCAAGTCATAGCCTCGCTATTGCTTTAAATCCTACTCAGGTGACAAATTGTGAAGATATGTCGTTAGATGACTGTAGAGTTGAACAATATCTTATGGGGCACGAAATAGCTACCGATAATCCACAAAAAGGCTGGAGACTTATTTCTGTAAATGGTTATAGCCTTGGTTGGGGAAAATGTGATGGTAATGTTATTAAAAATCATTATCCAAAAGGATTAAGGATAATGAAATAGACAAATAAAGTGGAACAAATTTATTATTCAATAGTTGAGATGATATTGTTTAAATTGACTTTTACGAGTGTTATTTTGCAATAAATAATTATAAAAATACTTTCAAAACGTGTATGATTAAAAATAATTATTATAAAGTATTAAAACTTTACTAAAAAAATAATTTTACATGATTGATTAAAAATTAACAAGCAATAATGAAGAAAAATTTTTATAAATATAAAAAAATGTTGATTTATCCATTAAAATGATGTAAAATTACATATTGTATGAAATATAGCACCATATTTGACTGTTCAAAAATATGTATTCATTAATTTATGTTTGTCAAAATCAATGTTTATCATAGCTATTGTTAACTGTAGATTAAACAGTTTGATATAAAAAATATTTACAAAATTATGACAAACTAGATGTTTTACATAGTTTGTATGATAAATTTGTGGAATATATACAAAAAAATCGATTTATTTGTCGTAAAATGATGAAATATGTTCAAATAAATTGTTGACACGGAGATAATGTGGTGATATTATGAACATAAAGTTAGTTGTTTATTTATAGTATGTTTAAATAGTGCTAAAATAAACATAAAAAGTATGAAAGGATTTTCAATTATGAAAAAAATATTGGCACTCATCATGTCAGCAATTATGATGTTGTCACTGGTTGCATGTGGCAGTGGTGATTCATCAACCGATGGCGACGTTAAAACTTATAAAGTGGGCGTTGCTATTTACGAATTTAATGATAACTTCATGACTCTTTACCGTGAAGAACTCGAAAACTACTTTGCTTCTAAAGAAACAGATACAGTTAAATATGATGTTCAGATTGTTGACGGTAAAACAGATATGGCTGAACAGACAAACCAAATTCGTAACTTTATTACACAGGGTGTAGATGTTATTATCTGCAATTTGGTTCAAACCTCATCAGCAGATACAATCATTGATGAAGTTGCAGAAGCAGGTATTCCACTAGTTCTTGTTAACAGAGAACCATTAGCATATGATGCTGAAGGCAACCCAATTGACGAAGCTTATGAAGGAATCATAGACAACGATAAAGTTTGCTATGTTGGAGCAGACGCACGTCAGTCCGGTACATATCAGGGCGAAATTGTTCTTTCACTTGCTGATAATGGCGATTTAAATGGCGATGGTAAAGTTTCATATATTATGGCTATCGGCGACCCAGAAAATATTGATGCTCAGTACAGAACAGAATATTCAATAAAAGCATTAACTGATGCAGGAGTTAAAGTTGAGAAACTTGCAGAAGATATTTGTAACTGGCAGCAAACTGAAGGTGAAGAATTTGTTTCAAGCGCTTTAGCAGCACATGGTGACAAAATTGAAGTTGTATTCTGCAATAATGATGGTATGGCACTTGGTGCAGCAGCTGCTATTCAGAAAGCTGGACGTACAGTTGGCAAAGATATCTACCTTCTCGGTGTTGATGCTTTAACAGAATGTATAGAGATGATTGGCAATGGCGAAATGACAGGTACAGTTTTGAATGATCATATTGGTCAGTCCCATACAGCTGTTGATGTTGCTATCAAACTTCTTGCTGGTGAAGAAATTGGAGATTACTACTGGGTAGATTACGTAAAAGTTGATAAGGATTACGTTGATGCACAGTAATTGACTGTTAGTCAGTTTATTAAAAAGGCGAGAAATAACAACTCGCCTTTTTTCGAGTTTAATTTGAGTATTGTTTAGCATATTTATGCTAAACTTTATTGGGATTAAACTTTTAAGTCGATTATAATAATAAACGGAGGTTTGTATTATGCAAGAATATCGCCTCGAGATGCGTGATGTTAGTAAATCATTCCCAGGTGTAAAAGCTTTGGATCACGCACAACTTCGTCTGCGCCCTGGTACCGTTCATGCACTTATGGGTGAAAATGGTGCGGGTAAATCAACATTGATGAAGTGCATGTTCGGTATTTATAAAATGGATGAGGGCGAAGTATATTTTGAAGGAAATAAAGTTGATATTAACGACCCTATGGAAGCTCTCAATATGGGGATAGCTATGGTGCATCAGGAGCTTCAGCCAATACCTGCTCGTACAGTAGGTGAGAATATTTTTCTAGGACGATATCCAATGAAAAAAATTCTCGGCTTTATTCCGGTAGTTGACCATAAAAAAATGTATGAAGATACAGCTGAACTCCTTAAGAAGGTAAGAATGGACTTTGATCCAAAACAACTATTAGGTGAACTCAGTGTTTCACAGATGCAGTCCGTTGAAATTGCTAAAGCTGTTTCAGCAAACTGTAAAGTGCTAATTTTAGATGAGCCAACATCATCATTAACACAAAATGAAGTTGAAGCTTTATTTAGAATTATTGAGGACCTTAAAGCTGAAGGAGTTTCAATAGTATACATATCACATAAAATGGATGAAATATTGCAAATTTCTGATGAAGTAACAATCATGCGTGACGGACAATACATAGGAACATGGCCATCGCATGAACTTACGACTGATTCTATTATTACAAAAATGGTAGGGCGTGAACTAACAAATTTATATCCTGCAAGAGAAAACGTACCTGGTGACATTGTATTTGAAGTTGAAAACTTCACGTCAATAAATCCACATTCATTCCGTAATGTTAGTTTTCAACTTCGTAAAGGAGAAATTTTGGGTGTTGGTGGTTTGGTTGGTGCACAAAGAACAGAATTGATGGAAGGAATATTTGGTATTCGCTCACACACCACTGGTACAATAAAATATCAAGGTAAAGTAATGAACATAAATCGTCCCAAAGATGCTATTGATAATGGTATAGCAATGCTAACGGAGGACCGTAGATTAACGGGTATTATGGGGGTGTTGAGTATTGCTGATAATATCTCAATTTCATCATTGCAAAATTACCTAGATTATAATATTTTAATCAATAATAAAAAAGTTGAAGAGCTTGTCTTAAAAAATATAGAAAAAATGAATATAAAAGCTCCATCAAGTAAAACTCAAATAAAATCTTTGTCCGGAGGAAATCAGCAAAAAGTTCTTATTGGTCGTTGGTTAGCAAATAATCCAGATGTTCTTATCTTAGATGAACCTACTAGAGGTATTGATGTTGGTGCAAAATATGAAATTTACTGCATTATAGCTGACTTAGCTAAACAAGGTAAAAGTATTATTATGATTTCCAGCGAGATGAGCGAACTTATAGGTATGTCAGACAGAGTAATGGTTATGTGTGACGGCAGAGTTACGGGATTTATTAATGGCAAAGAGGCTACACAAGAAAATATCATGGAACTTGCAACTAAGTTTGAATAGGAGAATTATATAATATTATGAAAACAAAACAATCTTTTTCGCAAAAAATATGGTCTTATTTTAAAGGCAATCCAATAGTAGTTATTCTAGTCGTAATAAGTATTGCTGTTGGTTTTACAGTTGATAATTTTTTGTCGTGGAGTAATTTTAATAATCTTGCAAGTAATACATCTGTTCGTTTTTTGATTGCTCTTGGTGTTTCTGGTTGCTTAATTACAAAAGGAACAGACCTTTCAGCAGGACGACAAGTTGGACTTGCAGCATGCATCACAGGTGTACTTATCCAAAGAGCAAATTATGCAGGACGACTTTTTTCTAATTTACCAGAAATTAATATGTGGTTAGTATTGCTAATCGTACTGATTATTGGTACTTTAATCGGATTTATAAATGGTTTTATTATCGCCGTTCTTAATGTTCCACCATTTATTGCAACGCTTGGTACACAAACTATTGTGTATGGTATTTCTTTAGTTTTTACAAATGCCCAGCCTATTGGTGGCTTTCAAAAAACTTTTATAAAATTCTTTAATAATAAGATTTTAAAAACTGGTGAATTTCCAGGTATACCAGTTTATCTCATAATTGCCGTTATTTTCTTTGTTATGTTTTGGTTTTTATATAATAAAACTACACATGGTAAATATATGTATGCTATTGGTGGCAATGAAAATGCTGCTGAAGTATCAGGTGTAGACACGCGTAAAGTTAAAATTCGTATCTATGCTTTGGCAGGCTTTATGTATGCTGTGGCTGGTTATCTTCTCACAGCTAAGTCTGGAGGTTCTTCTGCTACTTTAGGTATGGGATATGAACTTGAGGCAATTGCTGGTGCCACAATCGGTGGGGTTTCAACAACCGGTGGTATTGGTACTGTTAGTGGTGTACTTGTTGGTGTACTTGTATTTGAGCTTCTTAAAGTTGTTCTTCAATTCTTGCAAGTAAATCCTTATTATAATAATATAGTTCAGGGACTTGTTATTGTAATAGCAGTTGCACTTGATATTCGTAAGTATGTTGCTAAAAAATAATGAAAAATATGGATATAAAAGATAAAAATATAGTTAATATAGATGAGAATAACAGCACAACAAAATGTAATAAAGAATCTTCAAAACCTAAATGGCAACGACAAAAAGAAGAATGGTATTCTCAATTAAATATAACATTGAAACAACTCGATATTATCATAGGATTAGCTATATTGGGTCTTATAATAGTAGCAATTTGTATATGTATTGATGCATCTAGAATAATATAATAAATTAAAAGCCACTCATTAGAGTGGCTTTTTGTATTATTTAATGATGAAATAATGAAAAATTTATATAAAACATAATTAAATAAAAGACCACTCGCATTAGAGTGGCCAAAATATTTACTTTATCTTACTATATAATAAAATTAGAAATTAACTTTGTTAGCGTTAGATTTAGCAGCAAGGTCAAGATATTTAAAGAATTTCATAATAAATTTTCCTTTCGTAATTAAGATTTTTATAAAACAATATAATTGTAGATTTTAGAAATTAGAAATTAACTTTGTTAGCGTTAGATTTAGCAGCAAGGTCAAGATATTTTAAAATTTTCATAGTAAAACTTCCTTTCAAAATGCTTATTATTAAATTGCAG
The DNA here is from genome assembly GCA_020024475.1 of Oscillospiraceae bacterium. Lineage (GTDB taxonomy): Bacteria > Bacillota > Clostridia > Oscillospirales > Ruminococcaceae > RGIG3102. The sequence goes on from JAHHTS010000099.1 coordinate 7,809, forward strand.
AAATAATTTAGAGATCTTTAGTTTTTTAATATCTTGTCTTAAAAGCATAAATAAAGTTATGCTTTTTTGACTGATTTTAAAAGATTAATAAATTCTTGGTTTTGATCCTTCAATGTCTTTGGCATTGTCAAGGCAAACTGTAGGATTGTATATGATTACCATTTTAAACACCTCTTATTTTCTACTAACAGGTAACTGTTTTTTATTTGTTATCCTGTTGTGATTATAATATACACCCTTTTAATGACTTTGTCAACAAAAAAATTGTAAAAAGTTTGTGCAAAAGTCACAAAGTTAAAAAATAGTTTTATTTATATGCATAAAAAATATTATATTG